>DAOUHX010000031.1:0-66551 GCA_034428395.1 Caldilineaceae bacterium
GATCACGCGGGCAACTTCCGGCTGGAGCTGCATAGTCGCCAGCTGGAAGGCGGCCTCGTGATGTTCGGCCGGAGCGGAGGCGACGATGCCGGCGCCCCAGGTGCCTTCGTAGCAGTAGTTGTGCTGGCCAGGGGCAAGTCCTGGAATCTCCGAGTAGCCCAGGATCTCGACCATATCCATCATGTCATTGTCGAGCGCGATCAGGATGGGCCAGTTCATCTGCGACACTGCGACGACACCTTCGAACAGCTTCTCGGTGAAGCCGACGTCGGGGGCATTGGCGTTGTCGTAGCTGACACCATAGGTGTAGACGGGATCGAAGTAGATCGCCTGCAAGGCGTTGACCACTTCGTCGGTGTTGAGCGTGAACTCCTGCGCGCCTTCATCCCACCAGTGTCCACCCTGGTCCAATACGCCGCCCAGGACGGAGAAGCCGGCCCAGGTCAGGCCGATGTGGTCCCAGCCGAAGCGGGTGATGTTGCCGCTGGCGTCCTGGACCTGGAGTTTGCCGGCCCAATCCCAGAGGTCGTCGTAGGTATCCCAGGCGTCCTCGGTTGCGGGTTGAGAGAGGCCGGCCTCGTCGACGAAGTCCTTGCGGTAGGCCAGCACAGCGATCGGGACCGTATTGTGCCAGAACGGGATCTTTTTGATGTCGCCGAAGAAGGTCAGCGAATCGATGTCGGCGGCGATGAAGTCGTCCGGGCTGAAGGGCGCGGCATCGACCAGGTCATTCAGTGTCAGGTAGGCTCCCTCGATGTAGAGGGCGCCGGACATCTTGCCCATGTCATGCACGACATCCGGCGGCGTGCCGGCTGCGATGGCCGGAATCACCGTGTCCCTGATCGGCCACTGGGCCTCCTGTAAGGTCGCGCCGTGTCCGGTCTGTTCCATGAAGTTCTCGACGATGAAGTTGTTGAACTTCGGCCAGCCGGTCCCTTTCAGGCTCAGCAGGGTAAGATCGAGCATTTCCGCCATGGGCATGTCGTCATCGGAAGAATCTTCCGGGGCTGCCATGGGGGCCTCGGCGGGGGCGGCAGGACACGCGGCCAATGCCATTGCACCGCCGGCCATTGCGCCAAGCTGCAAGAACTTTCTGCGACTAACTTTCCCTCGATCCATCGAACCTTCTCCTTTGCTCACTGAAGTTACGTCCAAGTTGATCGAATAGATTTCGGCTGGCTCCTCCTGTCTGTGTTATGGCGGCGGCCGGCCCCGCGTGAATTGCGCTAAGGCCGGAGAGCGCCTGTAGGCGGCGAAGCCCTGGTAGACCAAGGGGCGGCCGATAGACAGCAAATGGGACTAGCCGGCGGGCCTAAGCTTCGACCACGCCGGGCGCGTCCAGGTAGCCGATCTCGCGCAGCCGGTCGATCCACAGTTGACGGTCCGGGCTACCGGACGGGTTGGATATCCAGCGTTTGGAGTAGAGAAACTGCTGTTTAGTTTTGAATTTCTTGATCGACGACTCCGGCGACCGTTTGCTCTGCCGCTGCAGTGCGGCGATCTCATCGCCGTTTTTGGGATTGTTGTAGTAGACCAAGGTACACATCTTGCGGTCCTCGCTGCCGCCGAAGGAGGCGTGCCACAGCCGCAGGTCGAAGGCGACCACGTCGCCGGGACTCGATTTCAACACCTCGCAGGGCACGTCCGGCAGGGCGTGCTTATCGACGCCGGCGCGAAAATCGTCTATCTCCTGCAGGCGGTGCGTGCCGGGGATGACCCGCAGCGCGCCGGTCTCGGCGTCGACCGGTTCGAGGTAGAACGCGAATTTTACACCGTATTGGTGGACGGAGCCGGTGTCGGGATGCCAGCGCGTATTGCCGGTGTAGCGGTTGCCGTCGGTGTTCATGCCGAGCACGTCGTCCCCGTACAGCTGGCGGGCGATGGTAAGAAAACGCCTGTCTTCGAGCATGCCGGCAAAAAAGGGCGTGTCTTCATCGAGGAGCGGCGCCCAGTAGCGCCGGCTGCCGTCATAGGGCTGGCCCGGGTACTGCTCTTCCAGCTTGTAATCGAACTCGCTGTGAATCGTCTCCAGCTCCTGCGGGGTGAAGAACTCCCTGAAAACGAGGTAGCCGAAGGTCTTGAAAAAGAGGACCTGTTCGTCGCCAAGCGGGACTGAAAAAGCCGCACCCATGATCGAATCTCCTCCCGGGTTTGATTGTACGAGGCAGGGGCATCCTAACACATCGAAAGAGGCCGGGCAACCCGCGAAAATCGGTCAGTTTTGTCTGTCTTATATGGACAATCCTGCCCACATGCCCGACTGCCATTGACCGGACCAATGCCACCTGAGCAGCCTCGGGACGGTTGACGATTGTCTGAACCAGGATTCGTCTGATTTCTGAGATGGGCATGATTTACGGCAGCGAGCAGGTCATCGGGATGGAAAAGTGGATAGTGGATTGTGCGTAGGGTTTGCTGACAAATGTTTGAACCAGGATTCGTCTGATTTTTCTGATGGACGTGATTAGCGGCGGCGAGCAGGTCATCGGGATGGAAAAGCGGATAGTGGACAGTGAGTAGGGTTTGCTGACAAATGTCTGAACCGGGATTCGTCTGATTATTCTGATGGACACAGTTAGCGGCGGCGAGCAGGTCTTCGGGAGGGAAAGCGGATATTGGATAGTGCGTGGGGTTGGCGGGCAACTTTTTGAACCATGATTCGTCTGATTTTTCTGATGGGCGCGATTGGCGGCACGGGCTGGCGTGGCGGTCTGCGCTCCAGGGAGCGGGTAAACGAGAGGTGGGACTGCTGGAAGGCAACCTGTGGATGACAAATTTAGCTGACCCGCAATTGGAAATGTCAACGATCCTTAGCTTACAGCTACATCCCGGAGGTCAGCGGCTGACCGCGCGCGGCGAACGCGAGATTCCCACCAAGACCGCGCCGACCAGGTAAACGGCGATAATGGCGGCGAAGGCCGCGGTGTAGGTGCCGTGCAGGTCGTAGCCCACTCCGACCAGCACCGGCCCGAACGTCGGGCCGATGACAGTCAAGGGCTGGCTTATCCCGCGGATGGCGCCAATGTGCGCCCTGCCAAAGTAGCTCGCCCAAAGGTACTCGCTGATCGGGATGGTGCCGCCGAATCCGAAACCGTAGCAGAAGAAGCCGGCGAAGAGGAGGAAGGGGGCAAAACTCCCTTCTGACGCCGCCCCACCGAGGAAGGCAGACAGCAGCATCATCGCCACGCCTGACGCGCCCAGCGAGAAGGCCGCCACCGCCAGCCGTCGTGCAGGATAGCGCTGCAGGCAGTAGCCCCATACAGCCTTAGAAAGCAGGTTCCCCAGCCCGTTTACGGCCACTGCCAGCGACGCGGCCGTGCGGCTGAAGGCGGCGTCGGTGGCAAAAGGAACTGCGTGCGCCAGCACGGAGGAGAGTGCGGCCTGGTTCATGCCGTAGCCGGCGAGCAGCAGCCAGAAACCGGACGTGCGCAGCGCCTGCCCACTCGTCATCGATGGCGGCTCTCCAGTGCCGGACGGTTCATCTCCCGCGGCGCCCTCGCTCGAATCCCCGTCCGGCTGCAGGCCTGCGTCCTCCGGCCTGCGCCGCATCAGGAACGCGACCGGCACGACGATGCCCAGCACGAAGAGGGCCTGCAGGAAGTAGCCGTTACGCCAGCCCCACGCATCGACCGCGAGCGTCATCGCGAACGGGGCAATCAAGCCCCCCAGCGAAATTCCACTTGAGCCGATCGCCAGGGCCCAACCCCGCCGCCGCACAAACCACTTGTTGACCGCAGTGTTCACCACGAGCGGGCCGAACAGCGTCCAGCCGATCAGACCGGCGCACAGGTGCAGTGACCAGAAGAGCCACAGGTCGGACTGCCGCCCCAGGCCATAGAGACAGAGCGCGGCCACAAAGGCGCCGCCAAGGACAGGCAGCCGCGCGCCGTGACGGTCGACCACGCCGCCAAGGACGACGCCGGACAGCGCGCCGGCCAGGAGCGCCAGCGACGATCCCAGCGTGAACTGCCACACGCGCCAGCCCAGCTCCTCCACTACCGGGCGCAAAAAGACGCTGACCGTCGACGCGCTGACGCTGAGAAATATGAATTGCAGCAGGACCGCGGCCGCGACGATCCACCAGCCGTAGTAGACGCGGGCACTCATTTCGGTTCTTTCGGTCCGGGTCTCATCGGTCGAACTTAGCCCTTTCTGCGCCGGCAGCTCCGTCCCAGCGCGCCACATGGAGCTCGACAGCCACTTGTGTCACCCCCGCCCGGCCTCGATACCGGCCTTCACCGAGAACAAACAGCCCAATGGAAGAATTGGAAAAACTGTGGCCGCGCGCGTCCGCAAAAGTGGGGCCAATTCAGTCCAGAATGGGCCAGGAGCGTCCACATGTTTCAAAAGCCGGCTGCGAATTTCTTTGGGAAATCGGGTATCGACAGGGTATCGATAGGGTATCGAAATGCATGCTTTGGCCAGATGGGCCTAACTTGAAAATCTTTTTCTCTCTTTTCGTGACAGGATAATGGCATGGACTCTCGTAGCAGGATGCGGCCGCGGTCAGATTCCGGTCGGTTTTGGACAGGAAGTGCGCAAATGATGGCGTTCGGGTGCAGATGGTGCGCAAAACAGTGGCAGCTGCGTGCTCCTTGTGACAGGATACCGAGCCGGGTGGCGGCGGCGGCGCGGGCATGGGCGGCAAGGCGGGCGTGATTCTACTGTAGACGGGGCACGCGGCGGGTGACGGGTCGGCGCATTGCAGATTCGTATAGACAAGGCTTTTGGTGATGTGCGTAGGGGCCAGAGTTCGGACGTTCGGTTTGGAGCGGGTCGACATGGCGGGCGGTCTGGACATGGTGGACGGGCAGATGTGTGATGCGGCGCGTTCGGGCTCAACCTTGCAGTATAGCACGTTTCGGAGACTCTCGCAGGGGACGGTGGGACCGGATTGCGGGATTGCAGTTGTCGGTGGCCAGTTGTCGGTGGTCGGTGGCCAGTAGTCAGTGGCCGGTGGCCAGTAGTCAGTGGCCGGTGGCCAGTTGTCAGTGGCCGGTGGCCAGAAACTGCAGAGGCCGTAGACGGCCGGTCGGAGGCGCGAATGGCCGCCGCCGCGCACGCACGGCGGCGGCGTGCGCGGCGGCGTTGGCGACAGGTGGGAATCGCGCCGTCACGGTGGCATTTCCTTCCGGTTGCTGACACACCAGCCGGGCACGCGCCAACACGTTGGCATAGCTACAGGGGGGCGTTGCGGGGGGTGTCCCCCCGCACAAGGGAGGGCCGGAATAGCCGTGAATCGTGAATCGTGAATCGTGATTCGTGATTCGAACTGCGGGACCTGCGCAAGGATGCTGGCGTCGGCACGGCTGCGCGTTGGCGGCGAGCTGGAAGCGCGTTGGCAGGGTAGGTTCTACGAAGGTGGGGTTGGTGAAAAGCTGGAAGCCCGCAGGCACGGTGGTATTGTCTCCCGGTTGCTGACAGGCCGGCGGGGGAGGCGCAGGCACGCTGGCATACAGAGGGGGGCGTTGCGGGGGGAGTCCCCCCGCACAAGGGAGGGCCGGAATTGCCGTGATTCGTGATTCGAACTGCGGGAGCTGCGCAAGGATGCTGGCGTCGGCACGGCTGCGCGTTGGCGGCGAGCTGGAAGGGCGTAGGCACGGCCCGACCGTCCAACCGCAGATGCCGGTTGCCAGTGGTCGGTGGCCGGTGGCCGGTGGTCAGGAACTGCATCGGTCCTTGCGGGAGCGGTGAGAGTGTTGTACAAGGGTACTGTTGGTGTGCGGCTGCCGGGCACAATATGAATGACGATTGAGGAGGAACACCGGATATGGAAAACCATCGTCTTCCGGTGCCGATGACCATAATTGGCGGCTTTCTCGGCGCGGGCAAGACCACGCTGCTCAACCATATTCTGCACGGCGATCACGGTCTGAAGATCGCGGCGCTGGTGAACGATTTTGGGGCGATCAACATTGACGCACAGCTGGTCGTCGGTGTCGAAGGCGAAACGGTCAATCTGTCGAACGGCTGCATTTGCTGCACGATTCGCGGCGACCTGCTGAAGGCGGCGCTGGAACTGCTGCAGCGGGAGGACGCCCCGGAGTACATCATCGTCGAGACCAGCGGTGTATCGGATCCTATCGCTGTCGCCAATGTTTTCCTGGCGCCTGAAATCAGGGCGTTGGTGCGGTTGGACGGCATTCTGGTTGTGGTGGATGCCGACAATGTCCTGACGCTGGACGAAGAGAACGCCGGGCTGGCGCTGGACCAGATCGCGGTGGCGGACATCGTGGTGCTGAACAAGGTCGATCTAGTCACGGCAGAGGCACTGGAGGCGATCAAGAGCGATCTGGGCCGACGCATTGCGGCGAGGATGAAGAAGAGAAAGGTGTCTCTCGACGCAGTGGAGTTCAAGACCGACCTGATACGACCCGATGCGCCGGAAGTGCGCGTTCTGGAAGCGACTCACGGGCGAGTGCCGCTGGCGCTGGTGCTTGGTGTGGGCAGCTATGCGGCGGAGCGGCTGCACGGGCGCGCCGAACGGGACGTGCACGTGCACGGCGTGGAGGGGGAAGGCGATCACGATCATGGGGACGGGCATCGCCATGACCACGAAGGGACAGAAGATCACAACCATGGAGATACCGACCATACGCTGGTATTCAGCACGTGGAGTTGGACGACGGCCAGGCCGCTTTCGCTGAAGGCGCTGCGCGGGATGTTCGAGGAGCTGCCGACTACAATCTACCGCGCCAAGGGTGTGGTCCAACTGGACGGGATGCCGGGCAAGAGGATGATACTGCAAATGGTGGGCAAACGCGCCAGCCTGACGCTGGCCGACGAATGGGGCGACGAGCCGCCGCGCACGCAGATCGTGATGATCGCCTCGCACGGCGGGCTGGATGTTGGGGTGCTGCGCAGGCAGCTGGAAGCGTGCGTCGTCGGGGGCGCGCTTTCGGCTGCCGAGGGGGAGGAGAGGGCGAAGACTGAATGGACGCGCAAGCCCCAATGAGCAGGATAGGGGGAAACGGAAGCGGCAGAAGGGACTTGGTCCGAAAACTGACCTGGATGCGGCGAGACAAGAAGAGACAGGGCCTTCTTCAATACATCCCAGCAGAAAAGATTCTTTGTTTCCACTGTCAACCGTACTTTGCTCGGCGCGGGTTTGCCGCTTTTTCCCGACCTGCCCCGGAACGCCAAACGCCATCGCGTTTGCGGGACGAATTCGAACTGCGCCACAATGTGGGACACAGCCGCCGCAGTTCCTGCCTTGACACGGCGGGCGGCACGATCTAAAATTCTGACCGACCATTGCGGCATTTTGCAATCCATGCACACAGGGTGAACGCCATGCTTAACGAACAGCAACTGGACCACTTCGACACCTTTGGCTTCGTCGTTTTGCGCCGTGTCTTCGGCGCGGACGAGCTGGCTACGATCGAGGCCGAATACGAAGATGGCCTCAACGCCGCCTACGCTCACCTACCCTTCGACGGCAGCAAGCGGCACTGGACCAACACGCTCGGCCCTGATACGCCGTATATGGCGAGCATGTTGGAGGACGCTCGTTTTCTCGAAACGGCCCAACAGTTATTTGGCGAGGACGTAATTGGCATGGGCGCGGACGCCAACCGCTATGTCGGCCACACGTACTGGCACCCGGACCACTACACCGACCCCACCAAGGACACCTACGGCATCAAGTTCGCCTACTATCTCGATCCCGTCGGTGCAAAGAGCGGCGCGCTGCGCGTCGTGCCCGGCTCGCACAGGGAACCCTACCACTCCAAGGTAGGCCAAACGATAAGGGGCGCGGGTCTCGACATTCCGGAAGTGCCCAGCTACGTGTGCGAGAGTTTGCCCGGCGACGTCGTGGCCTTCGACCTGCGCCTCTGGCACGCCAGCTGGGGCGGGTCTGACGGGCGCAGAATGTGCACCTTTGTCTACTACAACAACCCGAAGGGCAAAGCGGAAGAGGACGCGGCCCGCAGTCGCGCGGCCAACTCGATCCGCGCCACGGCCCAGTACGACCGCCCTGACGACCCGCTCTATCCGGTCCAATGGCTTGAAAACCGCGGCGGCAGCCCGCAGCGTCAGCAGTGGATCGACCGGCTGGGAGAGCTCGGCTTCCTCGACTCGCCCGCGGAGGCCGCGGACTGACGAATTGGGTGATTGGACCAGCGCATTGGAATTCGCGAACGAGAAAGGCTACCTGTGAACAGTCTGGACGGTAAATCTGTTTTCGTCACCGGCGGTGCATCGGGCATCGGCCAGGCGACCGCGCTCGCCTTCGCCGAACGCGGCGCCCGCGTCCTCGTCGCCGACGTCGACGTGGATGGCGCGCAGGAGACCCTCCGCCTTGTCGAACTGGGCGGCGGCGAAGCCAACTTTGTCAGTTGCGACGTCGGCGAGGCGGCCTCGGTCGAAGCCGCGGTCGATCGCTGCGTTGAGCTTTACGGACGGATCGACTGCGGGTTCAACAACGCCGGCATCCTCGGCGAAATGACCTTGACCGCCGACTGTTCGGAAGAGAACTACGACCGCATCATGCGCGTCAATCTCAAGGGCATCTGGCTCTCGATGAAGTACGAGATCCCGCACATGCTGCGCCAGGGCGGGGGCGTCATCGTCAACACCGCGTCCAATGCGGGCATGACTGGCACGCCCGAGTTGGGCGTTTACAGCGCGACCAAGGGCGGCGTTGTCATGCTGACCCGCTCGGCCGCGCTCGAGTACGCGCGCTCCAATATTCGCATCAACTGCGTCTGCCCCGGCCTGATCTCGACGCCGATGGTGGCCCAGCAGGCGATCGACTACCCGGACGCGGTTGCCAATTTCACCGAGCTCGAACCGATCGGGCGCCTGGGCCGGCCCGAGGAGATCGCCGAGGCAGTCGTCTGGCTCAGCTCCGACGCCGCTTCATTTGTCACCGGCCATCCGATGGCCGTGGACGGCGGCATTCTGGCCTAGCCGCGGCGGTGAAAGCACCAGGATAACCTGTCATGGTTGAAAGCGCGGGATTTTCCGGCAGAGTCGCGCTCCTTACGGGGGCGGCCACAGGCATCGGCCGGGCCACAGCTCTGGCCTTCGCCACCGCGGGCGCCAAGGTGGTCGTAGCCGACATAGACGAAGGGGCCGGCCGCGAAACGGTGCAGATCATTCGCGACGGCGGCGGCAACGCCATCTTTTTGCAGGCCGACGTCTCCCTATCAAGCGATGTTGCCAACATGGTCGGCCAGGCGCTCTCTGCATACGGACGCATTGACGTGGCCCACAACAACGCCGGCGTCGAAGCGGCTAAGGCGACGTCGCATGAGATCAGCGAGGAGGATTGGGACCGGGTCATCGACATCAATCTCAAGGGCGTCTGGCTGTGCATGAAGCAGCAGATAGCGGTCATGATCGAACAGGGCGGCGGCGCCATCGTCAACACTGCCTCGACCGTGGCGATACTGGCGCAGCCCAACATGGCGGCCTACGTGGCGAGCAAGCACGGTGTCATGGGTCTCACCAAAGCGGCCGCGATCGAGTACGTCGACAAGAACATTCGCGTCAACGCGGTCTGTCCAGCGGTTGTGGCAACGCCGATGTTCGACCGTTACACAAAGGGCGACGCCGCGCTGGCAGCCGAACTCGAAAATGCCCTGCCGATGAAGCGCCTGATCGAACCAGACGAGGTTGCGGCCGCGGTACTTTGGCTCAGCTCGGAAAGCGCGTCATATCTCAACGGGCACGCCCTCGTTATCGACGGCGGGCTCAGCATCCAATAGGGAGGTCCCGGAGTCGCGGTCTGCCACGCTCCGCCACCAGCCATGATCAACATCAAACAGATCGGCCACGTCGGCATAACCGTACCAAACGTTGAGGAGACGGTCGACTTCTACGAAAAGATCGTGGGCCTGGAGGTGTCGGAGCGCAGCGACGGCGCAGTGTTCCTGCGCTGCGACGAAGAGCACCACTGTCTTGCTGTCTACCCGGGAGAAGAGCGGGAATTGCACCACCTCGGCCTTGAGGTTGTGGACGAAGCGGCGCTCGAAGCCGCGCGCCGGGCCCTGGCGCAAAAGGGATTTGAGCCGATTGAACGGCCGTACGAAGAGCCCGGCCACGGGGCAGCCCTCTGCTACCGGGACGCGGACGGCAACCGGATTGAGCTATTTGAAGGAATGGAGAAGCTCGATCGGCCGCTGCAGCCGCGCGCGGTGCGCCCGCTTCGATTCGGCCACATCACGCTGCAAAGCATCGATCTGAAGATCGCGGCGGCGTTCTACAGCGACGTTCTCGGTTTCCGCGTTTCCGACACGGCGGAGGACGCGGTCATCTGGCTGCGCTGCAACCAGGACCATCACGGCGTCGCCCTGCTCAACGCGGGCCACGCCAAGGTCAACCATTACGCGTACGACCTCAGCGGGTGGGAGGATGTCAAGCGGATCTGCGACCACCTGTGGCGCAATGACGTGCCGATCATCTACGGCCCCAGCCGTCACGGCCCGGGCCACAATATCTTCATCTACATCCCCGACCCGGCCGGCAACATCATCGAGCTGACGACCGAGCTCGACCAGATCTGGGACGAGGAGAGGTACGCGCCGCTGGACTGGCCCAACGAGCCGCGCACGGTCGACGTGTGGCGCGCCATGCCGGCGCCGCCCAACCTGATCGCGGGTGACGGCTATGAGTTCAACGACTGGTCGGCCGGCTCGCCGGTGATCGGCGCGGGCTGGCACGTCCTCCAAGCGGGCGACTTCACGGCCCTCGACCCGGCGGCTACGATCACGGCGCCGACGAGAGAGAAGCCGGAGTTCAAGATCGACATCCCGCGCTTCACGATCGGTTTCGACAATCCGCTCGACCACGTCAAGGCGATCGTCACGGCCGACAAGCGATTTGCGACCGGTGACGGGCTCTCGGTCTCGGTGGAGATGGCGGTCAACGTGCACGGCACCGAGGGCAACCCGTTCGGCGCCGACCCGGACGACCCGCGCCTGGCGTGCGCGGCCATTGCGCTGATCGACGACACGACCGGCATGGTCATCAACTTCGAAATCTCGAACCGCCGCGTGATGGCGCTGCGGGAGCTTTTCGCGGTCAATGCTCCAGGGGGAAGCGAGGCGGTTGTCCCGATGGCCGACCCGGCGATGACGGGCCTCGAGATCGAGCCGGGCTCGTGGCATCGTTATGAGATTATCTACGATCCCGGCAGCGACGCGGTGCTCACGCCGGGTCCGGACCGCGCCGAGTGGTACGTTGACGGCGAGCTGGTGCATGAAGTCGAGTGGCTGGCAACGGTCGATCCGCCGTCTGCCCCGATCATCAAGCCGGCCCGCTTCACGGTGAACATGGCGATCTTCACGCTGCTCGACGACCTGCCGGACGGGCGCGGGGGCATCCTGCCCGGGCTCGACCCGCAGTATCAGCAGACGACCTTCGGCCAGGGCGTCACGGCGCGCTGGCGCAATCTCAACGTGAGCGTGGCGGGCGAGCACAAGCATCTGCGCTAACGGCGCCGGCAGCCGGCCAATGCGGCTGAATTCGGCTGCAGGTTTTGCTTCGGTAGACCGAACCAAGCTAGGAGGACCTTTCGATGTCAAATGGAATCGCGCTCGGCAACGCATCCTACGGCTTCCGCGAGTACACGCTGCCCGAGTTCTTCGCAGCGTCACACGAGGTCGGTCTGACGTCGGTTGAAATCGACTGCGGCTGGCTGGAAGAGGAGTCCAGCAACAAGATAACAGTCGACGCCACACCACAGGATCTCGATGCGGTGCAGCGCATGGCGGAGGAAGCGGGCGTCAAGGTCACAGCGCTGGGAGGCGGCGCCGTGGTCGGGCTGAGCGGCGACGTGGCGGAGGACCGTTGCGATGAACTGATGAAGGTGATCGACCTCGCCGATGCGCTCGACGCACGCGTGATTCGCGTTTTCACCGAGCACGACTTCACCCACTCAAAGCACTACGTGCTGCCGGCGGAACGGGTCACCGATGCGCTGTACGAGACGCTGAGCACGGCGTTCAACAAGATCGGCCGCTACGCCGAGGCCAAGAATGTCGCGCTGGCAATAGAGAATCACGGCGGCACATCGGCCACGGGCGCGGGCGCGAAGCGGCTGCTGGATATGGTCCCCTACAAGTCGGTGGGCGTTACCTACGATCCGGCCAACTACGCCTACAGCGGGTCGGACCCCTACGAGGCGCTGATGGCGGTCGAGGACAGGGTGGTTTACACACACTGGAAGGACGTGGCGCGCCCGGCCTCGGGCGTCGAATATCGCGCCTTCGGTGAGGGCGAGATCGACTGGCAGCCGATCCTGCGCCACCTGCTCGACTCGTTCGACGGGATCTGGGCGATCGAATACGAGCGCAAGGTGGACAGTACGCTGGAGACGCTCAAAGAGGGCTCGCGGTTGAGCAGGGACAATCTTCTGGCCGCGATTGAGCGGGTGCGGGCGGGCTGAGGACGCCCGACATCGACTGCCTTTCATTGTCGGCGTCTCTGCGAACAGCGGCCCCATCGGCAGGAAGCGACAGATCCTCAACGCGCCGGCGTCTAGGTCGGCGCTCTACCATTATTCGTCCGCCGCCTGGCGGGCAGCGCCCCCCATCGTACGAAGCTGTCGTCGGGTTATTCGGACGGCACATCGGGTTGCCTGACGTACACATTCCCCGCGACCAACTGCTCCGGTTCAAACAGCTGCGTGACGGTTACGAAGTGAATTCCTCGCTCCTTCAGCGCTTCGATGATGACGGGAACGGCAGCGACGGTCGTCTTATGAATGTCATGGGCCAGAATTATCGCTCCGGCAGGGGACTCGATGATCCTGGCGGCGACGACGTCCGCATCCCGATCGCGCCAATCGAGCGGATCAACGCTCCAGAAGATGATTGGAAGTCCGGAGACGGCGAGTACAAGGTCATTGTAAGCGCCATAGGGCGGCCGCAGGTGAACGGTTGGCTGGCCGATGATCTGCGTGACGATGTCATCGGTCTGATGTAACTGCTGCTGAATGAGCTCGGCGGACAGCTTCGTCAAGTTGGGGTGGTCCCAGGTGTGATTTCCAATCTGGTGGCCTTCGGCAAAGATGCGGCTGACCGTTTCGGACTGAATACGGGCTGACTTCCCCAGAATGAAGAAGGTGGCTTTGACCTGGTGCCGGCTGAGGATGTCGAGCAGGCCTTCGGTATAGACCGACGGGCCGTCATCGAAAGTAAGCGCCACGCAAGCTACTTCATAGCAGTTGATCCCATCTTCCTGGGCCGGTCCTGCCAGGCGCAGGCTGGCCCAGTTCGCACCTGTTGCTCCGAAGTTCGCCTGCTCCTCTCCCAAAACTGATAGGTGCCGGGCCGCGGCCGGACCGATAGATCGCGCCACACCTGCGGCCAGGGCGCCGGACTCGCCGCCGGCTATCCCGTCCAAACCGTTGGCATCCGAGGGCCCTGTTCCCTCACCATTTTCGATGCCGAGCAACTCGCGAATCTCCGGCTTGAGCAGGTCGGCAATCGCGTCCACGGGCAACGCGACTTCAACTACACCTTCCACTCCTGCGGCAACCTGGTATTTGTCGAACCACACGATAAAAGTGCCGTCTTCCCTGAACAGAATGTTGTCGAAGTTTTCTACTGTCGGAGCGGTACCGTCCTCAATCCATGCCAAGTCGGTCGCCAGCTCCTGTGTGCGAATCCGCTCTGCCAGCGCCTCCCTGGAGAGGACTGACAGGCGTTCCAGATAGGTATCGTCCAGAAACAGATCGGGGATGGCCAGCTCGGCGCCGCTGGCGCGGTCAAAGATAAACCCAATCACATATCTGGACCCCGTTCCACCTGTGTAAATCGACCGTTCCAGGTCGAAGAAGATCATCCTTTCGTTGGCGATGGCAACGTCAAAGCTCTGGCGGTAGTGGGTGACAAAGGTGGCTGCCTCCCTTCCAGTCTCTTCCTTGTAGTCCTGATAGGCCTCCTCGATCGCGGAAGCGGTCTCGCGGTACTCATCGATGTAGTGCTGGGAGACCTCTTTCATACGGGCATTGATGGCCGCCTGTTCCGTGACCGGATAGGAGATATGGAGAAGTGAGCGGCCGTCGTTATCGATCTCCTCTATGGTATAGACGTAGACGCTTGCATATTTCGAGGTGTCAAAACTGCTAGTTCTGGCGGGCTCTGGGGCGGCGGGCTGAGAGACCGGTTGTGCAGGTTCGCCGTTTGCCGGCATGTTCGATATCGGTTGGCAAGAGGCAAGCGTGAAGGAGAGAAGAAGAATCAGCCTGGCGGGCAACCGCGTAAATCGAATCATTTGGTCCCATGTCCTTGAGCGGAGATAGAGACAGAAGGCGGCGGGTCGGGCCCGGTTCGGCCAGCTACTCTCTGTCTGATTGGCGGAAGTAGGTATGGCCGGACTCAAGCGTCTGCGGCCCGAGAAGCTCAGTCACGGTGACGAAGCGTATGCCCTTGCTCTTCAGCGATGCGACGATTGACGGCATCGCCTCGACCGTGGTCCTGTGAATGTCGTGCGCCAGAATAATCGCGCCTGCAGGCGATTCGATGATCCTTGCGGCAATAAGGTCCGAATCGCGGTCCTTCCAGTCCAGGGGGTCCACGCTCCAGAGGATGAAGGGCATGCCGGAGACGGCGAGAACGTGGTCATTGTAGGCTGCATAGGGAGGGCGCATGTGCGGCGTCGTTTCGCCGATGATCTGGCTGATGATGCTGTCGGTGCGCTGAATCTGCTCCTGAATCAGGTCGTCCGTCAACTCGGTCAGATTGGGGTGATTCCAGGTATGGTTGCCGATCTGGTGTCCTTCTTCGTTCATCCGTCTGATCGTTGCTGCGTGAATCCTGGCGGACTGCCCTATGACGAAGAAGGTCGCCCTTACGTCGTGCTCCTTCAAAATGTCCAGCAGCCTTTCAGTGTAGATGGAAGGCCCGTCGTCGAATGTCAGGGCAACGCAAGGTACTTCCAGGCAGCTGGGCTGCTCCTCCACCTGCGGCTGCAACGCCGGCGACAGCGGCGTCCCGGCGCCCTGCCCTTTCAGCACGGGCCGGGGGAAGGGCATATGAACCGGCGATGTTCGAGCCAGGAGCTGCCGCACATCGGCACGCATGAGGTCGGCGATCTCATCGATGGCGACTTCCACCTCGACGATGCCCTCCAGGCCGGGGTCCACTTGGTAGACTTCAAGCCTGACCCGCATGGTTCCGTCTTCACCGAATACGATGTCGTCAAACGCCTCCGGCGCCGGCGGGGTCGCATCCTGGATCCACTTTTCGGACAACGCAAGCCACTTCGAGCGCGCTGCGTCTGAATCAAAATCGATCTCCGCGATTGCGGCCCGTACGCGGTTCGCCAGGGCAGATCTTGTCAGATCCGACAGCCGTTGCACATAGAGACCATCCTCGAAAAGGTCCGAAGTGTGCATCTCTCGTCCGTTTCTTCGATCGAAGAAAAAACCATATGCCCGCGCATCGCTCCAGCCTCCGACGTAGCGCGAGCTCGAGACAACAAAGAAGATCATGTCGGCATCGGCGGCAGAGACGTCGAAGTGCTGTCGGTAGCTAGCTACAAGTGTCGCTTCCTCTCGTCCCGTGCCCTGCCTGTACTCCTGGTAGGCTGCTTCAATCTCTTCCGAGGCTACCCGGTACTCGTCGATGAACTCGAGCGCCACCCCCTTCATGCGGGCATTGATCGCCTCATGCTCAGTCACGGGAAAGGATACGTGGAGCAACGACCGTCCTTCGTTGTCCGATTCTTCGATCGTATAGACGGATACATTGTCATACTTGGATGAATGGAAAAGGGCCACGGGCGATTTCGTCGTCGCCAGGCCGCGTTTTTGCGAGAGGTCGGCCTCACTTTCGACTGGCTCGGGCCGAATCGGCTGGCACGCAGACAGCGAAAGAACGACGGCCAGCATGAGGGCAAGAATGAAAGGGGCTGCTCTGATCATGATTCCGGTTCTCATCGCGGTCTTGTGAGAACTGTTTGCGTATGGGGCGGGCGCCAGAAGGCGTTGGCCTGCATGGCACTCATGACAGCCGGCCGGGCACTAACAGACCGATGAAAGATTACATGGACTCGAGCGGACTGTCTTCCCTTACATGCTTCAGACTGTTTGGCAGGTGCCAATGTTCCACAATGCCGCGCCAAGAGCAGTCGAATTTAGGGGAAAATTTCGACGTTGCATGGCAGCATGGCAGGGCGGACGGCGCTGAACGTGCAGCCCGTTCCAGGCTTCAGAACTTGACGGTACAGTCCGTGGCGTCTAAGATTTTTGGTAGGTTGCCTTTGCGTCAAGAGAGGATTTCGATCGAATTGCAGGGGCAGAAGATTTACTGACCTTGGGGCTAGTCAACGCCGGAGCCACAAAAAGGGAGGCTTTCGTGATTCGCAAAGCGTTTGTCATGTCGGTCAACCCCGACCAGCACGGGGAGTACGAGAGGCGCCACAGCCCGATCTGGCCCGAGCTTGAGGCGGTCCTCAAAGCGCACGGGGTCAGCAACTACTCGATTTTCCTCGACGCCGACACGCACACACTGTTCGCGTATGCAGAGATCGAGGACGAGGCGCAGTGGGCCAGCATCGCGGACGAAGAGATCTGCAAGAAGTGGTGGGCCTACATGCGCGACATCATGCCTTCCAACCTGGACAATAGCCCCGTTGCCAAAGACCTGCGCCAGGTCTTTCACATCGACTGAACATCCGACCCTGAAAGGACCTCACAACCGCGCGCCGGCTAGCGGACGCGACCCAGGACGCCCTGAACGGTCGTTCCGGCCGGCAGTTGGAGGTGGTAAGTTGCCGGCGACGCGGCGGGCGGCGGCGCGATGCGGACCGGCTCCGGCGCGGGGCTGCCTGCCGGCCAGAGGCGGTATTTGCCGCCCGCCTCCGTTTCGAAGCGGAGGAGTTCGCCATTCAGTTCCCGATCTGGGCCTCCAACCTCGCGCAACGTGCAGGCCATTTCCCAGGGATTGCGAAGAGTGCAGACCTCGCCGCGCCGGGACTCGATCTCCACGGCCCTGACTTCGCCCTCGTGTATAGCTGAACTGACGACAAAGCCGCCGCGAGCGAGCAGGCGGAAAGAGGCGTCCCACTCCTCGGGCCAGGCCGGAAAGAGGCTGATAATCTCGGGCTGCCCCGGCCGGGGGGAGGCGGCCTGTAAGACGCCTTCCTGCAGCAGGAAACTGATGCAGCCCAGCGGTTCGATGGAATGGGCCTGGTTCTCGATATCTCCATGCCCCTCGAACAGGCTCCAGCCGTTTTCCAGCGCGCCGAAGGCGGCGTAATAGGAGGCCAGGATGGCAGGCAACTCGTGGCCGCGCCCGGCCCGGACCGCGGCGATGGGCGTGCGAATGGCGGTGTTGCAGGCGTCTCCACGCAGAATCGATCTCATGCGGGGGGCAAGGTCGAGCAGTTTCTGCACGATGGCGTCCGTGGCCGGCTGGCGAGTCTCCAGTGTCCAGTCTTCGAAGGGGAAGACGGGAGCCAGCCAGACATCTTCCGGGTTCTGCTGACCGTCTATGACACCGAGCCGGCCCGCGGCCCAGAGATCCTCGGCCAGTACGCCCCCGGTAAGCGCCTGCGCCTGCGGATCGGATCCCATCGGGTAGGGCGTCAGTTCGTCCAGCATTGTCTGCCACTCCCGCCGCAACTCTGCGTCGGTTTCGAGCATACCAGCCACGGCAATCGCAATTGGGGCGGCACCGCGGATGGCCGCCAGGTCCCAGATGCCATCGTCCGCGCCCCAGAAGTCCTCATGCTGGTTCAGCTCATGGAGGTGCAGGCTACCGTCTTCGCCGCGCACGGCCAGGCCGCGATAGAACTCGACGGTGTCGCGCAACAGCGGGTAGGCGGCGGTGTGGAGCCAGTCTATATCGCCGCTGTAGCGATAGCGCCACCAGGCCAGCAATGCAAGCTCGCAGGCGGTCGTGGCCAGGTGGCTGATCCAGCAGACGCGGGAGTCGGTACGCCCTTGAAGAGGGTAGAGCTGAGTTAGCAGGTGGTGCTCGTAGCGGCACAGCTCGCGCAAACGCGTGGACAGCGCCTCGGCGGGCCGGTGGCCCAGGAACACGGCACGGAACTCCTCTGCGAGCGCATCGGGTAGTTCAACCGGCCCGTCAAACGGCGTCGTCTCCGGATAGAAGGTGCCGGCGACGCCCCAGCGCTGGGCTGCGGCTATGCGGCACGAGTCCATCTGGCTGGCATACATGCGGAAGAAGGGATCGCACAGGTCGTCGGCATCGGCAGCCATCAGGGCGTAGTAGTGCATCTCCATCGTCCAGACCCAGAACTGTGCGCCCCAGTTGCGGGTGTCGCCGTTGGTTGTGAAAATCGATCCATTCCACTTGGGGGGGAACGCCCCGCGCGAGCTGCTGGCCATGTAGTAGAGATGCAGCGTACGGACGCGTTCCATGAAATCGGCGAGGCCGTTCTCACTGTGCAGATGCAGGAAGGTGCGTTCCCAGAAGCCTGCCCACCAGCGTTGGTGTTTCGATCGCAAAGCCGGCAAGCCTTCCGCCAGGGCCGCATCGGTCTGTGCCAGCGCCTCTTTGCCGACGTCGTCTTCGCTCGACCATGAGACGGCGGTTGAAAAGACCAGGGTGCGCTTGCCGGATGCGGCCGGCAGGACCAGCGAGCGCCGGCCGGTTGAGGAGGCGGCTGAATCGAACCTGGCACCGTCTGCGCCGGCACTGACCGCGGAGGCACAGTAGTGATCGGCCTCGGTGAACTGCTGGGTCAGGGTCAGACGGTCGCCGCTTTCTTCACCGGGACTCGAAGCGTGCTCGGAGAAGGCGTAGGCCGCGAGGTGATTGCGGGTACGCACCTCGGGCGCGCGCCACATCGACAGGGTCACGCGGACCGGTTGCGGTTCGGCCCGCGCGTCATCGACTTCCACGATAAGGGCATCTGTCGACTCCGTGCGCTCGCCGGCTGCCGCCACGAAGCAGCGCGCGAAAACGCCGTCGCCGCGGACCGTACATTCTCCCTCGTAGAGCGAGAGGCGCTGGCTGAAGCCGGGCGCGCTGCCGGCGAAGGCCGTGCCGCCCACGTCCAGCGTCACCTGGGCGCAGGCGCTGCAGTGGTCGGCCGGGTCGGAATAGTCGCCGGCATGGTTCTTGTTCACCGAGAACAGGTCGCTGCGGTTGACCTGGAAGTGAATCGCGCCCGGCGTTGTCCACACCATCGTGCCCGTGCGTCCATTGCCAATCGGCTGGCCCTGCACCGGATGCTCAACCGGCCGCTCGTAAATGAGGTCTGCGCGTCCGATCAAGGCGCGGTAGTCGACATCAAACATAGTCAGGGTCCTCCAGGGTGGGATAGAAGGGCAGAGGCCACTTGTTTGGATAGACTCCCGTAATCTCGTCGCCGCGCCAGGCGAATTGATAGCGGTCCCCGCGCGGCATCGTCTCAACGGTCCGGCGAACCGGCAGATCATAGTGCAAGGCGACCTCCTTGCCTACAAGCAGCATCTCTTTGGGAACACAGGCAAAAGGGCCGATCATATGCAGCGGGACCGGGCCCCCGTCCACCGTAATTCGCAGTGAACTGTGGGAGGCCCAGCCGGGCACACGCAGCAGGAGATTGTCCTCCACGCGGGGACGGACGGTGATTTTGGCGGCGTCTCTGTGCCTACTGCAGGTGATATCGAGATTGGAGTCAGCGTAGTCAAAGTGCAGGTAGACGAACAACCCCGCGGCCGTGCGCGCGCTGACATGACGATAGACGGCTGCCAGGGTATGGACAATCTCGGCCGTGCCGCTGGGATTGTAACCCTTGCCGGCATGGGGAAACCTGTTTGCGCCCCATCCCCCCAGTTGCCTGGCGGCAGACTCCCGGTCGGGGATGTCGGGCAGATCGGCTTCCGTGGTCTGGCCGGGGAAGAGGCGGGCCCGCACCAGCCGTTCTACGTCATCAAAGTACTCGGTATGGCCGGTATGGAGGGCAAGCCACAGCGCCAGCCGTGCGGCGGCGCCGGTCGACTCGGTGTTGGCGAGCGGATTGCCTGTTTCGTCCGGGAACCGGTTCTGGCCCAGATCATGGGCCACCCAGCCGCACTCGTTGACGAGGCCGGGTACTCCCTTGCGGTATGTGCGCAGCACGGCATCGGTATAGACGGACTGGTGTGTCAGCAGGCCGAACTGAAACAGTCCGCACATGGTGTAGAGGTAGGACTGGCGGTCGCCCTGATTGGCCTCGTTCGCAATTGCTGCGGGAACAGCGCCGTCGGGGGTGGTTGCGTGGGCAAGGTGATGGCGCGCGAGCCGCTCGGCCAGGTCCAGAGCCAGCTGGTCGCCAGTCGTCCGGTAGTACCAGACCAGGGCCTCGATCGAGCGGCCGTGGGAGACGGTGAGGTCGGGCCCGTTGGCGTGGGTATATACATCGTCGAGAGACTGGCCTTCGGCGACTTCGAAGTGTTTGGCATAGTCGAACTTGAGGACATCCCAGCTGTTATCCGGCGCCAGACAGCGGCGGATGGTCTCAAGATAGCGGTGGCCTGCCTGCCGTGCCCAACGGCTATTCCTGAACTGAACCAGGGCGTTGAAGGTCAATATGCCCTCGCGAACCGTGTGCAACTCGAAATTGGGAGGCTGCCAGTCCAGGCCGGGGGGTACAAAGAGGAGCCCGTCGGGATTGTCGCAGAGCCAGTGCAGGTTTTTGAGCATCGCCCCTTCCAGGTGGGCGGGGATGACGAATCCGGTCGCGTCTTCGAGGCGCAGGAGGGCGTCCCACAATCTGGCGAGGTCATGGGTGATGCACCAGCTGCCAGTGGGCAGGTAGTCTTGTTCCGGGTTGAGCCAGCGGAGTAGATGGCGGCCGCCCAGGTCCAGCGACTCTTTCAGTTGATCGGCCATGCGAGCATCTCCCGTTCTCCTAGGCTTGACTAACCTCGGGCAGTCATTGTCAACGATCCGCTGCGGGCCTCTTTTGACGAGTCGACATAGAAACTCGGCAAGGCTGGTACGTGCGTCACTGCGTCAGTATGGCGAAATCGATCGGTGTGTCAGTGGCGAACCGATCGATTACCAATTGCTCGGCCAGGGCTCCAGAATGGATGGCATAGATGCAGTCGTCATCGCAGAATGAGTGATGGTAGAAGGTCGGCTGGATGGGCAGGGGAGTGAAGTGGCTGCCCGGGCCCCCGCCTGGCTTTTCGGGAAACGCCTTTGAGTAGTCCTTGGCAATCGGTTCAAACGCCTTCTGGCAGGTCTCCACTGCTTCGATGGGGAAATGCCTGCGCAGGACACAGAAGCCGTTCCGTCGAATCTTATGAGTGCAATCGGGAGACTTGACGTTTGCCAGTTTCGCCACCTACGGACAGAAGCAGGTCGAATCGCGCGGTCAGTCGACGAAAGTCGCCAATCTGAGTAGCATGAAGGTCGAAAGAGGCATGCTTACTATGCGCGGATCATCAACCGTGCCTGATTCGTCCTGTGTAACCAACACACCAAAAGAAGCATTGTTAACCGATTTGTCCAAGAATGAACGGATTCCCAGTGTGTCGCTCAAAGGATTGATACGGCGCTGATACTTGATTTCAACCGGTATCCTTTGCGTACCGACGGTCAGGATGAAATCCACTTCACGATCCGTTCCGCGTTCAGGAAAGTGGGCGATGTCCAGGCCATGAATAGAAGAGGCGACCGAACCAAAGACGCTCTCGGCGATGTGACCGGCGAGCGTTGAAAGTTCAGGTCTATTGGCGAGTGCTTCGGGCGTCAAAGGGATTTGTTCCTGCAACCAGCTGGCGCGCAACCCGTGATCGACGAGACATAGTTTGTGACTTCCTCTCTTCCTCTTCAGTCTGATTTCAAGAGGAGGAATCAGTCGGAGCAAGAGTGTGTCTCCAAGGAATCTGAGATAGTGGGTTACTCGTTGGCTACCAATGTTTGCGTCAAGCGTCAGGCGCACCTCCTCAGCGAGCGTTGAGACAGTGGGCGTTTGCCCTGCGTAGCGGCAAGCCAGGCGGAACAGTTCTTCAAGCAGGCGGGAATCCCTTTTGCGGCCGCGACTTCCAACCCGGAGGTCGTGTTGAATGACGCGCCTGATAACGGTCTCATTCAGCTGGTCCGCCAACAAGCCCCAGTCTACATCGCGCCGATTATGTACGATTGGATAACCGCCGCGCTCCGAAAAGTGTTGAAATGCCTCTAGCCGAAACTCTCTATTCGCTTGCCCGAATGCGCACAATTCCTGCCAGAAATTCTTTTCGATCAGTGAACTCAGCCCATTGTCCGGAAGGAAGGGACGCGGCGTATCCAACTCGCGTAACGCTCCGATTTCGGTCAGTGAAAGCACTCCGGCTTCGACGGTATTTACTCGCCCGGCCAGGCTGTCGCGGCCCATTTCGATTCTCAGCGCCGAACTCCCAGTTACGACAACTTTCACAGCCGCGTTGTCCACAAGGGACTTGAGCTGTGCATCCCATCCATCCAGATTCTGAACTTCGTCAAAGAACAGATATGCTTTGCGTCCTTCATGTGCGAGAGCATTGAAACGGTCAGTTGCAATTTGGCGTTCAAACCAGTCAGAGATTGCGATTATTGGTTCTCTTATCCCCTTTAACGACTCCAGTTCGTCGAATTGGACTCTAAGGATGCTTGTGGGTGAAACGCCCTCCTCCAATAGATCGGTAATGATCTGAAACTGCGCGGTCGTCTTGCCTACTTGTCTGGGACCACGCACAATGACAATTGGGGCGATCTCGGCCTCCAAGCGGCGTCGAATCTGCGGTACCAAATGGCGACGCGTCCCTGGCTGAGGAGGCATCGGATTCCCTTCCCACCAGGGATTCAAACGCCTCAAGTCAGCGGCCAAACGCATAGAGAGTCCGTTGTCGACAAATAAAGTTGCTTGTCGCTCCGTCATCCATTCCTCCGAATGGAAGAGCCGCAGCTGCTTCTAGACCGCGTCGACATTTATCGACTCCTGCCTACGCCGCGATCATGGCTTCCAAAGTCGAATACACAGTATACACCATTGACCAGTTCGGTTTGCACGGAATCAAACTCCAACGCCCCCCCCCGTCAACGCCGTGAAGCGGGCCAAGCACAGAGGCAATTCGGGTCCGAGAAGGTGAGCGTGGATCCAGGGGGCGGTTTTTGTCCGACCGTCGAGCTGTCAAGTCCGGTACGGGGCGTGCTATCCCTTCACCGCGCCCAGCGTGAGGCCCCTGACGAAGTAACGTTGCACGAACGGGTAGACAAGCATGATCGGAATCGATCCGATCATCACCATCGCGGCGGCGAGGGCTTCCGGGGTGGCATCTTTCAGGTAGCTGGGGTCGGTCTTTCCGTGGAACTGCGCGCTCATCAGCGTCCCCTCAAGTCTTTGCTGCGTCACCTGGTTGTAGAGGTAACTTTGCAGCGGCCACTGCTCCTCAAATCGCAGGTAGATGATGCCGTCGAACCAGGAGTTCCAGTGTGTAACTGCCGCGAACAGCCCGACTGTCGCCATGGATGGCAGGGACAAGGGGAGGAAGATGTGAACGAGGATCTGGAAATGGTTTGCGCCGTCCATCAGAGCCGATTCCGACAGCTCTCTTGGAATCCCACGAAAGAAGTTGATGATGAGGATGGCGAAGAAGATGTTCAAGGCCACCGGCAGGACAAGCACGGCGAAGTGATTGAGGAGACCCAGGCTCTTGTAGGCAAGGTAGGTTGGAATCAAGCCGCCTTGAAACAGCAGTCCAAAGACCAGCACAACCTTAAACACGGTACGCCCCGGGATATGCAGGTGGTCCTGCGACAACGGGTATGCGGTGAGTGCAATAACGATCAGGTTGAGCGTTACACCGACGGTGACACGGGCGACCGAAACGCCAAATGCGCCGATGAATGTCTTTTCCCGCATCAGAAAGGTGTAGTTGTCGACATTGATGCCCACCGGCAAGAGGTTGACCTGGTTGGTCCTTACCGCTTCGGCGCTGCTGAGCGACTTAGCAATCACAGCCACGAAGGGCAGAATACAGATGCACACCAGCACAACTGTAACGATCCAGATGATAGAATTGGCGATAATATCGACGATGCGCCGTTCCTCAACCATCGGTTTCCCTCCGTGTGAAGCTGCCAGCCGGCCCCGGCAGCCGCGGGTCTTCGATCCTTCCAGAAGGCGTGAACGCTAGAAGATGCGGTAGTTTGCGTACTTGTCGGCCAGCCAGTAAGACAGCCAAACGAGAATGAAGCCGACAATCGAGCGGAACATGCCCACGGCGGTGCCGAGGCTGAACTCACCTGTCAGCAGGCCGACCCGGTAGACATAGGTGTCAAGAATGTCGCCGGTTGAGAATACGATTGGATTGATAAAGACCAGGATCTGCTCAAAGCCGGCGTTGAGGACATAACCAAGACTGAGACAGGCCAGAAGTGCGATGATGGGAGCGATTCCGGGAATGCTAACGTGCCTGAGCCGGGCCCAGCGTCCTGCGCCATCGACCGCGGCAGCTTCATAAGTTTCGGGATTGATCCCGGCCAGCGCGGCCAGATAGATAACGGCCCCCCAACCGAACTCCTTCCAGGTTTCGAGGGCGATCATCGTATAGGGGAATAGCCTGGGGTCGCCCAGGAAACTAATTGTGTTGAAGCCCAGTGCTTCGATTCCCCTGTTCACGATTCCCGACCGGTTCAGGATCTCGACCATCACACCGCCGATCAACACCCAGGACAGAAAGTGGGGCAGGGTGGTCGTCGTCTGCGCCACGCGTTTGAACAAGACGTGGCGAATCTCGTTTATCGTCAGTGCGAAAGTGAGGCCGGCGACCTGTCCCAGCACGATCTTGCCCAGGGCGATGCCGAGGGTGTTGCGGATGACATTGAAGGCGTCGGGCCCTTCGAAGAACCTGCGAAAGTTGTCGAGGCCGACGAAGGGCGAGCCCATGACGCCCTTGAAGGCACTGTACTTCACAAAAGCAATCGAGAGGCCCCAAAGTGGGTACAGGTGGAAGAGGATGAGCAGGACCGCGGCCGGCGCCAGCATCAGGTAGATCATCCAATGCTGCCGCCAAACCGTGCGGAAGGGGGGCTTCTTTTCTTCGTATACCGCTGAGGGCGTCTTGGTGGAGGACGCAATTTCAGGGACAGAACTGCTTACAGCCATCTCGTCTCACGCCTCTCAATTGCCTCCAGCGCGAAGCCAGAGGCCGATTTGGATAAGGGGAGGTGGATTGAGAAAAGAGTCCACCTCCCCCGTTGCGGACAGGGTGCCAGCCAGGTCATTAGACAGCCCGAAGGCGGTCATCCCCTTGCGCGGCTGCGATCACCAGCCCGAAGCCGCGCTCACTGACCATTGCCGACGCTCACGAACTCGTATGCGCCTCGTACCAGGCGTTGACGTCCTCGGCGACTTCATCGCCACCCAGTTCTTGCCACCTGCTGACGTACTCGTCGAAGGCGTCCAGCGGCTTCAAGCCCAGTACGATCGACAGGTAGACCTCCTCTTCCAACTTCTGCAAGTCGGGGAGCAGTTCGTTCATCCGCGGCGTGTTGACGCCGAGGAACTCGTTCTCGATCTCGTACTCGGCCTCCTCAAAGAGCTGCTCGTAGGCAACTTCCTGACGTGCAAGCCCTGGGTCGCGAATGAAGAACTTCTCGACCTTGGTCAACTCTGCCGGGTCCATCTTGCGCAACCGCTGCCTATTGAGATCGGCATGGCGCTGATAGCCGGGGTATGTCGCGTGGTGGAAGCCCACGTCCCTGAATGACGTTCCCGTCTGCCACTCAAGCAGCGTGATCTCGCAGTTCTCGTCCCAATCCCAGTCGTAGCCCTGCTGAAAGAGGCCGTCGTTGCCCATGTCGTCGAGCGGGCCGTAGGCATTGTGCTTTGTCGGCCCGTTGACGTGCAGTTCTCGCTGGTGGTTCAGCTGCTGGATCAGCGCTTCGACCTTGATGTCTTCCAGGTCGTGGCGGAAGACCCAGGCGTGGAAAACGGGACTGGTCCACCTGCGCCCCATCTCGCCGGTCGGACCGGTCGGCAGCGGCATCGTCTTGAATTCGCCCTCCACTTTCTTCTCGATTTCGACGATACGAGAAGTGCCCCACATGGGCATCGTCACGATGCCGGCCTTGCCGTCGGCGGCCGTATTCAGCCCGGAGGCCCAGTCCAGAGTATGGAAATCAGGGTCCATCAGGCCGTCGTTGTACCAACCGTTGAGCAGCGCCAACACTTCCTTGTTGGTATCAGTCAGGCTGTCATAGACCAGTTTGCCGTCGCCGTAGTCGCGCCACAGGCCGGGCATGACCCTGTACGCGCCGAAAACCTTGGTGAAGTCGTGCGCCCACGAGAAAAGGGACTTTTGCGCGGTGATGCCGTAATCACAAAGTCCACCTTCGTTGAAGGCGTGCAGCGTCTCGTCCCAGCCCTCAATGCTGTCCGGCATCGGCATGTCCAGCTGTTCCAGCCAGTCGTTGCGTATCCAACTGATGGTGCAGAACACCTTGTCGGTGATGCCCAGGTCGAGGCCATACAACTCCTGCCGGTTGTTGCGGAAACAGTGGATCCAGTTCTTGCCCTCGGGATAGCGATGGACATCGAGCGAGAGCGGCGAAGCCGTGGCCTCCCAGATATCCTTGATCTCCTTGAGGGCGCCTTCATCGATCAGCTGGTTGAAGAGCGGGTCCTGAAGGTTGATCATGTCGGGCATCGTACCGGCGGCGATGTCGGCCTGCAGTTTCTGTTGACGCAGCTCGCCGTCTGCCATCCAATGGATGTTGAACTTGATCCCCATCTCTTCGAGGTACCAATTGTAGTAGGGGTTGTCGGTGGGTTCATGGCCGGGCTTGAAGGTGGGCCAGGCATTGAACGGGACGGAGACCTCCACGACGGGGTCGTATTTGATCGGCGCAGGCGGCCAGCCTGAGACCCAGTCCTGTTCACACTCAGGACCGGTTGCAACGGCTTCGGGTGCGGCCTCTTCGACCGGCGCGGTTGGTCCACATGCGGCAGCTGCCAATGCCCCGGTCGCAACCGCAGTTGCACGCAGAAAATCACGGCGACTCAATGTGCCATTCGTCATCATGCTCCTCCTGAGGACTTCATGGGTGAAGGTTTGTCAGCCGTAGCCCTTCTCCAATTTGCCTTCCGGCCGCACGTTGCTGCTCAATTGGATCCCGTTTCACCTCCTTTCGAACTGCGCGTGCGAAACGATTCCAGCTCATTCCTGGTCGGAAGGCCGTCGATCACGCCCAGATGGGTCGTCGCGTAGGCCCCCGCGTAGGTGGCTTGGGAAACGGCATCTCGCAAGCTCAACCCTTCGCCAAGACCTACGGCCAGTGCGGCGTTGAAACTGTCGCCGGCCCCGGTGACGTCCAGAGGCTGGACCGGAACCGCGGCGATGGCTTCGGTACCTTGCGCGGTCACGATGAAAGCCCCTTGTTCGCCGCAAGTGGCGACGATGCGTTCCACGCCCAATTCGAGCAGCTGCGAGGCGAGTTCAGGCGTCGGCGTCGGATCGTCCGGCGGCAGGCCGAGCAGTATACGTGTCTCGCTTTCGTTGGGGGTCAGGATATCGACATGGGCCAGGAGCTCAGGATCTGCGGACTGGCCCGGAGCGGGATTCAGAATCGTCAAGGCCCCATGTTTCTTACCAAGTTCCAGGCCGCGGGCAACCGAGTCCAGCGGCGCCTCGAACTGCGCCATCACGATGTCGCTCTTTGTGATGAGGGGCTCGGCCGCTTCGACATGGTGCGGTCGCATTCGCATGTTGGCGCCCAGGTGACCTACGATCCAGTTGTCGCCGGAGGGGAGGAGGGTGACGAGGCCAACGCCTGTGTTGATGCCGGGGATGCGGTGAAGGTTAGCAGGGGAGACACCTTCGCTTTCGAAGAGCGGGCCCGCCATCTCTGCAAAAAGGTCGTCGCCAATACAGGCGACCAGCTCGACATTCGCCCCCAGCCGCGCGGCGGCGATCGCCTGATTGGCGCCCTTTCCGCCCGGCCCCATGTCGAAGAGGTCGCCGATCAGTCCTTCGCCGACGACCGGCTTGCGCGGTACGCGAATGGTGAGGCCGGCGACGAAACTGCCAATTACCAAGATGTCAGGCAAGTACAGCCCTCCTTGTGGACGGGCCGCGGACGGGTCCTGTTACAGGCGAACGATGGCGGTCTCGCACCCGACAGAGGAGCCCAATGTGCCATGATTAATGACATATTTCAGAACGGTTGTCAACAAGGCGAAATTTCCCGGGTGCAGCCCATAGTTGGGGTGGGGATCGTCTGGGGGCGAATTCATGCTGGCAGGGGATAGTGGATAGTGGATAGTGGACAGGAATTGGTGGAGGGGGGTAGGGCCCGGTTGCTGCCGGTGGTATGGACACTTGCACACCGATTTTGGACTGCAGGCAAATCCCCCGGCTGCCGGCCAAGGTGGAGAAGGGAGAGGACTAGGTTTGGCTTTCCCTCGACTGTATGATTTGCCTTTCAAGGGAAATGACCTACTCTTGTTCCCGTCTCGTTGATCCCGTATACTTGGCGAAAGCTCGGTTGGGCCGCTGGCGAAGGAATCAGGAGGGCAGGAGTATGAACCGGACCTACCAGTACGCCGGACTGAATCGGGCCAAGGAGCCCGGCTTCAGTGTTGAACAGTGTGCCAGCCGGATTCACCGGCTCGCATACGTCGAAGAGCGGCTCATGTTCCTGCAGGCGGTGCATATCGTCACGACGCCGCAGCGGGACCTCAAGGCATTGCTCTCGCGCCTGCAGTACGAGGACGGCCTGCATGCCGACCGGCTGAAGAACCGCCTGACTGAACTGCGCTTTTCGTCGAGCAGGGTAGATCGCGTCCCGGATAAGCGGCTCGAAATCCTGCTCGACGAAGCCATGTTTTCGAGCGGCAGCGTCGAACTGCTTGCCGCGCTGGTCAGGGTCTTCAAGCCTGCCCTGCTGGCGGAGTATCGCAGCTATCTGGCCCAAACCAACGGCCTGGCCGACTACGAGACGGTGCGATTGATGCGCAACATCGTGGTTGAAGAAGAGGAAGGTCTGCGCCTGCTCGAAGCCGCCTACAAGGCGGTTATCGACACGGCCGAACTGGAGACGCAGGCCGGGGGATGGGCCGGTAGATTGAACCGTATGTTGCACGCTGCCGGCGGGATTGGCGGCGGTGATGAAGGGGCGGGCGGACCCGTGGAGCGGGAGCGCAGTCTGGGCAACGTTTATCGGGTCGCTCGTAGGCCGGAAAGGGACGGTACTTTCCCGCACGTGTGGGATATCGTCCACGTTGACGAAGACCGAATTCCGGAGAGATTCGACCAGATGATCGCGACGCGCCTGGGCGAGCTCACGATCGCGGAGGCGTTGGCCATAGTACTGTGGGAGGTCAAGGGGCAGCCCTGGTCCTTTTACGCGGCCATCTCGCGCCACATGTGGGACGAGATGCGCCATTCCCTGTTCGGTGAGGCGGCCGCGGAGGAGGTCTACGGCGACCGCGCGGTTATGCCCTTGCGCGACTTCGAGATCGAGTACCTCTTCAAGATGACGCCGCTTGAACTCTACGCCATGTTGGGCATCGGAGTTGAGGCGG
Source organism: Caldilineaceae bacterium (assembly GCA_034428395.1). Classification (GTDB taxonomy): domain Bacteria; phylum Chloroflexota; class Anaerolineae; order Caldilineales; family Caldilineaceae; genus Bin5. The sequence continues at coordinate 29,443 of DAOUHX010000031.1, forward strand.
CCCTGATGAAATATCCGCCGGGGAAGCGCGCGGAGTACGAGTTCTGCCGCGACCTGGCCCGACATCCGCTGATGACCACTTTGCAGGACTTTGACTGGGCTGACGAAGTCGAGCACGTCAATATCGCGCGCCAGCAACTGAAAGTGTGGTTTCCCGGCGACAGCGAGGAACTGGCTGAATTGGCCGAGAAGGGAATGGCGTTCCGAGCGCGCACGCGCCAGCTTCACCCGCCGTCGCCGATGCCCGACCTCTCGGCGAAGAAAAAGGTGAGGCAGTAAACCTCGGCGGCAGCCTGGATTCCCTTTTCGCCCATACTGCCAATTCGAGCGGGGGCGCGGTCCTCCGACCATCTTTTGCGGGCAAGGGCGGTTGCACTTTTTGTCGTTTTCCATACACTGTACTGGAACTCTCGGCAAAATACCGAGGTTGACTGTAAGAATTTGCCTGTCGTCACCAATTGGGAGGAATGCAAACCGTGAGAACCAACTGGGTGCGGGAGAGATTGCAAGCAGGGAAACCGACTGCCGGCTGCTTCATGGGCCTCGGCAGTCCGCTCGTTGCCGAGCTGCTTGCACACGCGGGATACGACTGGCTCTCGATTGAGATGGAGCACAACGGGCTTGACTTCGGCGGCGTCCAGCAGATGATTATGGCTATCAACGCCACAGATTGCATTCCCATTGCCCGCATTCCCTCGTCCGAACCAACATTCATCCAGCGCGCGCTTGACATCGGCGCGATGGGAATACTCGTTCCCATGGTCAGGAGCGCGGAAGAGGCAGAGGCTATCGTAGCCATGACGCGCTACCCGCCGGCCGGCAAGCGCAGTTTCGGCCCGCTGCGCGCGTCCAACTACACGACCGACTACGAGAGCTATTTCGCCGGCGCCAATGACAACATGCTCGTCGTCCTGATGCTGGAGACGAAGGAGGCCTTCGACGACTTCGAGGCGATTACGTCTGTGCCGGGCGTCGATGCCGTGTACGCAGGCCGCTTCGACCTCAGCCTTTCGCTGGGGCTCAACCCGATGGAGGAAGAGTCGATACCGCCGATCGAGGAGGCGCTCGAACACGCGCTTGCGATCGGACGCAAGAACGGTGTCGCGATGGGCTACGGTTGCGGTTCGCCGGAGGAGCTGCGCATGCGAGTGGAGCAGGGCTTTACGTTTCTGTGCTACGCTACCGACTACAATCTGATCGTCGATACCGCACTCGACAGACTGAAGGCGGTCGGCGACATTTTGCGAACATAAGGAGAGCGACCGATGTCCAGCTTCCAGCCATTCAGGGATTCGACGAAGCACCTTGGCGACCCAGCGCGACTGCGCGATACGCTTCATGAAGAAGGCTACCTTTTCCTGCGCCGGTTGGTTGACCCGCAGCAGGTCGCGACTGTCAAGCAGGACATCATGCAGATCCTGCGCGAGCACCACATTATCGAGGACGACGGCGCGGACGACCCGATGTGGAGCGGCGGCCCGCATCCGACCGAAGGCGAATACATGGCCTTCTATGACAGGATCGCGCGCATGGACTCGTTCGTGCAACTGGCGGAATCGCCCGAAATCGTGGCCTTGATGGAGGGAATCTTCGACGGGCCGGTACAGGTATGGACGCAGCGGCTGATTCGCGTGATGTATCCGGATCCGGACGCGCCGGCGCCGATCGGTCTCGGCGCTCACCAGGACGGAAACTTCAGGTTCGGCTACCAGTCCCAGAGTTTCAACGCCTGCTGGATGCCGCTGATGGAGATCAACCAGGAGCTAGGGGGCCTCGCGGTCTCGCCGGGATCACACATCCGCGGCGAACTGGACCACGGCGGCGGCTCGGTGGCGAGTTCGGCCAAGGGGGTAAAGGAGAAGAAGGTATTCGGGCTGGATGCTGAGAGCCGCAGCTGGGTGACATCCGACTTCGAGCCGGGAGACGCGGTAATCTTCACCAGCCTGACCGTTCACCGCGGCATCCTGAACCGCTCGGACCGCATCCGCCTCTCGTGCGACTTCCGCTACCAGCGGGTAGACGACTCCGCCAGCTGGCTGGCACACACGCTCGGCCCCGACATCCGGCGGGTGGCGCAAGAGATTGACGAGCTGATGTCCAGCCGTGCGTTTTTTGTGACAACCCGTGCGTCAGAGGAGACCATTGCCGACGTGCGACTGCAGATGCTGGAGGAAAAGAGCACCAGCCTCGAAAGGGCGCAGGAGATCGCCAAGGAGCTGACGGGCTGAACGACGCCGGCCAAACGCCGCCTATTATGAGTTCGGAAGAGAGTGGGATTCTGCGTATCGCGGAAGAGGACAATGTGTACGTGCTGTTGCGTCCACTGTGCGCAGGGGAGCGACTGGAGCTGGAAGGGCGCACGGTCGCGTACGGTGCCGCGTTGGGCCTGGGCCACAAGATCGCCGCGTGCGACATCGCGGCCGGCGAGCAGATCATCAAGTATGGCGCGCCAATCGGGTCGGCGGTGTGCGACATCGCGCTGGGCGAGCACGTTCACGTGCACAACATCCGGAGCGACTACATTCCCACCTACACGCTGGAAGGCAGTTCCGAATGACGACTGAGGGCGGGACGCGGGACGCCACAGTTCCTGAATTCGAGGGCTATCTGCGTGAGGACGGGCGCAAGGGCATACGGAATACGGTTCTGGTCGCCTACTTGGTCGAGTGCGCTCACCATGTCGCGCGCGAAATCGTCTATCCCTTCCGCAGGCGCGGCGTGCACCTGATAGGATTCAGCGGCTGCTATCCCAACCAGTATGCCTTCGATATGATGACGCGGCTCTGCAGCCATCCCAATGTGGGCGCGGTGCTGCTTGTCTCTTTGGGATGCGAGAGCTTTGACCGCTATGGACTGGCCAAGCGCGTCGAAGAGAGCGGCAGGCCGGTGGAAACGCTGGTCATCCAGGAGCAGGGCGGTACGCTATCGACAATCGAGAGGGGCCAGGAATGGCTGGAGAGCACGCTTGCCGAACTGCAGGCGACGACCAGTCGCACCTCCATGTCGGTTGACGAGCTGATCGTCGGCGCGATCTGCGGCGGCTCCGACGCCACAAGCGGCATCACCGCCAACCCGGCGATCGGACGCTGCTTCGATCTGCTTGTGCAGCACAATGCCAGCGCCATCTTCGAAGAGGCGGGCGAGCTCATTGGCTGCGAACAGATCATGGCCGACAGGGCGGCGACGCCGGAGTTGGCGAGCGAGATCCTCGCAACGATGGAGAAGACGGCCCGCTACTACACGACCCTGGGGCACGGCAGCTTTGCGGTGGGAAACGCGGACGGCGGGCTGACTACCGTCGAGGAAAAGTCGATGGGCGCTTACGCCAAGAGCGGTTCCTCGTCGATTCGAGGCCTGATAAAGCCGGGCGACGTGCCGCCGGCGGGGGGCCTGTACCTGATGGACGTGGTGCCCGACGGCGAGGTCCGATTCGGCTTTCCGAATATCAACGACACGGTCGAGATCGCCGAACTGATCGCGAGCGGCGCGCACATGACCCTTTTCTCCACCGGCCGCGGTTCGGTTGTGGGGTCGGCTATTTCCCCAGTGATCAAGGTCTGCGCCAACCCGGAGACTTTTCGGCGGATGGAAGGGGACATGGACGTGGATGCCGGCCGCATCCTTGAAGGCCAGGCCTCGCTCAGCGAAGTCGGGCAGGAGATCTTTGGGCAGGTGTTGGACGTAGCCGCAGGCCTGCCGACCAAGTCAGAGCGCCTCGGCCACCAGGAATTTGTGCTGACATACAAGACGTTTGAGCCGATCGGCCCGGCTTGCCTGCCTCTTTAGTGCCCACGCGTGACTCCGAAGACCACCGTTTAAAACCAACTTGCAGCCGGTGGAATTTCGCAGCGGCGGGGATGAGTCGTAGACTTATCTGGTCGCGGGAATTCTTCCTACGTGCCAATCTCGCGACCGCCTGAACAGTTGCCATTCGGACAGTGCAGATTGGGGAGAAAGGTTGCGCACTGGCGATCGAAACGAGAGTTGGAGAGAAGCACTGAGATGACGTCTGGAACCGAATTCGGGGGACAAATGGCTGACGCGGCAGGCCCTAACGTCAGGGCGGTGGAGAGGCGGGACGGGCGCGGGCGAGGGTGGAAGGGGTATATCGGGCTGGCCGCGCGCGGCTTCGCGATGGGGTGCGCGGACGTGGTCCCGGGCGTATCAGGCGGCACGATGGCCTTCATTCTGGGAATCTACGAAGAGCTGGTGATGAGCATCCGCGCCGGGGCGCGGGGGCCATTCTGGCGCGCATTGGTCAAGCTGGATATTCGCACCGCGCTGGCGGCGGTGAACGCGCCGTTTCTGGCCGCGGTCCTGGCCGGCATCGCGATTGCAATCGTGACGCTGGCACCCGGATTGGAGTGGCTCTTCGAGCACCGGCCGGTCCTGCTGTGGAGCTTTTTCTTTGGGCTTGTGCTCGCATCAATTGTGACGGTACGTAAGCGAATTGAACGCTGGACAGCTCCGTTGTTCGCAGCGCTGGCCGCGGGGGCGGTGGGCGCCTTCTATCTGGTGGGTGCGGTGCCTGTTCAGACGCCGGAAGCGGCCTGGTTTCTGTTCCTCAGCGGCATGCTCGCCATCTGTGCGATGATCCTGCCCGGCATTTCAGGTTCGTTTATCCTGGTGCTGCTGGGAAAGTACCAGTTCGTGCTTGCTGCGGTCAACCAGCGGGACCTGGTCAGCCTCGGCATTGTCGCTCTGGGTGCGGTGGTAGGCGTTGTGTCATTCGCCCAGGTGCTGGCTTGGCTGTTCAAGCATTACCACGACCTTACTGTGGCGCTGCTCATCGGTCTGATGGTGGGCAGCCTGCGAAAGGTCTGGCCGTGGAAAGAGACGGTCGCCTCGATCGTCGACCGTCACGGTGAGATCCTGCCGACCGTGCAGGTCAATCAACTGCCTTCCGCCTGGACAGGCGAACTCTTCGTCGCCATCGGACTGGCGCTGGGCGGATTTGCAATCGTGATCGCATTGGACCGAATGGGCCAGCCGCGCTGACACGGTAAGACGCGCGCAGGCGCACATGGCTGCGGCTGCTCGATCTACGTTCCGCTTGCGACTGAAAGTGGGCGATCGGCATCCAGCCGCCTGGGTGCAGTACGACGCGGTTCCTTCACCCAAAAGACCATCAGGCAGAGAGCTACAACTGCAAACGCCAGCGAGACTCTGAACATCGCGGCGAAGCCGAGCGCGCCGGCGAGCCATCCGCCGAAGATGGGCGCGCAGATCAGCACGGGCGCGAGCAGCGTGTTGGTGAGTCCGACGTAGGTAGGCCGGCTTTCCGGCGTGCTGAATTCGAGGATGATGTTCAGCGATGATGTATGGTCGGAGGCGAGGTAGGCGCCAAGGAAGACGAAGACGAGGAGGAGACCGAGCGGAACACCTCCCCAAAGGGGGAGGCCACTGGCGGCGGGCGCCCCGCCCTGCGCCTCCACAGGCCCTGCCCCGTGGAGAAGGAGCGCGCTGAGCGGCGCGAGAACAATGAACAGCGCGGTCGCGGTCAGCACAGTTTTGTGGCCCACGCGGTCGGCCAGCATGCCCCAGAGCGGATTAAGCACGGCCTGCGTCCCGACGAGGAAGGCTGTGAGAAGACCGACGCCGCGGCCGTCGAGGGCGAACAGTTCGGTACCGTAGACGGCGAAAAAGCCGGCGCTCATGCCCCCCAGGTTGACAAGAGATTTGCTGATCAGGTAGCGGCGGAAGTTGTGGTCCTGCCTGAGAACGGAGCCAACGCTGCGCAGGTAGCGAAACAGGGGTATGGCTTCCTTTGTCGTTTCGCTGGGCGGCTCGCGCGTGAGCGCCAATCCCACCCACGAAAGGAGCATGATGACGAAGCCGGCGAAGAAGAGGCGGGCGTAGTTGCCGGGAAAGGCGTAACCGACGAGGACGCGCCCCACGAACCAAGCGCCGAGCACGCCTAGCATCAGGCCGAGCCCATGCCCGAGGCCCAGCCAGATGCCGCGGCGGCGGGTCGGGATCACTTTTGCGATCATATCCATCCAGGCCGGGATCGCCACGCCGGCGCCGGTAGACGCGACGGCGAGTCCCAGCAGCAGGGCGATCAGGGCCACGGTTGGCGCTGTGGCGGCGAAGGAGAGGACAGCAAGCCCGACCAGCAGGTAGGGCAGCCGTTCGACCACGAGCGAGATGTACATGATGAAGGGTTTCTTGTACACCATGCGCTCAGCCATGCTGGCAGTCAGGAGCTGCGGCAGGTAGATGCCGAGGCTCCACATCGCCGGGACAAGGCCTATTGCCAGTTTTGAGTCGGTCAGCTGGCTAACGAGGACTGGGATTACTGTCTCTCTGGAAACGAGACTGAAGCCCAGCGTTATGAAGGTAACGTCCCACAGGTTGACGGAGAAGTTCCAGGAATTTGCGTTGTCAGCGCGGGCCATCGGCTTCTGCCCCGTCCGGGTCGGCATAGGGGCGGAACCCACGCACCATCAGTCCATGCGGCTCGTTTTCGCGGCGGGCCTGCTGGGCCCGTTTTTCGGCCTCGGCCCGGTTGGCGGTCGTGGTCGCCCTGACGACAGCGTAGTCGTCCGGTCTACGGTAGCGGGTGATGAAAACCGGACGGGGCGTATCCGAATGGTTCTGCTTGGAGCCGTGAATTGTCTTGACGTTGAAGAAGATTGAGTCTCCCGCCTGTCCGGTGATCGGCAGGGCTGCCTCCCAGGGCCATTCGTCCTCATCCAGCCCCAGATGGGAGAAGGTATCAACGTGGCGCAGCTGCCCAAAGTTATGCGAGCCGGGCACGACGTGGAGCGCGCCGTTGACCAGGTCGGTGTCGACAACGTAGGAGAGAATAGCGGCCGGCCCTTCGTAGCGGTGCTCAAAGTAGGCCGAATCCTGGTGCAGGTGCTTGGGATGGCCGCCGACCGGCTCCTTGACCAGTGACTGTCCGTTGCCGAACAGTTCGATATTGGGGCCGAGGATCGCCTCCAGAATGTCGAGCGCGGTCGGGTCAATGGCGGCGCGCAGGAAGGCGGCGCTGGTCTGGTAACTGATACCGACGGTCATGATCTGCTTGTCGCGCTTGTAGCCTGCGGGCGCGGGAATGAAGAGCGAGCCATTCGGCGAGACCCAGCCTTCCGGCCTTTTCTCAGCCCGGTCGAGCAGTGCGATCGACTGATCGACCGTGGCCGCGATGTCGGACGCGAGGGCGGCGATATAGGGCTTCATGAGCCCGCGCACAACGAGGCAGCCGTGCTGACGGTAGACGGCGGCTGCCCTTGCGAGATCCAGCTCTTCTACAGACACCGACAGCTCGTCGACGGTGACCGGGGTCTCAGTAGGATGCGCTTCCATCGTGAGTTTTCGTCCTTCCGTTGGAAAACTGAGGACGTGACAACTGGGTGTGACCGGCCCAGATTTCGTATAGCCGAAATCAAAAGAGATTTTCAGGTGTCGTCAAAGGGCACCAGCGATGCACGCTGAGATAGTCAAACGCGATGTCGAGCGCTTCGGGTGTGCCGACCCGGCGCAGGGCGTCGACGGAATTGGCGCGCACGTAGCGGTTCTCGTCGCTGAGCGCGGCTTTCAGTGCGGGGACGGCGCAGGCGGCGCGGCTGCCAAGCCGTTGGAGCGACAGCGCTGAAGTGAATCGTGCCTGCCCGTCCTCGTCACTCAGCCCATCAATGAGGGCAGGCAGGATTACGTCGGCCGGCTCTTTGAGCAGCCCGAGCGCTTCGACCGCGGCTCGACGCACCTGCACTGAAGGGTCAGAGACGGCGGCAGCCACCGCTTCAGCAGTCCCTGAACCGCAGTCTCCTAGTTCGCCCAATGCGAAGACGGCATGCATACGCGCCTCTTCGCTCTCATGCCGGACGGCGTCGAGCAGAACGGTCCGGGAGGCCGGTCCAATGGCGCTAAGACCGTAGCCGGCGTTGCGGGCGGCGGTGGCATTTCCGCTGGTGAGCGACGCGGTGAGAGTGGGTATGGCGGCGCCGGCGTTTGCTGCCAAACGGTAGGCCGCGTCAACGCCGCTCGGCTCGTATTTTGAAGCCAGCTGTTCGCCCAGGGCGGCGATAGCGGCTTCACCGTCCTCGAATCCGTTTGACCCGTTTTCCGCCTCGCCGCGATGCCAGCGCCATTGCTGCGCCCACAAAACGTTGTGATCGAAGGGTGCGTCTTCGACGTCCAGCCAGTCGTCGCGCCGGTTGTCCCAGGCGGGTGTCGTGGGCGCGTCCATGCGGACAAACTGGAACTTCATCATGGCCCGTGTTTTCTGGGAATTATTGGCCATGCCCCTATGCCACAGGTCATAGTGAATCAGGGCAAAGGTCCCCTCGGGCCCTTCCATGTAGACAGGGATCTCGGTCTCATCTCCGGCGCGTTTCGTATAGTATTGTGACCCGGAAAGCAGTCCCGAGGGCCCCATTTCCTCGTCGACCGCCTGCGGGTAGTAGAAGATCATCGCCCACCAGTTGTGGTGGTTGCGCACCTTCTGATGGCCCCAGTAGCTGTCTTTGTGCCAGTGCTGCACTTTGCGACCGGGATAGGTGAAGTGGCAGTGGCGGTGTGGATGGATGGCATAGTTCTCGCCGACAACGCTCGTCAGGCCGCCGCGCACGACGGGATCCTGAAGTATGTCGTTGATTTCGCTCAGGCGCGGCAGGAGGTTGTTGCCGGGATTGCCCTCCTTCTCCATGACTTCGCCGAGTTTGGCATTGAGCAGTTCGTAGAACTCTTTGGGCAGGGCGGTCCGCAAGATCACATAGCCGCGCGAGATGAACTGGCGCATCTGTTCATCTGTCAGAAGATGGTTTGCAACGCTCATTTCAGATTCCTTCCTCCGGGAACACAGATCAGAATCAGAACCTGGCACCTGGAAAGAAGCTCTTTCGCCGGCCAGGCTTGATCATCTCTGTCCGGTTCGTCACTCTTTTTCGGGGGGGCGGCACAGCTGGCCGTCGCGCAAGATGGGAATCGCCTGGCCCCACAGGGCGGAGCCTTCCTTGTTCATTATCGGCTCGGCGGAATACTGCGCCAGGTAGCAGCGCCGAATGCCGGACGTTGAATTGGGACCGCTGCGGTGAAAGGTGCGGCTGCTGAAGACGACGATGCTTCCGGCCGGCACGATTGCGGGAACGCCTGGATGATCACCCCGATAGCCGATCTTGTCGTTGCTGGCGTCCTCTATTCTGTGGTCGTAGAGTTCGTCCGGCTGCATGCCGATCGCCGAGTAAGGCAAGACGGAAACCGTTCCGTTCTCAATCGTCATGTCGTCCAGCGCGCACCAGCAGGAGAGATAGGGGCGGTGATAGTGGCCGACGTAGCCGGAATCCTGATGCCAGCCGAACTTGGTGCCCACCTCTGCAAACTTGACCACGTACTGCTCGTGGAAGAGGTAGGCCGTGTCGCCCAGCGTTGCCCGGCAGATGGCCGCCATTCGATCACTGAAGAGGAACTGTGTAATCGTGGGACTCTCCATCCCGCGTCGGCTGATGAAGTATCGTTTCTTGTAGTGGTTGATTCCCTGCACCGTCACGCCCTTGGCTTCCATTTCGGCATCGTAGCGGGCGATGTAGCGCTGACACTCCTGGCGCAGCCCCTCGACCTGCTCAGCGGGAATTGCGTTTTCGAGGAACATGTAGCCTTCGTTGCGGTACTGGTTGCGGAGCTCTTCGGCAATGTGCATGGAATCTCCCGTCTCATGCGCGAACGAAACGACTGTACCGGCAGGCAGGGCAGCTCCTGCTGCGTTTGGAAGCCGGCATCTCCTCGGGCCTGAGTCCGGGCGATCCGTTCCTATCCTGAACCTTGAGATTCGCCCCGCTTCGGGGTGCAAAAAGCAGGGGCGGGGGCGGCCCGGCGCGTCACCTGCACTTATACATTACGGCCTCGATAAAGTCAAACAGGGCCCGGCCTATCCCTGCCCGATTCGCCTGCTGACTGCTCTCGTCCGAGGAGTCAGTTGCGCTACACGTTTGCTTCGAGGGGCCGCTGAAATCGATGGGTGCCCAGCGGCCCGGGGTCTCGTTCATTTGCACTCGGATTTCGGAACGCGGTATACTCTCCAAACCGCTTTAGTATTGGCTACCAAAACAGGAGTTTCCGGGTTCCGGAGCCGGTTCAAGGCGTCCCTCCGATGACAGGTCTTGCCAAAGTAATTCGCTATATGCGGCCCTACAGATGGATGGCTGTATTGGGCTTGATCACAACGATTCTCCCTGTCGTGATGGAGCTTGTCACCCCGCGCATGGTGCAGTTCGTCATCGACAAGGGCATACGCGCCGGCGACATGACGGCGGTCTGGCAGGGCAGCGGCGTCATGCTGCTGGCCGCCATTGTCGGTGCGTCCACGACCATCGGACAGGGCATCGCGCGGGCGCAGATTTCGCAGGGGATAGCCTTCGACCTGCGCAACGACCTGTTTCGCCATATTCAACGCTTCTCGTTCGCCAATTTGGACAAGATGCAGACGGGCCAGCTGATGACGCGCGTTTCGAGCGACGTGGACATTGCGCGCATGTTTCTGAGTGCCGGGCTGGCGCTGCTGCTGCGCACGCTGCTGATGGTAATCGGTAGTCTGGTGATGATGCTTATCCTGGACTGGCGGCTCAGCCTGGTCATGATTACGGTACTGGCGCTTTCGTCCGCGGTCCTCTTCTGGCTGATGCGCGTCGTAGGCCCGCTTTTTTCCAAGGTGCAGGAGAAGCTGGACGAGTTGAACACGCTCGCGCAGGAAAACCTGGCCGGTGTGCGCGTGGTCAAGGCTTACGTACGCGAAAGACACGAGATCGAGCGCTTCAACGTCCAGAACCTGGACTACATGGAGCAGAACATAAAGGTCGGCCGCCTGCTTGCCCTGGTCATGCCGATTCTGCTGCTGCTGACAAATTTCGGTGCGGTCTTCGCGATCTGGTGGGGGGGGATCGACGTCATTGGCGGGCGTCTGACGGTCGGCGAGCTGGTGGCGTTCAACAACTACCTGCTGATCGGGATGTCGCCGCTGCTCCTGCTGAGCAACATCCTGTCGATGGTGTCGCGCGCCGAAGCGTCGGCCAAACGGATCGTCGAAGTGCTGGAGACCGAGCCGGCAATTCAATCTCCGCCTGAACCGGTGGCCGACTATATTCCCGTTGGAGAAGTTACCTTCGACAACGTGCATTTCCACTATGCCGGTTCTGTGCCCAACGGCTTGAGCGGCGCGGACGGCGCGACCGCTGCGAATATGCAGGGCCGGCCGCAGGCAGTGGGCGGGAACGGTTCCGGGGACGGCAGGGTGAGGGCGGTGGGCGAGGCGGTGTTGCACGGTATCCACCTGCAGGCCAAGCCGGGCCAGAAAGTCGCGCTGATGGGTGCGACAGGGGCCGGAAAGAGCACGCTCGTCAATTTGATTCCCCGTTTCTACGATGCCGTCAGCGGCGCGATCAGGCTGGACGGCGTCGACGTGCGCGACTGGGAGCCGACCCGTCTGCGCAAGCATATAGGCGTCGTGCTGCAACAGTCGACGCTCTTCGCCGGCTCGGTGCGGGAGAATATCGCCTACGGGCGCCCTGACGCGCCGCTTGAGGAGGTCATCGGTGCGGCGCAGGCGGCGCAGGCGCACGAATTTGTGATGCGCATGCCCGAAGGCTACGAGAGCATGGTGGAGGCGCGCGGGGCCAACCTTTCCGGCGGCCAGAAGCAGCGGATCGCGATTGCGCGTGCGCTTCTGACCGGCCCGGCGGTGCTGATCCTGGACGACAGCACGAGTTCGGTTGATCTCGACACCGAGTTGCGCCTGCAGCTGGCCCTGAAGGATTCGCTCTCCGGGACAACGACTTTTGTCATCGCGCAACGCATCAGCAGTGTCGTCGATGCCGACCTGATCCTTGTCCTCGACGACGGCAAAATCGCGGCGCGGGGGACGCACGAAGAGCTGCTTGCCTCGAGCGAAATCTACCAGGAGATCTATTTCTCGCAGTTTGAAGAGGCGTAAAGCACGCGATCCTCGACTTTAGAACTGCACTGGTTTCCGGTCTGCCATGATCATGTTCCGACCCCCTCCACGTCAATCGACACGCCTCGGCCAGGGCGGCGGCGGCGGTATGCTTACGGGTGAAGCCGCGGCCGACACACGCCAGACGCTGATGCGAATGGCCGGCTACCTGCGACCCTACCGTTTGCAATTGATAGTGGTGGCGCTTTTCGTAACGGGCAGCACGATCCTGCGGTTGTACGGGCCGATGCTTATCGGCCGTGCGATCGACCTTTTCATCGCCACGGGCGACGTGGTCGGGCTTCGCAACCTAGTCATTGGAATCCTTGGGGTCTACCTGGGCGCGGGCGCGGCTTCGACCGTGCAGGGCCTGATCATGGTACATCTCGGCCAGCGCTTCGTTTTCGACATCCGGGCGAACCTCTTCAGCCACATGCAGATCATGTCGATGGCATTCCATGATCGCAACCAGGTCGGCGATCTGATGAGCCGGATCACGAACGATTCGGAGGCGATCAACCGCACACTGTCCAACGGGCTGATCGAGTTCATATCCAATATTCTGTTGCTGGGCGGCACCTTTGTGGCGATGTTTCTGCTCAACTGGCAGCTGGCGCTGGCGATGGTCGTGCTGATGCCGCTCATGCTCTACATCACCGGGGAAGTGACCCGCCGCAGCCGTGCGGCCTTTCGCACCGTCCAGCGCAATCTCGGCGCGCTGAACGCGGTGATGGAAGAGAACATATCCGGCGCGCGCGTCGTTCAGGCCTTTGCCCGCGAGGAGGAGGTTTTCGCGGAGTTTCTCGAAGTCAACAAGACCTACCGCAAGGCCGGCATGACGGCCGACATCATCACTGCGGCGCTCGGCCCGATGTTCACGACGATGATGACGATAACCATCGCTGCGGCCGCGCTGCTGGGCGGCTGGCTGGCGATTCAAGGAATACTCGAAGTCGGCGTGCTGGCGGCCTTCATCATATACATCATGAATTTCTTCCGCCCGATGCGGGGCATCGCCATGCTCTACAACCAGTTCCAGTCGGCGCTGGCCGGAGCCGAGCGGATCTTCGACGCGCTCGACGTGCAGCCGACAGTGACGGACCGCCCCGGCGCGCCGGCCCTGGAGGAGATCAAGGGTGACGTGGTCTTTGATGGCGTCAGCTTCAGCTACGAGACGCATGTCGCGGCCGAAACCGTTCCTGCAGGCGGTAGGGCCATGGCCGGAGGGCGCAATGGTCGGATACGGGAAAACGGCTCAAGCCGGCGTCAGCGGCCGGCCCAGCCGCAGGCTGAAACCGGTGATGAACAGCAGCCGGAGATCGTCTTAAGGAACATAAACCTTCACGCCAAGCCGGGAGCAACGATCGCGCTGGTCGGCCCGACCGGCGCGGGCAAGACTACGATCATTAGTCTGCTGAGCCGCTTCTACGACGTGGACGAAGGCAGCATCCGCGTTGACGGGCGCGACATCCGGGAGGTCCAGCAGGCCTCGCTGCGCAAGCAGCTGGGCATCGTCCTGCAGGATACCTTCCTGTTTTCAGGAACTGTGCGAGAGAACATCCGCTACGGGCGTTTGGATGCGACCGACGAGGAGGTGGCGGCGGCGGCGAGGTTGGCGAATGCGGATGGCTTTATCCGGTTTCTGCCGGGAGGATACGACTCGCGCGTCTCGGAGCAGGGCAACAACTTCAGCGAGGGGCAGCGTCAACTGATCGCAATCGCGCGGGCGGTCCTTGCCGACCCGCGGATTCTCATCCTCGACGAGGCCACCAGCAGTGTGGATACCCGCACTGAGGTCCAGTTGCAGCAGGCCTTGCTGCGGCTACTGGAAGGGCGCACGGCCTTCGTGATCGCGCACCGTCTGAGCACGATTCGCAACGCCGACGAAGTACTGGTCGTCAACGATCACCGCATCATCGAACGGGGCAACCACGAGGAGCTGCTGGCACAGAAGGGCTTCTACCACGACCTATATACGGGCCAGTACATGCGGGTAAAGAGGTCGGAAGCACCTGCCCGGCATTGAGGTGCAGCAGCTTCTTCGCCTGCCGCTCGGACGCTTGTTCTTCAAATCGGTCAAGCAATTCTCCTGCCGCTCTCGCCTTCAAACAGGTGCAGTTCCATTTCATCGAATCGCGCTGTGATCTTCTCACCGCGTGCGATGCGAGCGCGAACGTCGGCTTGGCCGACGAGGCGATGACTGCCCGAATCGAAACGGACCAACAGAATGTGCCGGCCGTAGTCCGGCTCTACGGACGTGACCGTTCCCTGCCAGGTTGTGGACGGCGATGTAAGGCCGCGGTCGCCGTTCTTACCGTCACCTCCCCCGGCGACCGTTACCTGCACCGACTCGGGGCGGATGCCGACCGTCAGCGTATCGCCCGACGACAAGGAGGCAAGCAGCGGCGGGGGCGGTCTGAGCGAGAGACCGTTGCCCGCGTCCAATAGACCTTCGCGCAGTTTCACCTCTTGCAGGAGATTCATCGGCGGTACGCCGAGAAAGCCTGCCACAAAGGTGTTGGCGGGCTGCCCGCGCACGTCTGCAAAGGGACCCACCTGTTCAATCCGTCCGTCGCGCATCACCGCGACATGGTCGCCCAGCGCCATGGCCTCGGTCTGGTCATGCGTGACGTAGAGCGCGGTGATGGCGAAGCGGTGCAGCAGCCGCTTGATCTCGACTCGGGTCTGCGAGCGCAGTTTGGCGTCCAGGTTTGAGAGCGGCTCATCGAAGAGAAAGACGCGCGGTCTGCGCACGATCGCGCGCGCGATCGCGACGCGCTGTTGCTGCCCGCCGGAGAGAGTCCCCGGCTTGCGCTGCAGCAGCGCGCGGAAGCCGATGCCCATTATCTCCGACGTTACGCGGATTCGTTCTTCGGTCTCGGCGTCCGGCGCCTTGTGCATTTGAAAGAAGAAGGAGAGATTGCCGCGCCCTTCAAAGTGGGGATAGAGGGCGTAGTTCTGAAAGACCATGCCGATATAGCGGTCTTTGGGAGGGACATCGGCCATGTTCTGTTCATCGTAGAATAGGTCGCCGCGATATTCCGACTCCAGCCCCGCGATCACGCGCAGCAGCGTGCTCTTGCCGCAACCGGAAGGGCCGAGCACCGCCATTGTCTGCCCGTCGGGGACGGTCAGGTCTACCTGGTCGAGCGCGAGCACGCGCCGGGGCTCTCCCTGCTCCTCGCTGGACGCAGACCCGCGCAGACGCGGAATGGCGGCCCCCTGATTTGGCCGGCTGTGAAGCCCGAACTCCTTGGTTACTTCGCTGAGGCGGATCGAAGCCATCTTCCTTCCCTTTTTGACGCCTCCGGTTCATCGCAGATTCAACGCCATTGTACAGGCAGTTGCGGCGAAGCGCGAACGGGTTGAAAGCAGTTGGCACGGCCGCAGTCCTGCCGGAGGAGGGGAGAGACCCATTTGCGCTGATCCTGGCAATCAGTGTAACCTGAATTGGAGTCGAAAACAGTCATTTTGGCCAGTTATTGCGGGGGTAAAGACGGTGGCGAGCGACGCGAACCGGCCCACAATGAGCAACAAGGAAGTTGCCGACCTGTTTCGGTCCATCGGCCAACTACTGCAGATCCTGGACGAGAGCCGCTTTGTCGTCATGGCCTATCAGAATGCCGCGCGCACGGTCGATGGCCTCGAAACAGACATAAACGAGGTGGCGGCCGCAGGTTTGCTGGAGAATCTTCCCAGGGTTGGCAAGGCGATCGCCGAAAAGATCGCAACTCTGCTCGAAACCGGCTCGCTTCCATACTATGACGAGCTTGCATCGCAGGTCCCCGAAGGCGTTGTCGCCATGATGCAGGTGCCCGACGTCGGTCCCAAGACGGTCAGGCGGCTTTGGAAGGAGCTGGACATCGCCAGCGTTGAAGCGATGCAGTCGGCGGCGGAGCAGGGCAGATTGCGCGGTCTGAAGGGGTTTGGCGCCAAGACCGAAGAACGGATCCTCAAGGGAATCAAGCTGCTCGCGAGCCGGTCCGACGACCGCACGCCGATCGGGGCTTCGCTGCCGGCGGCGCAGGGCCTGGCGCAGTCGCTGCGAGAACAGGCGGACGGCCTGGTGCAGAAAATCGAAGTTGCCGGCAGTCTGCGTCGCTGGCGCGAGACCACGGGCGAGATCCGGCTGATAGGGGTCAGCCATGCACCGCAAGAGGCACTGCAACAGTTCGGAGGCCTGCCGCAGGCAACCGAAGTGCTGGAGAGCGGGGAAAGGCATGCGCGCGTCTTGCTCTCCAACGGGATGCAGGCCACGCTCAGCCTGGTAGAAGCAGAAAACTGGGGCGCGGCTTTGTGTCACGCCACCGGGAATCGGGAGCATGTTGCCGAGGTAAGGGAGTGCGCGCGGAGCGCCGGCCTGCACCTGGACGAGAACGGCCTGATCCCCCAAAGCAGCTTTGCCGCCGGCGACGGCGCCGGCAGTGGAGCACTCGCCAGCGAAGAGGCGTTCTATGGGCTGATCGGACTGCAGTGGACACCGCCGGAGCTGCGCGAGGGCGGCGAAGAGGTCGAGGCGGCCCGCCGCCGCGAGTTGCCGCGACTGATCGAACGCGGGCAGATTCTGGGCGAAGTCCATGGCCACACAACCTGGAGCGATGGCAAGGCCTCGGTTGCCGAGATGGCGGAGGCGGCACGGAGCAGGGGCTACCGCTACTGGGCCGTCACCGACCACAGCATCGGTCTGGGTGTAACCAGGGGCGTGGACGGCGAGGCGTTGATCGCCCAGCGGCGTGAGATCGACGTTGTTAACGAACAGTATGCTGCCGAAGGAGTGGACTTCAGATTGATTCAGGGCACTGAAGTCGAGGTTTTGGGCGACGGGGAATTGGGGCTGCCTGATGAAATTCTCGCTTCGCTGGACATTGTGGTCGCCAGCATCCACATCGGCCTGCGGCAGGACCGTGAACGCATCACCGAGCGATGTCTGAAGTCGATCCACAATCCCCACGTTGACGTGATCGGCCACCCAACCGGCCGCCTGCTGGGCCAGCGTTCGCCCTCGGAGATTGACATCGAGCGGGTGATGCGTGCGTGCGCGGAGACGGGCACTGCCATCGAGATCAATGCCAACCCGGCCCGCCTGGACCTTTCAGCCGAGAACGCAAGGCGGGCCGCCGAACTGGGCTGCAAGATCGTCATCAACAGCGATGCCCACAGCACCGGCCAGCTCGACCTGCTGCCCTACGGTATTCACACGGCACGCCGGGCCTGGTTGTGCCAGGCCGACGTGATGAACACACGACCGCTGGACGACCTGCTTGGACTGCTGAAGAGGAACAGATCGGGGAGGTACACAAAGTGACCGATGACGCCAAGCGTCCGGACCTCGAACCGGAGATGGACGAGCCGGTCTTCAGACCGGATGACGCTTCCCCGGAGCAGTCAGAACCAGATTCTGTTCAGAATGCGGCTTCAGGACTTCGTGGCGACGCGGATACGGGTGAGCCCGACCAGGCGTCGCTTGCGGACGAAGAGCCGGCGTTCGGGGAACCGGTATTCTCTGCGCACGAGGACGTTCCAGAGCCGGCAGAACAGGTGTATTCGCCGGACCCGGGCCCGGAATCGCCGGCTGATTTCGATGCCGACATTTCAGGCTCACCCGAACCGGAGTTTGGCAGCGAGTCGGAAGCCATTCAGGACGCTGACTTTCGGCCAGTGGCGGACACCGCCGAACCTCTCTTCGGGCACGGCGTAGAACATGCGGATTCCACGCAGGATGAAGTGTACGAGGGCCTGCCCGAATCAACCGGCAGGCCTTCCTCATCAGAGACTCCCGGTTTCGATGGTGCGACGGACGATGAGCCCTCCTTTGGACCGGTCCAGGAGGCAGTCGCGTCGGGAGGGGCCGCGGCCGAAGAGGAAGGCGGCGACGGCTCGACGGGCTGGGTGAATATTTCGCCCGACTCAGGGATGTCGGTCGATCCGCTCCCTGAAAAAGAGTATTCGCTATTCGAAGAAACGCCGGCCGCCGACGTTGCGATGACTCCGCCGCCGCGCCGCAAGCTCGGCCGCACAGGCCCTGTCTGGGTATTGGGCGGCATCGTGCTCGTTGTCGTTGCAGGACTTGTGTGGCTGGCAATCTCACGGCTGACGGGAGGGGAGGCCGATATCATGCCGGTTGCGGCCGAGCCGACGGTGGAGCAGGTGGAAGAGGCGACGCCGACCAGTCCGCCGCCGACTGCCACGTCCGAGGCACAGCAGCCCACGCCTACTCGGGTCCTGTTGCCTGTATTGAGCAACGTCATCGTCGGCGACACCGAGGGACAGGGTGTTATGCTGCGCGAGGAACCTAATGTTAACGGCACATTTGTCACAATTATCGCTGAGGGGGAAAAGGCAATTGTTTTGGAACCGGAATCTGTGGACGGGGAGTACCCGGTCGATGCAGATGGTTTCCTGTGGTACCGCATTCGAGTGCCCGGACAGTTAGATGGGGATGGAGTTCCCCTTGCCGGCTGGAGCGCGTCGAATTTTTTCGTCATGGATGAACAATGATTCAAATTTCGTATAGACATCAACAGTCACTACACCACCCCACCTCCACCTACACCCATTCAGAAGCCTCCACGCTTCAACAACCTGCTTAACCGCTCTCCCCTCCAATGGACTTGACTCGAAAGCGGGTCGAAGACCTGCGTCAGCTCATTTTGCACCACCAGTATCGCTACTACGTCCTCGACGATCCCGAAATCAGCGATGCTGCTTTTGACGCCCTTTTGCGAGAGCTCCAGTCTCTGGAGGAACGGCACCCGGAACTAACCGACCCAAACAGCCCCACCATACGCGTCGGCGGCGCGATCGCCGACCGCTTCGAAAAGGTCGAGCACCAAGTCCCAGTGTTGAGCCTGGCAAATGCCTTTGGCGAGGAGGAACTGCACAGGTGGCGCGAGCGGCTGCTGCGGCTTCTGCCTGAGGAGGAGCAGGCTCTCCTGTCCTATGTGGTTGAACCGAAATTTGACGGCCTGACGGTAGTCCTACAATACGAGAATGGCAGCTTTACGCTTGGCGCAACGCGCGGCGACGGCGAAGTCGGCGAGAACATTACGCCCAATTTGCGAACGGTGCGTCAGCTGCCGCTGCAGATTCCTGTCGTCTCGCAGAGGGAAGGAGGCGCGACAACTTCACTCTTGCCTCCTCGTCGCCTGATCTTGCGGGGCGAGGTCTACGTGGACGAAGACGAATTCTCAGAATTTAACCGGTCCCAGGAAGAGAAGGGGGAGCGGACCTACGCCAATCCCCGCAATTTCGCGGCCGGCTCGTTGCGTCTGCTCGACAGCGGCATCAGTGCCGAGCGTCCCTTGAAACTTTGGACCTATCAGACATTCCTGCTTGAAGCTGATTTCGAGCCACCGCTCTCCCACTGGGACTCGCTTGAGCTTCTGCGCGGGTACGGTTTTCCCGTCTGCGACGAATCCCGTCGATTCAGCGACGCGGAATGGGAAGAACTGGTCGGCTTTGTCACGAACTGGCAAGAGCTACGTCAACGGTTGCCATACGAACTGGATGGCATGGTGGTCAAAGTCGATCTGCTTTCCCAGCAGGGGCGGCTGGGATTCACCGGCAAGGATCCGCGCTGGGCGGTCGCCTTCAAGACCGGAGGCGAAGAGGCGACGACCAAACTGCTGGACATCGGCGTCAAGGTCGGGCGTACGGGCGCGATCACGCCCAACGCAGTCCTCGATCCCGTGCCCATCGGCGGCGTGACCGTCCAGGCGGCTACGCTTCACAACGCCGATTACGTCGAAGAGCTGGACATTCGCATCGGCGACACCGTTCTCGTGAAACGTGCCGGCGACGTCATCCCCAAGGTGCTCCAACCTATAACCGAGCTGCGAGATGGAAGCGAAAAGCCCTGGAAGATGCCGTCGGTCTGCCCTTCTTGCGGCGAGAGCCTTGAGCGTCCGCCGGAGGAGGCGGCCACCTACTGTATCAACAACGCCTGTCCCGACCAACTCGTGCGCAAGGTCGAGTATTTTGTGTCCCGGGGCGCGATGGACATTGTCGGCTTCGGAACGAAACAGGCGGAGTTGTTTGTCGGGAACGGCTATATCCTTACACTGGCCGACGTCTACCGACTGCCCTGGGAGCAAATCAAAGAGTTAGAAGGCTATGCCGACAAGCGGGTCGAAAACCTGCGTCTGGGGGTTGAAGAGAGCAAGAGCAGAGGAGCGACCCGCCTCCTGACCGCGCTTGGCATCCGCTTTGTCGGCTCGGTCGTGGCGGAGTTGCTCATGGCCCGATTCGACACGATCGGCGCGTTGATGGATGCCGACGCGGAGACGCTTGGCGAGATCGAAGGTGTCGGCCCCAAGATTGCCGAAGCTGTCGTTTCCTACTTTGCATTGGAGCCGAATCGCGCACTTGTGCATTCGTTTACCGAACTTGGCGTCGACCTTTCTGCCCAGGACGTGCGACGCGGCAGTGTGCCGGAGGAGCAGCCGTTCAAGGGAAAGACGTTTGTCATCACCGGGACATTGCCGTCCATGAGCAGAAACGAAGCCAAATCTCGCATCGAAGCGTGGGGCGGAAAAGTCACGGGCAGCGTCAGCAGCAACACCGATTTCCTTCTCGCGGGCGAGAAGGCGGGCAGCAAACTGGCAAAGGCGCAGCAGCTCGGCGTCCGGATCCTGTCGGAAGAGGAGTTGCTGGTAAGCGGCGCACAGATCGCACAACCTGCCTAGCAGGCCGACCATGCCGAAACTGGTACGGCAGTGGATAGTGGATAGTGGCCAGGAACTGTAGTGGGCGGGTATGACTCGGTCGCTGCACGGGGTAGAGGGATTTGTACCGCGTTTCTGGGATGCACTCCGCGACATTCGTTAGTGGCACTTTTGCTGCTCTTTCGATAGAATTCTAAATGCCGGCGAACGAAACACAGCCGTCTGGAGAGGAACCTGCGGCCGGCAGCCCGGCGCCGAGCTTTTTGCAGCCGGATGCAGCGGTCCTGGAACTGTTGCGTGAGGGTGCAGCACTGGCCTCTGCGCAGGACTTGCCCGCCGCGGCGAAACGATTTGCCGGCGCGGCGGACGCGGCTATCCAAGTAGATGACCGCGCCGGGTTCGCGCGGGCCATGGCGCAGCTTGCCGCATTGGAGGAGTCTCGGGGCTCGATCGAGCGCGCGTTCGCCTGCAACCAGAAGGCCCAGGAGACTTTTGTCGCTATTGGCGACGGGGCAGGGCTTGTACAGGCCTTTCGCGTTGACGGATTCCTGCACGTGCGGAATGGGAATATAACGGCCGCAGCGACTTCGTTCGCCAAGGCGCTGGCTCTCGCCCTTCAGGGCGATGCAGGCATGGTGCTGGCAACTCTCGACCAGGTCGTACCAGTGGCCCGTCATCTGATTGACTCCGATCAGCTACCCGGACTCTTGCCGCTGGGCGTAGCACTGAAGGAGGCGGTCGACAGCGTGCAGTCTTCGCAGTTGCCGGAAATGCAGGAGTTTTCCGAGCTGGCGAAGACAGTAGGGGAGGTGCTCGCTCCCCTGGGCGTGATCGCAGAGGAGCCGTCTCTCACGGCAGCGCAGCGGCGAAAGCTTGCGGCCCGCGCCACACACCAGGCCTGGCTAATCGACGCGCTGACAAGAAAACGCTGGGCCCTAGCCGAATTCGTGAAGGAAACCTTGCAGACCAAACTTGACTTCCATGAAGACCTGGACTGATTCTCATGACTGAAATCTGGACACCCGGCAGTCCGCCACCGTCTCAACCGGCTGGAGGCATTGAACTGCCCAAGGGCTTTTCGACGTCGCGCCGCCAGGAAGAGGAACAGCCGGAATCGACAACCGAAGACCAGTCGCCTGAACAATCCGCTACGCAAGAGGAGGCTGTCGCGCCGGCGACTGACAGCGTGCAGGAAGATGAGCAGTCGCAGCAACCCGAGTTGGACCTTTTGTTCCCGCCTGCCGGCGTACAGGTGAATTGCCCTGGCTGCGGTGTTTCCTACACGGCTGCAGTCTTCACGATCGTCGATTTCGGCGCGAACCCGGAGCTCAAGCCGATGGTCCTGGGCGGCCAGATCAATACGGCTGTCTGTAACGCCTGTGGCGCCGGCGGTCCACTCAGCGTGCCACTGATGGTCCACGACCCCGAGCACGAGTTTTTGGGCGTTGTCATTCCAGGCCAGGCGCGAATTGACGACATGCAGCTGCAGAAGACCATCGGCGACATGAGCCATGCCCTCATGGGACGTCTTCCCTCCGACCAGCGACGCGGCTATATGCTTCAGCCGCAGCAGTTCTTCGAATGGGACTCGCTGATGGAGAAGATCTGGGGGTTTGAAGGCGTAACCCCGGAGATGCTGCGCCGCCGCCGCGAGCAGTCGGAGCTGATCGGCAGTCTGATTCGCCTAGGAAACGACGAGGCGGCGATGCAGATGGTCGTGGACCGCAACAAGGGCCTGGTCGATTCGAGCTTCTTCGTCCTCTTGAGCCAGGTAATCAACGCTCTTTCGGCCGAAGGCCAGTCGGAGCAGCTTGATGCCATTCTGAACCTACGCAAGTCCCTGATGGAGACGACCGAAGCCGGCCAGGAACTCCGGGCGCTCGAAGAGCGAGTCCAGGAGGCGTTGGGCAAGATCGGCCCGGCAACGACACGTGACGAGCTGCTCTCACTTCTCATGGACTACTGGCTCGAGGGGGAGAGCGGCGAGGCCATCGCTTCCGCGGTCCTCAACGCTGCTGCCCAACTGACGGATTACCAATTTCTGCTCGGCCTGGCCGACCGCCTCGAAAACTCCGACGATCCGGAAGAGCGCTCCGCCCTGATTGCCATTCGTGAACGCGTCGTCGAAATCGGTGAGCAGCGCAACCAGAGCCAGCAGATGGCGGCACAACAGGTTCAGGCCGTCCTGCAGAAGGTCCTTCAGGCCCAGGACACCGACGCGGCCCTGCAGGAAAACGCGGACCAGATCGACGAGATGTTTCTGGCAGTTCTGGGATCCAACATTCAGCAGGCCGAGCAGAGTAAAGCCACTTTCGCCGTACAAAGACTTCGCATGATCTACCAGAAGGCGGTCGCGATTGTGGAGGAACGGCTGCCGCCCGAGCTGAGGCTTCTCAACCGCCTGCTCGCCGCGCCGGACGAAGGAACACTGCGACGCCTCTTGCAGGAGAATCGCGCCGATCTTTCGCAGGAATTTGTCGACGCCTTGAAGTCGCTAGAGCAGCGCTTTAGCGGCGAAGGAAACACAGCGCTGGCAAACCGAGTTAAAAGCATTCGCGGGCAGGTCGCGCTCCTGCTCTAAGCATTTGATCCCGGCCTCCAGGACACATCGCTTCGGCCAAGTAAGAATATGACTGACTCCAAGACTGTCGCAGCTGAGCTTGTAACCTCCGGCACTGAGATCCTCCTCGGTGATATCGTCGACACGAATGCAGCTTGGATCGCCCAGCAGTTGCGTGAGATCGGCGTCAACCTCTACTACAAGACCACGGTCGGCGACAACGAGCCGCGTCTGCGCGGGGTGTTGGAGACAGCCCTGGCCCGCAGCGACGTTGTCCTGATTACGGGCGGGCTGGGTCCGACAGCGGACGACATCACCCGCGATGCGATTGCAAACGCGACCGGCTGTCGACTCGAAAGCCACCCGGACATCGAAGCCAAGTTGCGCGAACGGTTCGCCCGCTGGGGCTATCGTCAGATGAGCGAAAACAACCTGCGCCAGGCTTTGATCCCCGAATCGGCGGCTGTGCTCGAGAATCCGGTCGGCACGGCGCCGGGTTTCATTACTATTGACCGCCGCCAGGGACGGGCAGGCAGGGTCATCGCCATGCCGGGCGTGCCGCGGGAGATGAAGCAGATGATGAACGATCTCGTGCTGCCCTATCTGCGCGAGTTGACGGGCGGCGTGGGCGTCATTCGACGCCGCATCCTGCGGACTGTCGGTATCGGTGAGAGCAACTTGGACGCCGAGCTGGGCGACCTGATGAACAGCGCCAATCCGACAATGGGTCTCGCCGCACACCTGGGGCAAGCTGACGTTCGCATCGCGGCGCGCGCCGAAACTGTAAGCGAAGCCGAACAGCTGCTGGACGAAATGGAAGAGCGCGTGCGCGCAGAGATCGGCGAATATGTTTACAGCACGACGCCTGAAGAAGCGGTTGAATCGGTGCTGGGACAGTTGCTCGTCCAGGCCGAAGCGCAGGTCGCGTTGCTCGAGACGATGACCGGCGGCGCCATTGCCGAACGCCTGCGCAACGGGGCCGGCCCGGATGAGTCGCGCATTCGGGCGGTCGACGAACCGTCCGAGGAGACGAGGCGGCTGCTCGACCGCCCGCCGCAGGGCGATGTGGCCAGGGAGCTGGCCCTGCGGTTGCGTGACGAATTCGGAGCTTCTCACGGCCTTGCCGTCATCACCAGCGGCCGCCCCGATGAATCTTTCCATTCCAACAAGGGGGGCGAGACCTGGATCGGCTGTGCCGGTCCGAATCGAACCGAGGTCGTGCGCTTCCCATTCGGCGGTGCGGACCGCCTGACCAATGCATGGGTAGGCAACAGGGCGATGGACCTGCTCCGCCGCATCTTGCTTGACATTGATGTGTAGCAAGTGGGCTCTCCTGTAGAGTCGGGAGGGAGAAGGAGCCAGGACCGGTCTACCTTCGGACTCCTCAATTCTCTTCAACTCTCTGCCTCCAATACAGCTGGACGGATGCACGGGCGGGGGACCTTCCTTCCGCCCTGTGTTTCTGAGGTAAAACTCGGATATGAGCATCAGGCGTAACGTTCCGGTACCACCCCGGTATTCGCGCACCCCGATTCGGCGCGGGATTCCCGCTTTCGTGCGGCCCTACCTGCTGCTGATCTTCGGCAGCGCCATTCTGCTCAGCTTCGTTGTTGTGCGTTCCGAAGTCTCCGGCGACAAGAACGTGGTGGTCGAACCCGTCCATTCACAGGATGCCATCGCGGACAAGGCGCCGGGCGTGTCACCAGCCGAACCGCGTGAGGAGCAGCCGGTCCAACTTCCCATTGAGGAAACGCAGAACCAGCCCCAGGTCGAAGTCCCGCCGACGGCCACACCGACGGAGACCCCTACACCTACATCTACGCCAGTTCCGACGGCCACAAATACACCTCGACCAACGCGTGAGGTCGTCGACCTGAGCGCAACCACGAATGTGCTGATATTGGGCAGCGACAGGAGGCCTAAAAGGCCCAATTGGCGTACTGACGTTATCATGTTGCTGATGATGAACCCGGAGCTTGGCGAAGCTGCAGTCATCTCGTTTCCGCGCGATATGTACGTCGACTACATTCCCGGCCACCAGCCCAATCGAATCAATGTGATCGACTATCTGGGCGAGTTGGACGCGCCCGGAGGGGGAGGGCCCAGGCTGCTCATTTCGATCCTCGAAAAGCGGCTCGGCCTCACAATCGATCACTATGTTCGGATCCAGTTTGACGGCTTTACCCGGCTGATTGATGAGCTGGGCGGGCTGAGGATTTACGTCGACTGTTACCTTTACGAATACTATCCGGAGGAGGGCATCTACTTGAATTTGCCCCCCGGTGAACATCTACTAAGCGGGAAACAGGCGCTCAGCTACGTGCGCAGCCGCAGATCGGGCGGCGGCGATCTGGAGCGTGCGCGCCGACAGCAGCGCGTCGTGTGGGCACTGCGCAAGCAGCTCTCCGACCTCAATTGGAATCTGGTAATTCAGGGGGTTGACCTGTATGAGGCTCTGCGTTATACGGTAGACACCGACGTAGGCATCCTGGACGCGCTGAAATACGCGCGGTTCGGGCTATCACTCAACGAGTCAAACGTGAAGGGGATGGTGCTGGGAAAGCCTGCACTGACCCCGGCCTGGCGACACAACATGGCCGTCTTCCTGGTGGACTGGATCTACGTTGCGACCGAACTCAGTCGCGTCTTCGAACGGCCTCCGCTGGCCGACACTAACACCGCCCTCAGTCCCAACCGGCCGCAACCTGCCGACGAAGGCGCCGCCGACACGGTGACCCGGGAAGAGTGTCATTCAGCAGGCATGTTTCTTCCCAGCAACCAGTCCTTGAGCGCCAGATAGTACCAACGAACGCGCGTTAGCGCTTCTGCAGCAGATACCAGCGAGAGCGGCGTGCGTTGTGCGTGGTTGGGATGCCCATCTCCTCGGCCACGATCTGTACCCTAGTTCCAAACAGTGCCGCGACCTCTCCATCGTACATTCCCCGGGCTCCCGGCCCCTCACCGGCCTGGCGATCAAATGCATAGAGGTGAAAGTGTGCGCGTGCGCCCAGCGCCCGTATGACGCCTTCTGCATACGCCGCTCGGTTTCCATCGGGCAGACTGTGCAGGCAGCCGATGTCAAGAGCATAGACCGCTCCCAACTCACCCAGCGGCAGGAGCGCGACGTCGGCCTGGACAAAGGCCGCACGGCCGGCGGGCGGACTGAAGCCCACCTTACTGCCGGCAAGTAGCCGACTTTGCGCCTGACACAGTGCCAGTCCGGAGAGGTCGACACCTATGGCATGCAGTCCCTGCTGTGCCAGGAACACGGTATTCAGCCCGGTGCCGCAGCCGATGTCCAGCGCGTATGCGCCGGCAAAGGGCGGCATCCTGTCTTTCCAAAAGGTTCGCACTTCCGGCGGCGTTATGCCGGTATCCCAGGGTGTATGCCCGCTACGGTAGCGCTCGTCCCAGTGCGAACGCAGCTCGCTCCCAACTCCTGCGCTCATCGTTCGGTCCGAAATTGGTTGGGATATCCGCGTCTATTCCTCTGAAGTCCAGCTGTCAAGGGCGCCGCTGTCTTCCGCGAGCTGGCCGCGCGCTTCTGCAAAGTCCCGTGCCTCTTCAAAACTATCGAAGTCCTCGGTGATGAACTCGATGATCCGCTCAGCAAGTGTGACCGGCGCCTCAATCATGGGGCTGTGACCGACGCCGCGCAGGACCTCGAGATTTGCCGCTCCGGGAATAGAGAGAAGTGACCGGGTCGCGGCTTCCTTGTCGACGATGATGTCGTCACTCCCCTGCACGACCAGCGTCGGCAGCGTGAGCCTTTTGGCCTCTTCGCGGCGATTCCAGCGTGTCAGTGCTTCGGCGACCGCTGTAAAGGCGGCCGGAGCCATTCCTGCTGCGTCTTCGACAACTGAGTCGAAAAAGAGATCGAATTCCGCCGGACTCATTGTCGGGGGCGGTGCGCCTGGCATGAGCGAGGCAAGTGCCCGGCGCAGCAGCGCACCGTCCTCCCGCATCTGCGCCAGAAGTTGAAGGCCTTCCAGGGGTGTAAACACTCCCTCAATCGGCACGCTGTCAACAAGAATCAGACTGTGGACTTTTTCGCGATGGCGCAAGGCGAACTCGATGGCGATGGCCCCGCCGCTGCCGTGTCCAATCAGATCGAACTCTGTCAGTTTGAGTTCTTCAACCAGCCCTGAGAGATCGGCGGCCTGCTCCTCGATCTCGTACCCGCGCTCCGTACGGCTGCTCAGGCCGCATCCGCGCAGGTCTGGCGCGACCGCATGTATCGAATCCGGCAATATGGCGCAGAACGGCTGCCACCAAAGGCTTGAGGCGTGGGAGCCGTGCAGCATTAGCAGGGGCACGCCGTCGTCGTCGCCCGATTCGCGGTAGTGGAACTCCATACGCGACGTCTTTATCGTTGGCATTGAACTCTATTTCGCATAGTCATTCCAAACTTCAATCCAACGCACACCTCTCACCGAACATCAGCCACGCCGATTCATGTCACGGCCCTCTTCCTCCTCTTCGGGCACGAATATCAGCAGCAAAGCCGCCGCCGCCGCCTCAGCTTCCGGACCCTCCACCCGGCCAACCTCCTCCTCGGCGAAGATCAATCCGCCGCGCATCACCGTCCCATCCCTCTCCAACCAACCCAAAGCCCCGCCTTCAAAGAGTCCAGGACTTCGGATTTCACCGTCTGCGGTGATTGTGCCCGACTCTTTCTCTCCAAATCGCGTTGCGCGCATAACGCGCCAGCCGGATCTGTCGCTCTCGTATCGCCCGATGCGGACGCCCTTTTCCCAGCGCAGCCGGTATATTCCCGCTTGCGACACATAGCCGACTGGGTCTTTGCCGCTGCTGCGCAAGCGGTAGATGACTGTGCGTTCGCAACCCGACTCATGCCCGGTTTCCATGTTCGGATTCTAACACCTCGATGGGTCCTCAACAACGAATAGGGACTTTACATTTGAAGCAGTCACTCAGTCCTGCAGCCGAGACACCCGACCAGCCCGCTACGCCCTATCTCCTAATCCGTGTTGTCTGCCTCAGACCGTCGACCTGCCTCTTCAGTTTTAAAGGCAGGTTTGCTGGGGGCCCTAGCTGCTCTCTACCGCCACCAGAGTTCACGGCCCCACGCCGCCGGCCGACGGAGACCGGCCACGGACCACTGCAGATGCGGGCTTTGTGCGCTGCGCGGCCGAGTAAGTGAATGTGTTCCCGGACATTCAGAGAATCAGGCCAAGAGACATGAGCAGACTGTAGATGAGCGAAAGCTGGGCTGTCGCGGCCAACAGGGCGTTGAGCGCCGTCCCTGACGTTCTGTAAAGGGTATGTGCTCTCTTGACCGCGAGCGGCAGACTGAGCAGGGGGAGCAGGACGGCTGCGCCCCGCCCGAAACCGAGCCAGAGGGAGAATGGCGCCGCGTAGGCCAGGACAAGCAGGACCACGTATTGAAGCCGCGTATTTCGGGCGCCGATAAAGACGGCCAGCGTTCGCTTGCCGGCCTTGGCGTCGGTGGCAATGTCGCGCAGATTGTTGACGACCAGGATCGCGGTGATCAGCGCCCCGACCGGCGCAGCGGCAACAAGGACCTCGACCGGAAGCGCGCCGGCCTGCACGAAGTAGGTGCCGGCCACGGCAACCAGTCCGAAAAAGATGAATACAAAGAGATCGCCCAGACCGTGGTAGCCGAACGGGAAGGGCCCGCCGGTGTAGAGAACCGCCGCCACCAATGACGCCAGACCTACGGCGAGAATCGGCCAGCCGCCGACCATGACCAGGTAGGCGCCGTCCAGCGCCACCAGGGCGACGACAACGACCATGCCTCTGCGCATCGCCCGCGGCGACAACAGGCCGGCTGCCATGACCCGCGTCGGCCCCAAACGTTCGCTGGTGTCGGCGCCCTTGGCAAAGTCGAAGTAGTCGTTGGCGAAGTTGGAGAGGACCTGCAGCAGGAGCGCGCCCGCGGCCGCGGCGATGGCGGGAGACAGGGAAAACAGTCCGTCCGACCAGGCCATTGCGGTTCCCACCAGCACAGGTGAAATGGCGGCTGGCAGTGTCTTGGGCCGCACGGCCAGCAGCCAAGCGGACCAGGGATTGTTCGATGCCATTTGATGGGGCCCGTCTGGTCTCTGCCACCTTGGCGGGCATTCACGCATACGCCTGGCGGCAGGTTCTGTCGATTCCTCACACGGAGCGGCTAGGCCATTTGCTCGCGGCGCAACCGCCGCGCAACCCAAAGTCCGAGCCAAAAGATCCCGGCCAGCGCGAAGACAGAGGCGTACTCGATAAGCGGTATGCGCACTATTTCATTAATTCTGGCCCATCCAAGCTGCCCGTAGACCAGCAGCGCCAATGCAATGAAAGCGCCCAGAACGACCAGGCGGACGCGCAGCGACAGGCCCAAACCATACATTTGCGTGATGACCAGGATTCCGGCAAATCCGAAGAAGAACATCGGCCAAAGACCATTGCCTTGCATCACAGCCACCAGCGTCCCGTGCACCAGCACCAGCAACTCCAGAGTGAAAGTCCACCAGCGATTCGTGTGAATGCGCGTGTAGAAGAGGCTGCCCTGCAGCAGTAGCAGGAACATGTAGAAGAAGCCGATCAGGTGTCCTGACGTCGACACCATCGGATGGAACCAAAAAGTATAGATGATAGCCCAGGCGAAAAAGTAACCGTGGTAGGTGCGGGCGAATCGAACGACCTCCTTCGAGAACGGCGCGGGCCGGCCAAAGAACTGGCCGCGGCGGCTGTTCTCCATCAGCAGGACCCAGACAAGAAGTACGATGACCGCCCCCTGGCTGCTCCAGATCGGCGTGTCCTGTGCGAGGCCGTCATACCAGATGTGCGTCTGCGCCAGATGCACCAGAATGAAGAAGGCGTTCGCGGTCAGCGCCCATACGTTTGCCCGGTGCAGCCCTTTCGTATAGCGGTGCTTTCGATGTGACTGGGCATAGTAGACGATGCCCCAGATGACCAGCTGATGGGCCAGGTAAAACCCCCAGGATGTCGCACGCGTCCAGAATGTCGGGGCCGGCAGCTTCCAGTAGTACCAGGTTGCACCGGTATCCGGCAGGAGTTCGATGCTCTGCAAGCGGTAGTCGAGCGCCCAGACCAGCGCGGTGAAGAGTGCGCTGAAGGCCACGCCTGCCCACAGTACCTGAGTAGACGATAGTGCCGGCCAACGTTTCGCTTCTGTTGAAACCAAGCGCCGGTCCTGTCTGTCCCCGTCCGAACCTGGCGACCAATCGACGGGTCGGGTCTGCGAGCTGGATTCAACCTTGGTCATATTCTGATTCGATTCCTTTTGGATTTCGTATAGACATACACAGTTCCCCAAACCTCACAACCACTTAAACCAAATCTCGCAACGCGTCTTCGATGCCTGAATATACATACTGAAACCCCGCCTCTTGCAAACGGGCCGGAGCGGCGCGTTGACCGTCTAAGAGTACGGTCGACATCTCCCCGAAAATCACCTTAAGGGCAATGGACGGCGTCGGCAACAGAGCCGGTCTGCGCATCGTGCGGCCGAGCAGCCGCACAAAATCCCTGTTTCTGAGGGGGTCCGGCGCGGTCAGATTGTATGGTCCGGATGCAGTCTCATGCGCCAGCAGAAATCGGATGGCGGCGACCTCGTCATCGATGTGAATCCAGGGGAAGTATTGGTTGCCGCTTCCCAGCGGCCCGCCGGCGAACAATCGAAACGGTAGCGCCATCCGGGGGAACGCCCCGCCATCCTTGCTCATGACGACGCCAGTTCGGATGACCGGCCGCCGGACCCCCATCTCTTCCACTTCCGCGGTCGAAGCTTCCCAGGCAAGACAGACTTGCGCCAGAAAATCGCTCCCGACGGCTGCCTCTTCGGTCAGGATCTCGTCGGCGCAAGGGCCGTAATAGCCGACCGCGGACGACTGAATCAGGACGGCGGGCCTGGCACTTGCGTCGGCGACGGCGGCAACAAGAGCTTTGCCCGAATCGACGCGGCTTGCCATGATCCGCTGCTTGCGCGCCGCCGTCCAGCGTCCATCGGCGATGCCTTCTCCTGCCAGGTTGACGATGGCGTCCACCTCTTCGACCAGAGCGCCCCATCCCTCTGTCGTTCTTCCGTCCCACCTCTCGAAGCGAACGCGGCCATCGGCGCGATCCTCCGGCTGTTGGGGCGCCCTGGTCAATATGATCAGCTCATTGCCATCGTCGCGCAGACTCTTGACGAGCGCCGTTCCGATCAGGCCGGTGCCTCCCGCTATCAGGACTCGCATTGTGCCTCCTCCCGGGCTATGCCCACGCGCTCAGCCCCATCTCCAACGGATGAATGAGCGCGGCATGTCGCGGCCGCACGCGCACGCCGAAACTGTACTTCCCGGTGTCGTCGGGGACGAAGGTGCCCCGCGCTGAAACCGTTACCGCGCCTTGGTAGTCGACCTGCTGCTGGCCGAGCACCTGCATTGGTATGGTGGTCGACTTAAGCGGGGCGCCAACGTCCCCGCCCTTGCTCACCACAATTTCGACCGCCAGGTCGTTGACTGAAAGCCGGCCGGGCCGTACATGGGCCTCAAAACCGATATGGTCCCCAATCTCAGCCTGCGAAGGCGGCGCTGCCTCGATCGAGACACTCACGAACGGCCACGCCTCCCGCACCGACCGTTTCCAATGCGCGACTTGCCGCGCTAGTTGGTTTCCGTCCTTTCGGTAGGACCCGCCGCTATCCATGGCCGGAACATAGTAGAGGGTCGAATACTCCGCCAGCATCCGCCGCATACTGAACTGGTGCCCGCAGGTCGCAATTGCCCGCCTCATGCGTGTCAGCCACGCAGACCGTCGGGCGGCCGAACGAGGGCCGGACGGCACAACCGAGTCATAGAATTCCGGCACAATCTCGTCCTCCAGAATACTGTAGAGGCTGTGCGCGTCGGCTGCGTCCTGGGTCTCATCGTCCTTGTAGCTCCGTTCCTCACCGATTGCCCACCCGTTAAGGCCCTGGTAGCCTTCGCGCCACCAGCCATCCAGAATGCTGAAGTTCGGCGCGCCGTTGATTGCCGCCTTCTGGCCGCTGGTCCCGCTCGCCTCGTAGGGCCGGCGCGGCGTGTTCAGCCACACATCGACGCCGCTGACAAGGTGTCTGGCGACATTCATGTCGTAGTTTTCGATAAACGCTATCTTTCCAAAAAACTCGGGCTCCTGGCTCAGCCTGTATATCTGCTCGATCAGCCCTTTGCCCATTTCGTCGGCGGGGTGGGCCTTGCCGGCAAAGACGATCTGCACCGGACGCTCAGGGTCATTCAGGATACGCTTGAGCCGCTCGATATCGTGGAAGATGAGCGTCGCGCGCTTGTAGGTGGCGAATCTGCGGGCAAATCCGATGGTAAGCGCAAGCGGATCGAAAGCCTCTTCGACTTGCGTCAGCTTCCAGTGGCCCTCGCCGTGACGCAGGAATTGCCGCTTCAGTCGCTCCCGAAGAAAGCCGACAAGTTTGGCCTTGCAGACGTTATGGACCGCAAGCAGCTGGTCATCCGGCACCCCGTCAATGGCCCCCCAAACGGCGGGATCGTCCTTGCTGTCCAGCCATCCTCCAGGGTAGTAGCGGCTGTAGAGCGTGCGCAGCTCCGGCGCCAGCCACGACTCGGTATGTACGCCATTGGTGATATGCCCGATCGGAATCTGGTCCTCGGGGGTGCCCGGCCACAGGTCCTGCCACATCCGTCTTGAGACCTCTCCGTGCAGCTCGCTGACACCGTTGTGGTATCCGCTCAATCGAAACGCGAGCACTGTCATGCTGAACTCTGCGCCCCAGTCGTGGTCATGGCGGGCCAGCCCGAGAAATCGCTCGCGGTCAATGCCCATCTGGCCCCAGTACTGCCAGAAAAACTTATCGACCAGTTCAAAGGCAAATGCGTCGTGCCCTGCCGGGACCGGCGTATGCGTCGTAAAGACGTTGCCGGCACGCACGACCTCGACGGCCGTCTCGAACTCAACGCCCATCTGAACCATCTCACGCACGCGTTCGAGGCTCAGAAAGGCGCTGTGCCCCTCATTCATGTGCCAGACCGTCGGCTCGTAGCCCAAGGCACGCAGGGTACGCACGCCCGCGATTCCGAGCACGTATTCCTGGCTGATCCGCATCTCATGGTCGCCCCCGTACAGCCGGGCGCTCAATTCGCGGTCCTGCGGTGCGTTCTCATCTACATCGGTATCCATCAGAAAGAGCGGCACTCGCCCGACCTGGATCTTCCAGACCTTCGCGTAGACCGTACGGCCCGGCAAGTCCACATGGACCACGACCGGCGCGCCGTCCGCGGCCACCGCCTGCGTCGCCGGCATTTCGGCAAAATCGATCTTCTCGTATATCGCCTCCTGGCGGCCGGATGCGTTAATCTGCTGCGTGAAGTAGCCCTGCGGGTATAGGAAACCGACGCCCACGAAGGGAAGGCCCATGTCGCTCGCCTCCTTGCAGTGGTCGCCGCTCAGTATTCCCAATCCGCCGCTGTAGATCGGAAGCGCCTCGTGAAGCCCGAACTCGGCGCTGAAGTAGGCGATCAGATCCTCGTGCCTATCGGGAAAGTTCCGCCTGTACCAAGTGTCAGCGTCAGGCGACATGTAGGCGTCAAACCGTTTCAGGACCGATTCGTAGCTCTGCATGTATCTGTGATTCTGCGCGGCATCACGCAGGTTGGCCAATGATACGCCGCGCAGGAAACGAATCGGATTCTCGTTTACGCTTTCCCACAGATCCGGGTCGATCGACTCGTAGAGGTCCTGGGCGTCCGGGTTCCAAACCCACCACAGATTGAATGCCAGTTCCTGCAGGCGGTCGATCGGAGCCGGCAGGTGCGGCAGTACCGAGATTGTCCCCAAAATTTTCACGGTTGTGCGCTCCTCGTTTTCAACCTCGGCCGTCCATGAAGTCCGTGAAAGGCGTACCCTCGTCTGCAGGATTCCGTCGACCCGTCACCCCTGTTACATACATTACTTCGCTTCTACGCCATAGCTCAGTAACTTGCCTTGCAATCTTTGACTCCGTATACTTCTTGAGATGTCGACCCGCCTGCCCCGTGACCTATGGGTCATACCCTTCATCGCTCTGCTCGCCCTACTTGTCGCGGGTCCCTTCTGGCAGATTGACGGTATCCCGGTCAGCACGCACGACGTGCAGGTACATCTCCACCGCTCCGCCGCGATTGAGAACTCATTTGAGCAGGGCGTCTACTGGCCGCGCTGGTTTCCTACCGTATACCGGGGACTTGGCTCGCCCCTACCCCATCATTATAGCTCAGGATTTCACTGGCTCGTAGCAGTGGCCCATCGGTTGGGGCTAGGACTGGACCAGGCCTTCAAGTTGGTCATGACGGCCGCGCTCGTCCTGTCGGGCCTTGGCGTTTTCGCATGGTTGCGCTACGCATTCGGCCGCGCGGCATGTCTGACCGCCACTGCACTCTACCTCCTGCATCCCGCACTTTTGACAAGGACTGTGTATTCCGGCGGAGACTATCCCCAGATGCTGGCACTGCTGCTCTTGCCGGTCTCTCTGTGGGCCTTCACTGCCCTACACGCACGTGTATCCGGACTCCATTGGGTCGCTGCAATCCTTTCTTTGGCCGCGCTTGTTCTGAGCCACATTCTGATAGCGATGGTTGGGGCGCTGGTGCTGGCTGCCTACTGGCTGCTTTTGGCCGCCGGCTATCGCAACACGGCCGGACTCGCGCGCTGCGCCGCGGCTGCCTTTGGGGCCGCCCTCCTTTCCGCAGGCTACTGGCTACCAGCCTTGGCCGACCTTCCCTTTGTGCAATATGAGAATGCAAGGATGCGGCTCGCCCACTACAGCGAGTTCTTTCTCCAGTGGTGGCAGCTTTTTGGAATTCAGTCCCCGATTATGGACAGCCGCGCCGGCAACCCGCTCAATCCATTTGATTCCTTCGGTGCGGCTTCCTGGCTGGCGTTGGCCGTTGGACTGCTCAGCGTACCGTTTGCAACCGGCAAACAGCGCCGCACATGGTGCCTCGCCGGCGCTCTCTTTTCGCTGGCTGCTCTCGCGCTGGCGTCGCCCATATCGCAGTTCGTATGGGAGGCGCTGCCAGCGCTCAGCATCTTTCAGTATCCCTCCCGTTTCCTTTTCATTGCCCCGATCGGCGTCTTGCCGGTCGCCGCCCTCGCTGTCGATGCCTGGAGCGCACAACGCCGCTGGTTGCCAGCGCTTGGTCTTCTGACAGTCCAGTTTCTCGTTATCTTCCCCTATCTCTTTCCTTCCCATACGCCGCTGTTTTCGCCTTTCATGCCAGTGAGAACTTTGAATGAGGAGGATACGCTCGCTTATGAGCCGTACGCCAACGCATGGGGCATGACCAGCTTCAACGAATTCCTGGCAGAGGGAGCGGACCTGCGCGTAGCAACCGGCGAGAACAATGAGCCGGCTGCAACAAGGCCGACCTGGCGGTCGCCCCATTTGGCCGCCGCCGACCTGTCCGGCCAGTCCGAGCCGATGCTTTTGCGGCTGCACTACTACCCGAGCTGGAGTGCTGGAGAGCGCGCGAAATTGGCGCCCGGGCCTGCCGGTTGGGTGCAAGTGACAGAGCTGCGCGATCCGGCGCAGCCGCTGGAGATTCGCTGGAACGGCACGACATCGCAACGGTGGGGCGAACGCCTTACGCTGCTTGGATTTCTTGCGACCCTGGCCGGGACGCTGTTCATAGCCCTGCGGCGAAACAAGGGGACAAGTGCGGCAGCCGACCGCCCACTCTCCTCCCCGCATGCCGCCGGCGCGATGACGGCCTGCCTGCTTCTCTTCGTAGCGGCCCGCTTTGGGTTCAATTTTGCGCCCTGGGGACCGTTTCTCCGGCACTCGCCGCCGGGAGAACTCGCGTTTTCCGTCGAGGGCCGTTCCACTACGCTGGGCGACAAGGAAACCGGGCAGGTGACGCTCCTGGGATGGTCGTTGTTGAGCGGCGACACGCCCGCCCCCGGCGATACCGTCAGCGTCCGTCTCTACTGGCAGGCGCAGGCAGAGCTTTCAGACGACTACCATACCTTTTTGCACCTCCACACACCCGCGATCCAGCGCTCCTGGGCTGTCGAAAACCAGGGCGTGCTGCGCCCGCCCACAAGGGTGTGGGACCCGCAGAAGTACTACATCGAGACCATGCGCCTCCGCCTGCCAGAGGACCTCCCGCCGCTCACATATGAGCTTACGGCCGGCATGGTTTCCTCTTCCGGCGAGAGGTTGACCGTGCCTGGATCGGTCAACGACCAGGTCCATCTGCGTGAGATGGCGGTCACGCCTTTGCGTCCGGGATATCTACAAAGCGAACGCCCGCTGGTGTTAGCCGCGGCCGCAACTGCTGACGCTCTCCGTTTGCAAGGATACGACCTGGTCACCCCAGCTGAGCAACCCGACCACCAGACCCTGCGTCTCTTTTGGGAGACCGGCGACGGCGCGACCCGCGACTGGATCACCTACATCCACCTTACCGACGCAGAGGGCAATCTCGTCGCGCAATTCGACGGTCCCGCTTTTGCCGGTCTGCAGCAAACCAGCGGCTGGCACAGCGACTCGCTTTACATCGACAGCCGGCAGCTTGAACTGCCAGCCGACCTGGCCCCCGGGACGTATTTCTTCCGCATCGGCCTCTACAGCTTCAGCACGGGCGAGCGCCTTCCTTTCCAGCCCGACGACGGCAAGTCACCGAGTTTTGAGAACGGTCAACTGCTGGTACCGCTGCAGAGCGCTCTGCCCGACCGTTCTTCAAATTGACCGGGCATTTGCCCCTCCGATTCCTCACCCGTATACTCAAACGAATGTCATCCCGTTTCTCGTCCAGCCTCCTGGTCGTCCTCTTTGTCGCCCTACTGGCCCTGCTCGTCGCCGGCCCGTTTTGGCAGGTCACTGGGTTGCCCACGGGCACACCCGATGAGCAGCTGCATTCCCACCGCAGCGCGGCGGTGACACGCGCCTTCGAACAGGGGGTCTTCTGGCCGCGATGGTTTCCAACGGTCTACAACGGCCT
>DAOUHX010000032.1:0-16378 GCA_034428395.1 Caldilineaceae bacterium
GAAGGTTTGACCCAGCGGACTACGTAGAGAGCGAAGAGGATGTCCGGGGGCTTCTCAGGGCGGCTGCGGAGGAGGACACTGGAGACGGGGCCGTGATTCGGGCCGCGCTGAGGTACATCGCCCGGACGCAGAACACGAGCGCCCTCGCCCGCGACACCGGGCTAAACCGAGGCAACCTCTACGTGGCGCTGTCTGAAGACGGCAACCCCACTCTGGCAACACTGCTGAAGGTCACCAACGCCCTTGGTTTGAGGCTGCGAATTGAGCCAGCGGAGGACCACGCAGGGGACCCGCAACCGGCTAGGCCGCAATCCTACTGAACGACAGCCCCTCTTTGACAGGGTGCAAGGCGTCGGCGTTGGCCTGTGTCGCCAGGACAATTGCATCTAATTTGGGTCAAAGCGTCGAAATGCTGCTGAATTCACTTCCAGGTCGGGGTCAGGCTTTGAAAACGGTTCGAAAGATGGCACGTAGGCCATGAGTCTGACTGGTTTCGACTCCTGACAAACTCTGTTGCGGCGAATTCATGTCGTCATTCAGCGGGCTCGCAGCGATTTCCACTTATTGTCACGTTCTTTTGCTCGGAATCTCGACAAAAATAGCTTACCGATTTAGATGCGATTGCCCTTGGCCAGCCGCGCCCCGCCCTGCCCTTTTTCGCGCACCCTGTGCTATACTGAAGCTCCTGACAAAAAAAGAGGACCCGAAACTGCTACCCACAGTGTCGGGCCCGGCTCAACGAGAAGAGAAGGTTCTCGATGCGCAAGTTCCATCTTAGCATACCCCGCGACATTTCCATATCCGCCTACAGCCGCGACCAAGCACGCGGCTCACCGTCCGCGCCCGCGGACGGCCGAAAAACCCGGAACTGCCAAAACTCGAACATCAACACGCAAAACCCGAAACTCGAAAACCAGCTGCTACACCTCCGGAACTTCGCATGGCACGCGCAGTGCGAGTTTCGAATTTCGACCTTTTCGAGTTTCGGCAGTTCAGCCGTTCCGGCATTTTCACCCACGAGGAGTTGAACCGATGTCCCAGCCCACCCTGTTCACGCTGGCGGCTTCGCCACCGCCGGCAACCACCACAAAGGAACCGCCCGCGGCCCTGCCGCCGCCGGTATCCGCCGCAAAGAAGCCAACCATAGCCCGCACACGGTCCCCTAACAAACGACAGGCCAAGACGTTCGACTACGGCCGGGGCCGCAAGATCAAGACGGTCCGCCGCGACAACGGCCGCCACAGCTTCCTCGTCCACTTCCAGGACGCCGTGCTCTATCTGTCGCCGGTCACCTACCCCAGCGCCGACGACGCCAGGAGCGCAGGCAAGACCTTCCTCCACAGCCTGCCCGACGACTGGCTGCAGCGCCGCCATCCCGTCGACGCGCTCGACGGCCAGTGCCACCGCTGCCTCGAACGCGGCAAAGCCGTACCCGCCGTCAACAGCGGCCGCTCTTCCCTCTGCCGCCCCTGCTGGCAACATCTGCACCCCGGCCAGCTCGAGAAGTGGGAAGAAGGCCGATGAGCGCACACGACCAGTTCACCATCCAACTCGGCGGCGGCCTCACCTGGCTCGCCAAACGCCACGACCTCAGCTGCACCGAAGTGCAGGTCGTCAACACGCTCATCCTCCTCGACGGACCC
This sequence comes from Caldilineaceae bacterium, assembly GCA_034428395.1. Classification (GTDB taxonomy): domain Bacteria; phylum Chloroflexota; class Anaerolineae; order Caldilineales; family Caldilineaceae; genus Bin5. Next base: position 1,644 of record DAOUHX010000032.1, read on the forward strand.
GACGGCTGCCACCCCAGCTTCGCCACCATCGCCGAAGTCTCCGGACGGCCCTACCTGATGGTCCGCAAGGCGATCAAGTCGCTCAAAGAAAAACGTCTGATCGACACCGAGAACAGGCCCTACCGCGACGCTCGCGGCCGCGAGCTCAAAAGCAAAAGCTATACCTACGTCTTCGCCGAAGAGATCGAGCAGGCGCTCGAATTCGCCGCCGAAACGATCGAGCTCAGACGCCGCAAAACACCGATGCCGCTGCTGCCCGCCGATCCAGATCGCGCGCCAGGAGATCTCTATCTGGATCCAGATCGCGCGCCAGAGGATCCCTATCTGGATCCAGATCGCGCGCCAGGAGATCCCTATCTGGATCAGGCCGGACAACCCGTCGATCCAGATCGCGCGCCAGAGGATCCCTATCTGGATCCATCCGGACAGTCGCCCAATCCAGATCGCGCGCCAGGAGATCGCGATCTGGACCAGATCGCGCGCCAGGGGATCACCAATAGAGGTGGTGGTGGTATAAAGAATGATCTTATAGATCAAAAAGAATCGTTAGAAAACCACCACCACCAACGAATGTCGCAATCCACGAAAGCACAAGAACTGTCGATGCAGATTCTGTGTCATCCGGAGATCGCCATGCCGTCGGGCGAGGCAACCGCGTTTGCCGCCCGCTACGAGCCGCGCACAATTCTGGACCACTGCATGGTCTACCGGCACGAGCTTGAAAGCGGAAGAGTGCGGGGCATCGGCGCGCTGATTTACCGTCTGCGCAAAGGTATGCAACCGCGTGCGCTAACGCAAGACGAGAGCGGCGGCGCTCTTTACTCGGAATTCCATAACGATGTTGTCGACCTGGAATTGGAGGACGAACATGCAGCTAACGTGGTCTGACTACGATGAACACGGCATTTCGGAAGCGCAGGTCCATCCGGTGATCCAGGGGCTGATCGCCCATGTCCCCCCGGGCTGGAGCTACAGCGCCGGTTGGAGCGGAGAGGAGATCAACGGCGAGGCCGCCAGCGAGGCGGAGGCGAAAGAGATGGTGGAGCAGCACCTGAGAACCTTTTCGGTACCTTCTTTTATCACCGAAGCTATAGCTGTGCCCCACCTCGATTTCAACGTTTCGCTGGACCACATCAAACGCACGACGCCCGGGACCTCAGAGGCCGTCGATGTCCTGCAAACAGTCATCGAAGATGGCTACGGCTTCGTTACGCTGATCGACGAACCTGGCACCGGCAAGACGCACATGCTGGGAACGGCCCTGCATACCCTCTGCCGCGCCTATCTCATCTCGCGAGACACAGTACCGGTCGTCGAATGTATCCGTTACGGTTACATGGTATCCATGATTGATGGATTGCGCGCCCTGTACAGCACCGACGACTTTGGCCAGACGTTCAACGAGGCATGGCAGAAGTTGCTCGACATCCCGGCCCTTCTGATCGACGACATCGACAAGGCCCCGCGCTCGGACTGGAGCAGAGCACGCATATACGAGCTGATCGACCATCGCTACCGCGGCCGCTATGACCTCGTGACCATCATGGCCGCGAACACCCTCAAAGACCTGACGCAACCGATTCGTAGCCGCATCGAGGACCAGTCCTGCTTTTTGGTGAAAGTGGGTGGAAAGAATTTGAGAAAGAGGAGAAGGTGAACGCCACGAGGAAATCACCCATGACTGGCCCCTAGGCCAAACGCTGCAGAAAGTGCCGGCAGACCAAGCCGCTCGCGGAGTTCTATCGCAACCCGGGCAACAAGGACGGCCGCGCCGGTCAGTCCCAAACCGTGCTGGAAGATGTGCATTCGCTGCAAACGTAAACGCCAGCCCGAACAGTTCCCGTCGCACACCCGCAACCCTGATGGCCGCACCCGCATCTGTCGCGCCTGCTTCGCCGATATCGTGAAGCCAGCAAGGTCAACGGGAAAATACACGCGTGGAAGGAAATCCCGCAGTTTGAGTTCCGGAAGTTTCGGCCCTTTCGGCAGTTAAGGCCATCGGAAATGTCCCAACTTGGGACATTTCCCAACATCTCCGCCTGGCTCCCGTGGTTCGAGTATGGAAGCGACAACCCCTTCCCTGCAGTTGTGGGGGTATCATCGGGATCTGACTGGTCTCCCGCAGGAAGTGCATAGTGCTTTAACCCTTGTAGGGAAATGCCTCTCGTTAGGTCGGCAGTCCTGTTCAATCCGAACTGTTACGAAGACGAATTGCGGTCTATCCGGTTCTGGTTCAGTATGGCACAGGGATTGACGCGGCGTGTGTTGGAGATGGGGAGATGACCAACAGGGTGACCAGCTATTGCAAAAACGACACACCCAAGTCGACGGACGTTGGCAATGGCTTCGCCGGCGTGTATTCGACCGTGATGGTTGGCGGTATTCTTTATGAGTTGGATAGCCTACAGTTGCTCTGCGCCGCGCGAATGAATGGCCTTCTGGCAGGAAGTTGAGGAGCGACAAGCATGACAACAGAGAACGTCGCTGGCACGGATTCCCAGCCCCCTAGAGGTGCGCGTTTCTATCGGTGTGCATTACAGGTGAACCCGCATCACTATGCGCAGACCTATCGGGGAGAGGTTATTCCTGGAGACGCGCTCAGCCACGCACAGGCGATCGTTGACAAGGCCGTGGAACTGGGCATCGAAGTGCTCGCCATCACGGACCACAACAACGTGAACGGTGTCGCGGACTTCCGGTCCGCGGCCCGCAAACGACGGCGTCGATTAAGTGCGGTCTGCCTGGGACGTACGGCGGCAGCAGGTTCAGGCCGAGTACGAGCAAGTCCTGCGGGAGCTGCAGAAATCGCGCGTGGACGGGGAGGAGTTCATGCGTCTTCGCCGCCAAATCGAGCAGTTGCGTCCGCCGAGGCCGAACTGCTCATGCGGATCGAGGAGCTGGAGCTCTCGCCGAAGACGGCAATCCGTCTCAACACGGCGCCGGAGGGGGAACTGCCCGACTGGCAACCCCTGGAAGACCTCTCGACTGGACAAAAGGCCCGCCGTTCTCCTGCTCTTGCTCCTCGAGTCAGGCGCCCCGCTGATCGTGGACCAGCCGGAGGACGACCTCGACAACCGCTTCATCACCGAGGGCATCGTGCCGCGCATGCGCGAGGAGAAGCAGCGCAGGCAGTTCATCTTTTCGACCCACAACGCGAACATTCCTGTACTAGGCGTCGCCGAGTTGATCATAGGGTTGTCAGCCGCCGGGGAGGCAGCCGGCGGACGGGCGCGAGCTCGTGGAGGAGATTCTCGAGGGCGGCCGCGAGGCGTTCGAGAGACGTCGGCGAGAGTACGGTTTCTGAGTGATTAACAAAACGGAATTGCTCCAACTTATCGCCAACCGGGAGAACTCGCGCGTCGAACTCAAGCGCGACGACTGTCACCCGGATGAGCTCGCCAAAGAGATGTCCGCTCTACTGAACCTCGAAGGCGGCGTCATTCTGCTCGGGGTGGAAGACGATGGATCTGTCTCCGGGCTGACCAGAAGCCGCGCGGCTGCGGAGGAGTGGGTGATGAACATCGCTCGCCAGAATCTCCAGCCAGCCATCATCCCCGTCTGGACCTGCATAAGAACGGAGAGTGGCAAAGATGCAGGAGTCGTCGAGCTTGCCGCCGACAGCCTGGGAAAGCCGTACAAGGCAAGACGGGGCAGAGCCTGGGTAACCTTCATCCGGGCCGGCAGTACCTTCCGGGAGACGACACGCGAGGAGGAGGGTCGGCTCTACCAAGCCGCCCAACTGGTCCGATATGAGATCAAGCCGGTGCCGGACACCGGACTAGGAGATCTCGACATGGACCGAATCGAAAACTACTACCAGGACGTCAGGAAGTGCTCACTGCCGGATCGGACGAACCTTGAAGACAGGCAGCGACTCCTGCTTAATTCGGACCTGCTGGTTGAGACGGGAGGTAGCGTTGGCGCATCGGTCGCAGGGCTCCTGCTGTTCGGCGAGAACCCAAACCGCCGTCTTCCGCAGGCCGGCGTGACAGCAGTGGCGTTTCCCGGCTTTGAGAAGGAATACAACACGGTCGATGAAGAGCGGATTCGAGGACCACTGACGCCGCGAGTCTCCAGCCGTGGTGCAGTGGTCGAAAAGGGCGTGATAGACCGCACGGTGGACTTCGTGAACCGCAACATGGGTAGCGTCGCGTACCTCGAAGGAGCTCGTCGAATCCACAAGAAGTCCTTCCCCCTTGACGCGGTGCGAGAGGCGGTAGTGAACGCGGTGGCGCATCGCGACTACGCGCGCGAGGGGACCGACATCGAGGTCTCGCTATACCGGAATCGCTTCGAAGTGATTTCGCCGGGCCGTCTTCCAAACGGTGTCACAGTGGAGAAGATGAAGGAAGGTGTGGTTCGTGTGGCCCGCAACGAACTTCTCAAGGAAATCCTCAGCGACTACCGCTACATAGAACACTTCGGAATGGGAGTCCGCAACCGGATCATCAACTCGATTCGGCAACACAATGGCACGGAGCCGGACCTGGTGGAGGGAGATGATCGCTTCATGGTTCGGCTGTGGAAAGCGCCCCGCAATCATGATTGGAAAATCTGACGGATCCGACGCCGCTGATCATTTCACAGATTTGCTCCTGGTCGCCGTCAGCAACGTAGGGCGGCCCGCATGACTTGCAGGGTGTGTAGTACCTCCAAGTGATTCTAGGCGCTCTACGGGCCTTACAGCAAGGAAGGCTTGATCTGATCGGGCTGAAAAAAGGAAAGGCGCTGGATTCGGGCATTTCGCCCCGATCTGGCGCTCAGCCGGGGAAACTGCTGACCGCGAATGCCTTCAGCGGCGACGGCTCGAGTTTTGTTCTCGTTCTCTCCCACTAGTGCATCTTCCCGTTGAACGGCCGAAACTTCCGGAACTCGAACTACGGGAACCAGGCGGAGATGTTGGGAAATGTCCCAACTTGGGACATTTCCGTTGGCTTTAACTGCAGGAACGGCCGAAACTTCCGGGAACTCGAACTGTGGGATTTCCTTCCACAAGTGGATTTTCCCGTTGACCTTGTCGGCTTCACATGCCTCGCAACCCTTCACGCCGAGAGAACCTCTTCATTTTGGAGATCGCCGCCGCAAAATTGTCTCTTTGAAAAATTTCAGAATCCCGCCGACACATGACTCGACGTAGCCAATCCCCCGGAACCGGTCCAAACGCTCAGCCCGCAGACCATCCTCCACCCGCTCAAGAAGGTGCGGCCAGGCACAAGAGAGCCTGGCCATGCCAGCAGACGCCAAGGCAGCGCCGGTCAGTCCCAACCCCGAGCCAGCGTCCAGCTCGAAGGCAGACCCGCCATGCACCCGCCAGGATGCCCGCAATACGAGTGGCGACACATGCTCCCGCCCCCACGTCGAAGGCCGCACCGTCGACTGACAAATCCAGGCCCATCACCGACATCATCGAAACCGCCGCCGCCAGTCACGCAGACGCTCCCCGCCGATACCAGCTGAACGCCGTACCTAAGGCCAGAGCCGTGCCGCGCCCACTGCAGCCGGCCCTCGTCCCGGCATCTTGTCCCCAATCCACGCCCATTCCGTGCGTGGGCGCGGAACTGAGATGGCCAATGCCAAATGGCACACCTACAGTCCACCATATCCTGTGCGGCCGCGGCGCGCCCGGGTAACAGGGCCTCTCATGCACCCCGCACAATCCGACAGCGCCCACCGACGTCGACAGACGCGCAAATGCCATAGCAAGCCCGGCCGGCCCTGGGCCCGCCCGCCGCCCTCCCCGTATCCGGTCCAAGCCGGGGCGGCGGGCGGACGAGAGGGGAGAACCCCTCTCGTGCTCTCCCCCACAGCGCCACCGCCACGCGCGAACGCCGGCATCAGACGTTCACGACCGTAGCCGGCCCCGCAGCTGGTCATGCGGCTGCCGGCCGCTCCGGCAAGGGACCTGGCCACTGTTTTGTCAGTGCGCCGGCTGCCCAACTCCTCCAGACACGCATTGCGCGGGCTCCGGGGGACGGTCAGCCGCCAGGCGCCTTGCAGTGCGCAGGCGCCTGGCTGGCCAGCCGGCGTGTGTCACCGTCCAGGGCCGGCACGCCGGTCCCAAACCAGGGGAGTCAGCATTTCCGGCCCGGCAGTCGATACAGAAACGCCACAGGAAGCGCTCTGAGCGCCTTTCCCAGGCCTTCGGGCACCATAAGACCTTGCAGTCCCAAAGCGTTTGCCCCCGTCCTCCACAGGCGGTAAAGCGTCGAAAGCGGCCGCCGGCCTCGCTGCGCCCATATGTTACGCCTGGCAGATGCCGCCGCGCATCGCTGCGGTTGTGCGCCTGCACTCGTGCGCCAGCGCCTCCTGGCGAGCACAGCTCGTCTGCAGACGCGGGCGCGTGGGCCGGCAGCCGCCACCAAGGGTACCCGGGTCCGGTCACCAATAGCGCCGGCCGGACCCGGATCCAACCCGATGTGCAAAAATCTACGTCACCCCCATGACAAAACAGGACCGCGAAGCCAAATGCAAAGAGCCGGAACGCCAGATCGACCGCGACTGGACAGAGATCATCACGCACATCAACCGCTTCCGACTCCAACTCAAATGCAACCGCGACCAGCGTATAACCCCGAACCCCCCGGAAACTGCTTGGACAGCCTTCGGCTGACTTCCTTTTGCCCGGCAGCAGCGACCAGGGCCCTGCCCTGGACCCGCCCGGGGAGAGGCTCCCCGAGACCCCTCTTCAGACACTGCGGGGGGGCCCGCCCGCCCGCCCCCAACCGCCGGGGGAGTGCCGCGAAAATTCTGCGCTGAGAAGTCAATCCCCAAATTTTCGCGAGATCTACGGCGGGGCGCCCAGCGCCAAGACAACGCCCTGAAACAGGACGCGCGCAAAGCCGGCCGCCCGCGCCCGCGCGCAACGTTGCCCAACCCCGACCCCTCCAGGAATACAGACCGACTCAGAAGCTGCGCAACCCACCCGCCCCACAGGAACCGAGCCCGCGCAACCAACGCGCACGACGAACGAAACGTCTGCCCGCCCGCACACGACCAACAGAGCCGGACCAAAACGCGACCACGCCCGACGACAGCCGGACCCGCGCACGCAAGCACATCGCCGGCGCAAACGCCGCCAGGCGCACTCCCCCACGACCATGATCACGCGCTCGCGCCGGCCAGACCCTGCCGGCAGCCAGTGACCAGCTCGGTTTTCACCAAAAAGGATTTAGCCGATTTAGGCGATTCAGGGGATTTAGGCGATTTAGACTTTCACAAAACCGGATTTACGAACGACAACCGATTTTGACGCTCACGGATGAGCGACAAAACTCGATTTGCGGCATTAGAGCGGCGCCGCACGGCTCGTTCCTCGCACGCTTGGCGCACGCACACGATTCCAGAGCGAAACCAACGCGCACGCCGAACAGGGCCCCACAGCCAAGCCGGGCGTCATCATTTGCCCTGCGCCTCGGCGCCGGCACGGGTGCCGGCGCGCGAGCCTCCGGCCCTATAACGTAGATGTTATGCAAAGTGCGCCGCCCAGGCCCCAGGCGCAAGGCAAACCCGAGGCGCGGCTGCACCAGCCGGCGCTGGCAAGCAGCGCCGGCTTCTTTGCATAACACTGCATTATAGGGAATGCTTCCGCCCGGGAAAGAGCCGGCGCCCAATAGCCATGCCGTCGAATTGCCGACAGTCGTAATCGCCAAGCCGGCACCAGCGCGACCGCACCGGATACGCAAATCAACTGCGACCGCGTGCGGGGAAGCTTCCGAGTGCGCTTCTGCAACCGCATCCGCTGCCGGCTATGCACCCCCGACCGTCACCTGATATGTAGCCGAATCGGCGCCCGTTTCTGTGCCGCCAACAGGCTGGACCAAACACCTGATCCGCACGGCGCCAAAGCCCAAAGCCAAACCAGCGTTGCGGCGGCGGGCTTCGCCCGTAGCCGGCTGTCGCCGGCTGCGCCCTGCCGTGCGCCCGCCGCAACCCCGCATCCGCATTCGCCCAGTCCCCTCCGGGCCTGCACCCTGGCCGGCTCAGTCTTCCGCAGCCGCGAGCGGACGCGCGCGTGCGCGCGCCTGGTCCCGCCCTCTTCCTGTGCCATTTCCGGCGCCGATTTCGCCTTTCGTCCATGCATGCGTTTGTGCGGCTCCGCCTCCGCGCGGCATTGCCGCGCGGAGGCGCGCCGCGAAGCTCTTCCAAAGCCGCACGCAGAACGCCCGGGGCCGCGGCGCCCTTCGGCCCTGTTTCCGGCTCGCCAAGCCTCGCCGGAAGGGCCTTTGGTGCGCTTGCGGCCCCGGGTCCGGACCCCCCGCGACCCCGTCCGTGGTACGCCCGGTTTGGCAGGTCAGACGATGCCGCATTCGCGTCGATTCTCACCAGAGGTAGAGAGGCGCGAAAAAATATTTGATGCCGCGCGCACACTCTGGAACGTGCACGCAGTGGCCGCCTGAATGCCGACAAGTGCCGTTGTTTTGGGCGAGACCCCATCCAAGCCGCGGCTGACCGACATTCGGTGCTCCCACCACTGGTCAGCCGGCCCAAAAAGAGGCAAATCGCACGCTACTATGCCGCCTCTTGTTCGAGCGGCAAAGTGACGGCGCATGGGCCCGCGCAAAAGACAAGCGCGCAAGGAGCCGAAAACGGGCTTGGTCGGAAGTTGTAAGTTGGTTATTTGGCCTTGTCGTTGTTGTGTGTATTGAATGGAAAAATTTCGCATAGTCATAATAGGATTGATAATGTCTACACGAAGGGGTTGTCTACCACACCCACTAGCGGCATAAGCGCGGCACCTCATCGATACCGGTCACTCACATCTGGCTGCGAATAGGTTGGTTGTGCCAGGAACGCCCTCAAGCGGCGCGCCCCAGCGGGTCTTGAAAACTCCGTGCCGCCCCTTTCGGGGCGCCTGGCCCCAAACATCGTGACAGGAGTTTCCGTATAGGGCAGGAGCCTTGCGCGTTCAGGGAGCAGCAGGCGGATCTTTGGTCTGTGTTTCGCCCTTGGGCATGTGGTAGCCGACGCGCGGCTCGGTGAAGATGTAGGAGGGGTTGCCGGCGTCTTCGCCCAGCTTGCGGCGGAGCTTGCTGACGATGGTGCGCATGGGCCGCAAATCGCCGCTGCTCTTCTCTCCCCAGACCCGTGCCAGCAGTTGCTCGTAGGTCAACACGCGCCCGGCGCTGGCCGCGAGCTCGGCCAGCACGCGGTACTCCATTGCCACCAGCGGGATCGGACGGCCGCCCAGGGTCACCTCGCGCGCGGCGTAGTCGATGGTCAGGGCGCCCAGCACGTACGGTTTCGACGGTTGGGAGGCCGCCCACTGGCGCAGGGCGGCCCGGATCCTCGCGGCCAGCTCGGTGGGCGAGAAGGGTTTGACAACGTAGTCGGCGGCCCCCATGTCCAGGGCCCTGGCGACAAGCTCCTCGCGCCCGTAGTTGGAGAGAAAGATGACCGGCAGATCGGCCAGGTTGAGGATCTCCTTCATCAGGTCGATGCCGTCGGCGCCGGGAAGCATGAGGTCAAGCAGCGCCAGCCGGGGTTTCTCCTCCGCCACGAGGCGGACCGCCTCCGCCGGGTCCCCGGTCACAATCGGGTCGTAGCCCGCCTTGACCAGCGCGTCGCTGATAAAGCGGAGGGTCTGGGGTTCGTCGTCCACTGCGAGGATGCGCACCCTTTCCTCAGATCCCCGCCGTACATGCCTTGAAGAGCGCGACGGGAACCCGTCCGCCGCGCCGCGCGCCGCCTCCTCGACCGTCGGCAGGGTGAAGGTAAAGCGGGCGCCGAGGCCTGGACCGTCGCTCTCGGCCCAGATGCGGCCGCCGTGGGCCTCGACGATCCCCTTGCAGATGGCCAGCCCCAGTCCCGTGTCCCCTCCCTGATCCTCGGCCTGCGCCCTGGAGAACTTGCGAAACAGGAGCGGCAGGCTCTCCGCCGGTATGCCCCGCCCCTCGTCGGCCACCGAGAGCGCGACATGAAGGTCCGCACGCGCTGCGGTTACCGTGATGACCGACGACGCCGACGCGTTGCGCGCGGCGTTGGAAAGCAGGTTGCCGAGCACCTGGACGATACGCCGTTTGTCCGCCATCACCAGGGGCAGGTCCGGACCGATGTCTACCTCAAGGCGGTTCCTGCCCCCGGCGCTGATGAAGGCCCTGCGGCCGCGGTCAACGAGCGGGGCCAGCTCGGCCGGTTCGGGATTGACCGGCAGCGTGCCCGTCTCGATGCGGGCGACGTCGAGCAGGTCGGAGACAAGGTCGTTCATGTGGTCGGCCTGGTCCTCGATAATGCGGAAGAACTGACGCACCAGCGCGGGGTCAAGATCCGATTCCGAGCCCAGCACGGTCGCCGCGGAGCCCTTGATCGAGGTCAGGGGCGCGCGCAGCTCGTGGCTGACCATCGCCAGGAACTCGGCCCGCAGCCGCTCCAGCTCCTCGACGTCGGCCATGTCCTGCAGCGTGACGACCATCGACTCGACCGCGCCCTCGTCGGAGAGGATGGGCGTTGCGTTGAGCAGCACGGTGACGCTCCTGCCGTCAGGGACCCGCAGGACGATCTCCTCGGCGCGCACCGTCTCGCCGGCGCTCAGGAGTTCGGCCATGGGGAACTCCCGCAGAGAGATCTCGCGCCCGTCGCCGCGTTGGACCGTCATCAGGTCGAGCAGCATTTCAGGCGTCTGATCGGGATTGCACAGGCTGTCGACGATCCTGCGGACCTCGCGGTTGAAGGTCTTGGGGGCGCCGGTCGCGGCATCGAAGACGGCGACACCCACCGGGGAAGTGTCGATCAGCGTTTCCAGGCCGGCCCTGGCGCGCCGCTCCTCCCGGTGTCTGTGGGCATTGGCGATGGCCATGGCCGCCTGGGAAGCGAAGAGCACGAGCGTCTCCTCGTCCTCCCGGGTGAACTGCTGGCCGCGTTCCTTTTCGGCGAGGTAGATGCTGCCGACGCGTTCGCCGCGGTGCAGGACGGGGGAGGAGAGGAAGGAGAGCTGCGGGCTGACCGCCACAGGGGGACGGATCTCGGGCAGTCCCAGCGACCTGGCGAGGCTGAGCAGGTCGGGGACGCGCAGCGGGCCGGGGATTCTGGCGAGGTTTTCGAAATGCTGCGGCCAGCCGGGCATGGCCCACAGTCTGTCGGCCTCACCGGCAGTCAAGCCGGAGGAGAGGAAGTCGCCGATGACGCCGGCCTCGTTGTGCAGGACGACGACGCCGTAGCGGGCTTCGGTGAGGGCGCGCGCGGAGTCGAGCACGCCTTGCAGCACCGAGTTGAAGTCGAGGTCCTCGGTGATGCGGAGGCTGGCCTCGCTGAGGCGGGCGAGGCGGTCGCGCAGAGCTTCGTTTTCTCGTTCCAGTTCGTGCGGTCGCTTCATCTCGGCACACCGCCTGACATTGGGAGCCCCCGGCGCTCCGGCGATAAACGGCGGCAGAAGTTGGGGCGGGCAGTTGCAATTGTGCCACATTCGACGAAAGGTTACAAAAGGTCATATAAATTAGCGCCGAAAGTAACGAATAAGTTACGTCCAACTGATAAACTAAAGAGTGTTCAATTTTATGCCGTGAGTTTTTCGTACTCTGGGTCGAGTTCAAACTTGGGCCAGAGGCGATAGACACGGTCTGAAATGTTACATTCACTGGTCCAGCGAGAAGCGTTTCTTGCCGCACGGGCCGTCATCCACCGGGGCCGTCTCCGCAGCCGGGCGCGACGGCCGCCCGTACCCTGGCTCCGGCCCAAACTGGAGGTCACTGACCATGTTCCTAAGACTGATCCCGACTCTCTTTGCGTTCCTGATGGTTGCCTGCACTGTCGGCTATGCGCCAACCGCCGCCCCGACAGAAACGGTGGCGGAAACCGAGACAGCTCCTGCGGAGCCAACCGCGGCCGAGACGGTTGCCGACGCTGAGCCGGCTCAGGCGCCGTCTGAATCTGCATCCTGCCAGCTGATACAGGGCGAGCCTGGCCGGGCGGGCGAGGTGGAGCTGCACGTCGAGGTGATAGCTGACGGGCTTGAGATTCCCTGGGGATTGGCGATCCTTCCCTCCGGCGACCTGCTGGTTACCGAGCGGCCCGGCCGTGTGCGCCTGATTCAGGCCGGCGAAATCGTCCCCGAACCGGTGCTCGAGTTCGGCGTGTCGATCCTGCCTCCGTTGGGCGGCCACCCGATAGCGGGATCTGAAGGCGGGCTGCTGGGCCTGCTCCTGCACCCCGAATTCGCCACCAATCGCCAGTTCTACGTCTTTTACAACATAGATAACGAAGACGACCTGTCGGTCGGCCGAATCGAGCGCTATGTGCTCTCCGATGACGGACGCTCGGCAACGTTGGACCGCCTGATCATCGATGACCTGCCCGCGGGACTGCATCACCAAGGCGGTCGCATGCGGTTGGGGCCGGACGGGATGCTGTACGTAGGCGTCGGCGCCTATGACCCCCCTGAAGCGCAAAATCCCGACACCCTGGCCGGGAAGTTGCTCAGAATGGACCTGGATGGCGGGATCCCCCCGGACAACCCGGACCCGGACAGCTATATCTTCGCCAGCGGCATACGCAACACCCAGGGCTACGACTGGTTCGACGACCAGCACATCGTGATGGTGGACCACGGGCCTTCCGGCGCTGAACTAGGGAGGCCGGACTTGGCAGGGTTTGACGAGGTCAACGTCGTCACCGCAGGCGACAATCTGGGTTGGCCCAGAGTCTGGGGATGCGACACGCAAGAGGGGCTGGTCAGCCCGGTGTTGGCGTGGGAAGGTTCGGTGCCACCGACCGGCGCGACCTTCTATCGAGGTGACCTGATCCCGGAATGGACCGACAGTTTCCTGTTCACGACCGTCGGGCTCATCCAGAGATTTACCGGCAGAGCAATGCATGGCCGGCACCTGCATCGGGTGGTGTTTGACCGGGACGACCCCTACACCATCCTGGACCACGAGGTTTACCTGCGCAATGACTATGGACGCCTGCGTACCATCGTCAGCGATGCGGACGGGTATCTCTACGTGATGACCAGCAACTGCGACAACCGCGGTGAGTGCCCACCCGAACGCGATATGATCCTGCGAATCGGCCCCGCCCGCTAGCGAGTCGCGCGATTGCCTCGGGTATTCCGACCGGCTCCGGAATACAGGATCCATCGGTGCCCGTCACGGTGTCGCCTCTTCCCGCATCCACTTCCGGAGACCCTGTCCAACCATGACCGGGCAACTCGCGGTCGACCGGCTCGACTTCAACGATAGGAAAAATGGATCGTGAAACGCGTATCTCTAACTGCCATCTGCCTGCTGATGCTTTCCCTCATAGCGGCTTGCGTAGCAATTCCGTCCAAAGACAATCCCTCGGCGTACACCAGATCGTTCGTGCAGGATGCAATCCGTCGCTATGAACGGGATGGCAAAGAGGCGGCCGTCGCATATCACAGTTCAGTCGAGAACGTGGACGGACAGTGGTATGTCTTCATAGGCGAAGATGGACACATCATTGCTCACCATATGAATGAAAGGATTGGCCTGGACCTCTCTGAAATGGCCGATTCGACCGGATACCTCTATGGCGAAGAGATACTGAACGCGACGGCAGAGGGCAGCTGGGTCAGCTATATCTTCCGCAACCCGGAAACAGGCGAAGAAGAGCGCAAGCACTCCTGGGTCGTGCTCCACGACGGGCTGATCTTCGGGTCGGGCTGGTATGAGTAAATGCGAGGCTGGACTATCGGCACAATGACTGTTCCTTTGACGGGATCAGGACCTGATTGCCCGTAGTCCAGTCGATTAGTTGAAGCAGATCCCTCTTGAAACCCCGGCTTCTCGGAATGAAGGCACGATCTCTTCGTGCGGCAGCGCCGGCGGGGCGGGTGCGCTGGAAGAGAAGAGCGTTGCGGCCTGCCGTCAATCCGACATGGATGGCCTTGAAGAAACGCATCCTGAAATTCCCGCCCACGCAGAGGCGGCGCATGTACACCGACCGGCAGATAGCGCAGGCGCTGCAGCTGTTGAGCGAGCTAAACAACCATCAGCAAGCGGCGACGGAGACGGGCGTCCCCCGCAGCACGCTGAATCAGTGGCGCAGCCGGTATCAGACCGACGATGAGTTCGCGGGGCGCATCGATGCTTCGCTGGACGCAAGCGTTCACCCGCGCGCGCAAGGATAGACCCTGCCAACACGGACGGCACACTTCAGACCATCCGCGCTTCCCTGCAAACACGGGGAAGGCGACTATGGCTCACCGGCCAGCCCCCTGTGCGCGCACGTGTGTACCCGGGGACAAGCTTACCGCATTCGCTTTATCTCACCCAGTGGAACGGGGGGCGGCCGGAGTCTTAGTGGACAACCTCCAGCTAGGAGATCAAAATGCCGCGCAAAAAGCGGAAAGCCCCGATGACTATGGATAGGGGCGGAGGGCTGATATGCGATTTCTGCTGATCTTGATTCCCTTTGTGCTGTCGGCCTGCGTCGAGGCCCACGGCGGCCGCATCTGGGCCGAGGGCGCCCTGCAAGCGCCCGATCCCTATCACCCGCCGCTTACGCCTGTTGCCGGGCGGACCTTTGAAGAATGGAAGGAGGTTGCCGGCGAGATTCCCTACGACAGATTGCTGGGCGATGCGGAAGCTCTCCGCGACGAGATCGTCTACTTCGAGGGCCAAGTCCTGGAGGTCATCGCTACCGAGCATGATACGCGATTTCGGGTTGCGGTGACCTACGACGAGGCATGGGAGGACGAGATTCTGGTTCGATCCAGGGAGACGGATACGAATATCGCGCGCGGGGATACGGTTGCCTTCGCAGGACGGGTGAACGGGCTG
>DAOUHX010000033.1:0-10484 GCA_034428395.1 Caldilineaceae bacterium
ATGTGCGGGCTGGGCCAGCACTGTCCGCCCATTACTGCGAACTGGTCGTGCATTCCACTCAGCCAGAAGAACATCTCCGCTGCGTCGTTGCAGTCCCGCGTTGGCGGCCTGGTTGTGGGCCGGTCGAAGAACTCGTAGCTGGCGGTGCGCAGGTCAAAATCCGGTTCGATGATCCAGTCGCGCACTGGCATCGTAGTGCGCCAGTAGTTGTAGCGAAAGAGATGCCGGAACCCGCTTGCGGTCGAGAGTGTGCGGCGATGCCAGAGGTTATACGACATGATCAGGATCGACCCGGCGGGCGCGTCCGGCGGCGCGAAACGTACGCCTCCCTTCAGGCCACCATAGTGACCGACGGGGGCCGAGGCGAGGTGATGTGAACCGGGCAATACCTCGGTCGGGCCCTTCTCGACGGGCACGTCTTCCGGGTGGTAAAAGACTTCGACATAGTTCAGTTTCTTGTTGTGCACGTAGTTGCCGTCGCGGTGCCATCCTCCCTGCTTGGGCATCGGCGTTTCGGCGCGGTGGTCGCTGATGAGGATAGGCAGGGTGAACTCCTTACCCAGCAGCGAGCGTACGGCGCCGGCCGCCTCATCGTTCAGCAGCACGTGCTCGACAAACCACTCTTCCTCCAACAGCGGCAGATGAAACTCGACCTCCTTCGAGCGGCGCGGTATCTTCAACGACGGGCGCTCCAGCACAATCTCGTTGGTATACTCGACCACCCGCCGGTTGATCTCCTCCGGCACGACCGCGGGCAAGATCAGGTAGCCCTTCTTGCAAAAATCGAGCACCTGCGAATCGGTCAATGTCGGGCGAATGTCACTTACCTTCTTCACCTCTCACCTCCATTTTTCGAGGACGTATTCGCCGCCGACCTCGTAGGTCCTCGTTTCGTCCACCCACAGTGCCAGCTCGGGGAATTTGATCACGCGCCAGCCGTCCTGAATTGCCTCGATTACCGTACTGTACGGCCAGTCATCGGGATCCAGCGGCCCTTCGTCGATCTCGCCGTTCTCCAGCATCAGCATGCCGACGACCTCGGAGCTGACGGTCAAGCCGCCTACGCGCAGGAAGAGCAGCTGCTGGCGCGGCGGTTCGTCAAGCGCGTCGAGTATCGCGCGCAAGCTGGCTTCCTTTACGCCTCCATGCGCAAGCTCCTCCAGACATTGCTCGACCCGCTCTCGGATGCTGTCGTCTTCGGCCATGTTGCGGTCCCTTAGCCTACGTCCTGTCCGTTTCGACCGGCGGCCGTCCCCGCTGCTTAGCGTGGACGCCCGACCGGTGCCCGACGTTTGCGCTAACTGTCATACATTGCGCCGGGCGTGTTTTCCAGGATCGTCTCGATGCGCGCGAGTTCGTCGCTGCTGAAGGTGACGTCCGCGGCGACCAGATGCTCGCTCACCTGCTCGGGAGATTTGGCGCCCACCAGCACGCAGCTCACCACAGGCAGCCGCAGTAGCCACCCGATTGCCATCTGTACCAGGCTGATCCCTTTGTCGGCTGCCAACTCCTTCAGCCGGTCGGCAACGTCGACATAGTGCGCCAGGCTCTCGCCCTGAAAGCGCGACAGGCGCGCGCGTTCGTCATCGTCGGGGAACTTGTGACCGACCCGGTAGCGCCCTGTGAGCAACCCCTTAGCCAGCGGGCTGTGCGCCAGCACACCTATCCCGTGGCGCTCGCAAAAGGGCAGGACCTCAGCCTCCACCCGCCGGTCGAGCATGTTGTAGCGCGGCTGATTCGTGTGGAAACGGGCCCCTGAGAAAGCCGCTTCCATATGTTCGACGCCAAAGTTGGAGGCGCCAAAGTAGCGTGTCTTGCCCTGCTCCTGCAGGCGCTCGAGCGCCTCCATCGTGTGATCGAAGGGGTATGCCGGATCCGGGTGGTGAACCTGGTAAAGATCGACATAGTCGACGTTCAGATTTCGCAGGCTGTCCTCGAGCGCGGTTTGAACGCCCGCCGCCGAATAGTCGCCGATCACCTTGCTTGCCAGAAAGCAACGCTCCCGGTATCCATCCTGGAGCGCGCGGCCAAGCCGCGCCTCGCTGGGATGATACGCCTGCGCGGTATCGATCAAATTGATGCCGGCGTCGATTGCCGCGCGGGTGATGGAGATCGCTGTCTCAACCTCCATCTCGCCCATGTGGCCTCCCAGCGGCCACGTGCCCAGCCCTATGACCGAGACCTGCGTTCCGTCGCGGATAAGCTGCCGGTATTTCATCTCTGACTCTCTCCCGCCGCGGCGCGTAGAACGCGGTCCACCAGTCCGCCGGGCTGAGCAGGCGCGCGTATATCCTGCTGTTGCATCGCCGCGGGCACGGCCCACAGCTGCGTGCAAATCGTGTATTCTGTGCCGAAGGCAACTTCGCCGCCGGGGCTATCGATGATGTTGGCGCCGTACCACGACAAGCCCCGTTCGCAATGCACCTTGTGAATGAATCGCCGCATCACCTCCAGCCCGAACTCCGGCTGGCCCGCGTACATATAAGTCAGGCCTAATGTAACCGGTGCATGCAGACAGATCTGCGTTGCCGGCCACGAATACCAGATGTCGTCGACCGAATCCAGTTCCTCCCCGCCCGCTGCCGGCACGCCCTCGGGCGTTGTGTAGTGGACCGTTCCCAGGGGTGTCGCGGCCACACAGGTACGCTTGATCGTTTCCAGGGTAGTCGCTACCCGGTCGGGGCGGAAAATGCCCTCCACGCCATGCCAGCCGGCCATCCACTCTCCGTCCAGCTGGACCGAGAAGATATCGTCCGACTTGTCTCCGGTTTCCGGGTCCAGGTAGCGTAGGTAGTAGTCGCCGTTCCAGGTCTTGTTCTCGATCGAGTTGCTCCCAGCTTCGATCCATGCCCGGCACTGTTCGGCAAACGGCTCGTCTCCGGCCGCCTGCGCCATCCGCTCTGCCATGCGCAGCGCCACCAGGTGCAGTCCGCCGACGTGCGGCACGATCCCGGCCCAGTGGCTGAACTCGTACCATTCGGTCTCGAAGAAGATGTGGATGTGGACGCTCACCAGCCGGTCGGGCATGGAAGCGATTCCGTCCGGGCCGCGGTTCAGATCGGCCATGAACTCGATGCTCTTCTTGACCGACGGGTAAAACTCCTGCACAAAGGCGTCGTCGCCGTGGAGCAGCCCATAGCGGTCGACCAGGTCCACGAAACAAGGCACGTTGGTGGTGACCTGGTAGCCCGGCGTCGGGCTGGCCATTTCGCAGCCTCCCGTCCACTGGGTGATGCCGCCAAAAATGAGCGGCGGCGCACCGTTCTCGCTCTGGTAGGCCTTCTGCCCGCGCAGGGCAGACAGCACCAGGCGCGGGAAAAAATAGACCATCGGGATGCCGCCAAAGTAGGCCGTGGGCAGGCACTCCATCTGCGGGCAGGAGCGCGGGCTCTCGTTGATGGCGAACAGACCGTCTTCAGGCCGGCACCACTCTCCGATCGGGGGCTCCGCCACCGCCCAAAAGCTGGTCTCGGCGTAGGTGTGCAACGTGTTGACGAGCGCCTCACGCAGCCAGGCTGGCAGCGCCTGTTCCGCGAAGATTACCTCCTGCCAGGCCAGCACGCGCGCCAGCAGCGTCCCGTGCTCTTGGGCCAGGACCGCGGCCGCGTCCAACGCGCTGGCATAGCGTGTCGTGTGCATGTGCCGGAAAGCGCGCGGCCCGACCAGCGGGTCGCCCGTGCTCATCCAGTGCGGGCTGTACCAGGTCAAAACGAAGCGAACAACCTTTTTCTCGTTCGGCGCGAGCGAAAAGTCGACCGCGACGGAGGCGCCGGATCTGGTCTCTTCCGTCTTTGGCAGTTCCTGCTCGATGCGCGCCCATGCGCCCGCGTCCAGTCCCAACTCACCGCCGGTGCGCACCTGTTCTTCGCCGACCGCGCCCAATACGTAGCTGCAGCGCCGCGAGCTTAAGCTGACCCCCCGGACAGGCGTTGAAATCTGCTGCCGGGGGAACAGGTTTGCCCAGGACTCGCCCACGCTCGGGCCGAAAAAGCTGAATGCCAGGGTACCGGAACGGGGCGCGTCCGATTCATTGCGCAGATGCACCTCGAACACGGCCCCCGGTAGAATGGAATGGTCCACGTCTCCCGGCAGAAAGGGGGCCCATGCCCGTAGGCCGACGCCCACCGGCGCGTCGGTGTCGAACTCCAGGTCCGCCACCGGAAAGTGGCCCCAATAGTGGATGTCCTGCGCCAGCTGCACACCTGGCATCTCCAGGTCCGGCGGCGGAGGATCGTTGGCCGCATGTCCCGATCCCTTTTCCGGGCTCTGCTGTCCCGTCGTCAGCACCCACGTCTTGCCGCCAACGCCGAGGCCGAGAAAGGGGAGGTTCAGCGCACCGCGACGCGGCACGTGGGAGTTGAAGATGCTGCACAGGCCGAAGAGACCGCCGCTGTCAAGATCGAGGCAACCCGTGTCGATGCTGCCCAGGGGTACACCGCAGAGGGCGCGATAGGAACGCCGGTGGATGACGCCGACGGCCGGCGAACCGTATCCCGAAGCTTGGAATTCGACCCATTCGCCCTCGGGCAGGTCGGTTGGAAACAGAGTTTGGGGCATAGTCCTGGAGTTGTGCTGACAATCGGGACCCGGTTGACGGACTCAGGCCAATTCTGCGATGCCTGCCTCTGCGAAGCGGCGTAACCCAGCGGGCAGCCCCTCCTGATCGCACAGTCCCGGTTTGACCGGCGCCTCGCACGGCCAGCCCGTGCCTCCAACGTAGCTAAACTGCTCGCCGCACAGCCAGCTGAACAGCTCTGCCGCCGCGATGCCGCAGCGGAACTGCTCGAAATGGGGTTCGACTTCCGACATGTCGGGCCATGAAAAATCGTGCTCGGGGTCAATGACCCAGTCACGGCGCGGTTCGGCAGTGCGGAAGTAGTTGTACTTGAACAGATGACGGACACCCGGCAAAACGCTGCGGCCTCTGCGATGCCAGATCGGATAGGCCGTGATGGTAACCGTTCCCGCGGGTGATGCGGTCGATTTGACCGGCTTCACGCTGCGGATATGTCCCATGTAGTTGGCTTTGCTGCGCATAAAGTGCGAGCCCGGAATCAGCTCGGTCGGCCCCATCTCGGGCGGTGTGTCCTGTGGGTAGTAGAACACCTGCAGGTAGTCAATCCGGTTGTTGTAGATCGACCCACCGTCGCGGTGCCAGTCCTGGGGAGGGAGCGGTCCATCCGCGCGGTGGTTGCACAGCGTTTGCGGCAGCTTGAAATTTGCGCCCAGCAGGGAGCGGACCGCACCGGCTGCCTGCGGGTTCTTGAACACGCCTTCGACGAACCACTCTTCTGTCAGCAGCTCCAGCGGCTGGTGGTCCGTGTGTTCGGCGGCAAAGGCCATCATGCGCCGGTTGACCTCATCGTCGACCACCCCTTCCAGTATCAGGTAGCCCTTGCGGCAAAAGTCAAAGACCTGTGCGTCGTTCAGGGTTGGCTTGCAGTCGTAGGGCAGTCCGAACTGCGCCGGCGGCAAGTCGTTCCTTCTGGTATCCATCGATCGTCCTCCCTGTATCTTTTCGTCGCCGGCTCTAGCTTTCGAGTATGAATTCGCAGCCGAAGCCGTATGTCTTGTCTTCCTGGAGAAGGAGCGCCATCTCCGGAAACTTGACCACCCTCCAGCCATCGGCCATGGCTTCGAGTACCGTGCCGTAAGGCCACTCGTCCGGGTCGTCGGGCGCCTCTAGTATCTGGCCGTCTTCGACCAGCGCCATGCCAAGTACGTCGGAATCTACGCCTGTCGTGCTCGTCTGAAGATAGAGGAGACGCTGATGCCGCGTCGCGCCGTCGGCATCAATCCGGCGCAGCGCTAGTTGCAGATCCTCTTCCACCAGTGTGCCGGCGCGCAGTTTGTCGAGCCACTGTTCGATGAGTTGCCTGTAATCCATTGCGATTGACCTTGAGCTGTTGCTTGCTGACGGCGAACGAGTGATGAACGCCCGGCCGGCATGTTGGTGCTGGCCGCGCCAACCGTTTTGTTCGCAGATTCCGTTATTCGCTGTCCATGGCACAGCGGAAACCCATGAAATTGTACTTGTAGTTCGCGTGGTCGCCGGTCCGCCAGGCGCCGCGCACCTCGAACGGAGTGGAGTTCCACGAACCGCCCCGCTCGACCTGGTTGCCGCCCGGAGAAGTGGACGGGCCGGTTGGGTTTTGTGAAGGCGAACTGCTGTAGTATTCAGCGTCGTAAAGGTCCGCCACCCATTCGCGCACGTTTCCCGCCATGTCCAGTGCGCCGCTCCAGCTGGCGCCTTGCGGGTAATTCCCCACCGGCGAGGTGTCCGCGTACCCGTCGTCGGTCGTATCGTCCGCCCAGGCCAGGTCGCAGCTGGCATCGCAGTAGTTCAGCCGCGTCCCATCGAACTCGTTGCCCCAGGGAAAGAGCAGGCCCTCCGGCCCGCGCGCCGCGTACTCCCACTCCGCCTCAGTCGGCAGCCGGGCGCCGACGAACTCACAGTAGCTCCTCGCGTCGCGTAGCGTGCTCCAGATGGTCGGGTAGTTGTCGAACGCGCTGTCGTCGAAGTATGAATCGCGCGTCGCCGAACTCCTCTTCCTGGGCGGATTGCAGATGCCTGCCTCCACGCACGCCCGGTATTGGGCGTTGGTCACCTCGGTTTGGTCAAGCCAGAAACCGTCCAATTCCACTCTGTGCGCCGGCTGCTCTTTGTCGAGATATTGGCGCACGCAGGGGATGCCGTAAGTTTCGCACAGTTCGAGCGCGGCGTCCACTTCGCTGTCGTCGCTGCCCATCTGGAATGCGCCCGCAGGCACCCAGACCATCACCATCCCATCCGCGGCGCGCGTCCGCGGCCCTGGTTCGAGGGTGGGCGTTGCGGGTTCGGGGGTTGGCGTATCCGGTTCGGGGGTGGGAGTGTCGGGTACCGGGGTGGGTGTATCGGGTTCGGCGGCCGGTGACTCTGGTTCGGCGGCCGGCGGCACTGGCACACAGCCGGCTACGCCGATGAGCAGGCAGCACGCGCAGATGAGCAGAGCAAAACGCTTTCGCATCGTCAGCCCCTTCCGGCGAGCGTCAGGCCCCAAAGTCATAAGGACCAGACCCGCAGCCCGCACTATGCGCGCGGACCAATCTATGGGGTCAGGCTCGCCTGTTTTCAGGAAAACTGCCCTTCGATCGCCCCGTTTCTGGTTCGGATCAGTTTGCGCTCAATCCGGTCAGGGTAACGCCTTCGGTGATGTAGCGCTGGAAGACGAAGAAGACCGTCAGGACCGGGATGAAGGCGATCGCGTCGCCGGCCAGGGCGATGCCCTCCTCGCTCAGTCCGACAGCCCCGCCGGTTCTGACCATGCCGGGTTGACGGATGAGTGTGGCCAGCGCCACCGGTATCGTCCGCATCTCGGTCTCGTTCGTGATCAGCAGCGGCCAGAAAAAGCTCCCCCAGTTCCAGATGAAGGTAAAGATGGCCAGCGCACCGACCGCCGGCAGCATGAGAGGCATCGCGATCTGCGCAAAAATACGCACTTCGCTGGCGCCGTCCGCGCGCGCGGCGTCGATCAGGTCGTCTGGAATCGTATGGACGAACTGGCGGAAGAGAAAGACGCCGAAGCCGGAGAAGAGGTGGGGCACGATGAGGCCCTGGTAGGTGTCCATCCACCCCCAGCTGACGATCATGACAAAGAGTGGGACCACGGTGACGAAGAACGGGATCATCATGGTCCACAAGATCATGAAAAAGACCACCTCGCGGCCGGGGAACTCGAATTTGCCTAGAACATATCCGGCCACTGCGCTCATCAGCACCTGGCCGGCCACAATCGCGCCCGTGGTGAACAGGCTGTTGAAGTACATTCGCCCAATCGGAAAGCGCTCAAAGAGGACGAGAAAGTTGCCGAGAAACAGCTCCTTGGGAATAAATGTCGGCGGTATTGTTTTCAGGTCCCAGATTGGCCTGAACGCGCCCAAAAGTGCGAAAACCAGGGGGCTGACAACCAGGACTGCACATAGCGTCAGCACAGTGTAGCTGATGAATACCGGAAGAACCGATTCTCTGCGCTGATATAGCCGAACTATCGGCGAAACGCGCATCTCTTTGGACCTCCAACTCTCGCTGCATCCCGGCCGCGCACCTCGGTCGGCCGGCTAGTATCTCCAGCGAGTTCTGGTCATTCTGAGCTGGATAATCGTCACAATTGATATGATGGCGAACAGGACCAGCGCCATGGATGCCGCGTAGCCGACGTTGCCCAGCGTGAGCATCTGGTGCCGAATATACATTACCGCAACCAGCAGACTGTCACCCGGGCCGCCGTAGTAGCCAAAGGCGTAGGCCAGGGTGAACATCTGGAAGGCGCCGATAACCGTGACGACGAGCACAAATGTGACGGTGGGGCGCAGCAGAGGCCAGGTTATATGGATGAAGCGCTGCCAGATGTTGGCGCCGTCGATCTTGGCCGAGTCATATAGGTGCAAGGGTATGCCCTGCAGCCCGGCCAGGAACAACACCATCTGGTAGCCCATCGACTCCCAGACCGCGATCATCACCAGGCTGGCCATCGCAGTCTTCGCCTGCACAAGCCACGGCTGCGAAGGAATTCCGACCGAGTTGAGGACGACGTTGGCCAGACCATAGCTGGGGTGCAACATGTATTTCCAAATCAGTGCGACCACGATGCCGGCGGTCATCACCGGCGCGAAGTAGATGGCGCGGTAGAGCGCGCGCCCGTGGCGGATCGAATTCAAGGCCATCGCCCCAATCAGCGACACGACAAACACGCCCGGTACATACATAACGGTGTATTCGACCGTGTTCGCCAGGGCGAGCCTGAAGTCTGTGTCTGACGCCAATTTCACGTAATTCTGCAGACCGATGAAGGGCCGGACAGGATTGTTCAGCTTCCAGTCGCTCACGCTCATGACGACCGCGAGCGCGATAGGATAGAGGGCGAAAACCAGGTAATAGAGGAGAATCGGCGCCAGAAATGTCCACGCGACCACATAGCGGCGCTGGCGCAAACTGAGCCGGGATAGTGGGCCCGGTCCTCGCTGCTGCAGCATCGAACGAAGGCGTGCAGCCATGTCAACTCCTTGTGCGCGTTCAGATACGCGCGGAAAACTGAATCAGCGATGCCCGAAGGCACCGCTGATTCGATCGTTCAACGCCTCTGTGTTCCGGCTCAGGAGCCCAACAGGCCTTTAAGCATGTCAGGCCCGCGGTTTGCCATGGCTTCCTCGGCAGTCAAGCCATCATGCAGCATGTCGGTGTAGACATTTTCGTGCTCGTGCATGTAGGTGGGCTGATCGATGCCGTCCCAGCGCAGGTAGCCGCAGCACATGACGTCCGATACCTCTTGCGCCATGTCCGACGCTCTGGGGCCGGTAAATCCATCGGTCCCCAGCGCCTGCACTGCCCTGTTCCCCGAAGCGAAGCCCGTGGCCAGCTGGTATCGCGCGCACATTTCCTCTGTCGCGACGAACCTCCAAACTTTCCAGGCGGCGTCAAGGTTTTCCGGCGGGGCGGCGCTGGTTACCGCCAACCCCCAGCCCGCACTAATCGGGTGCTGAAGTTCCCCTTCCGGTATACACGCCTTCAGACTGATCGTCTTGGTTTCGTGACCAAACTGCTCCTCGACTCCGGTGCTGAATGCGCTATTGGTCACGCAAAACGCGCCTCGACCTTCCGTGTAGGCGGAAATACAAAGATCGGGGCTGATGCCTTTGGTGAAGTCCCAGTGAAAGATATCGTACTCTGTCTCATAGTCCAGCACCAGGTCCCACGCGTGCCACCCCAGCTCGTTGTCGAAGGTCAACTCGGTGTCTTCGGGGCCGGGCCGCCTGCCGCCAATGCTCGAGAACAGCATCCCGTACAGGTAGCTGGCATGGAAGAATCCAAATCCGTCCATCACCAGGTTGTCGCCGTCGTACTTGACGACTCGCTGCGCCGCATCCACGAACTCTTCGAAGTTGTTGGGCAACTCGTTGACGCCGGCGTCCTTCAGGTTTGTCACGTCGCAAACCAGTCCAAATCCCCCTCCATCCCATGGGATATTGTAGTAGCGGCCATCAAACTTCACGCCCTGAAGCCACGTTTCGTGGAAGTCCTTCTCGATCTCCTCAGGCGAGTACAAGTCTAACGGGGCAGGCAGGATCATATTGTTCTTTACCTGCTCTGTCAGGAGTGGATTGATGGTGAATATCAGGTCAGGCCCCACCCCTGCCTCTGCTGAAATGCGAACCTTGTCCTGCCACTCGCTCCAGGGGATGTGCGGCTGAGCGATCTCGACCAAAGGCGTGATGCCGGCGTCGGCCATATACCCCGCGATTGCCTCGAAGTGATCGTCCCAGATACCGTTGGTGCCCCGCCACAAGCTCAGTTGCACGGGCGCCTCCATCGGCATCTCCTCGCCTCCATCGGCGGCGGGTGCAACGGGTGCGGCGCAGGCCTGCAAGAACGCTGTGCCGGCCACCGCTCCCGAGAGCGTCGCCGTCCTCACCAGAAATTCTCTGCGACTCAATCTGGCTGCCATCGT
>DAOUHX010000034.1:0-6759 GCA_034428395.1 Caldilineaceae bacterium
CGCAGCCGGTGGTAGATGGGATATGGATCGCTGATTATCTCGGGCGAAACCAGAAGCTGATCAAGCGAGGGATCGTAGTCCACAGCCATGGATCCTCCTCTGCACTCTGTGTTGAGCAGCTGTGCCAACAGCTGTCTGCTAGGCGGCGCCGTTTCCGCGTCCTGGAATCGAATCGATGAGCAGCCTCGTGTAGAGATGCTGCGGCTGCTCCATGACTGCTTGCGTTTCTCCGGTCTCGACAATATCGCCCTTCTGCATCACGTAGACGCGCGAGGTAAGGTAGCGCACCAGGCCCAGGTCGTGCGAGATGAAGATGATCGACAGGCCCTGCTCCGTCTGGAGGCGGCGCAGCAGATTCAGCAACTGGGCCTGTGCCGACTGGTCGATGGAAGAAGTCGGCTCGTCGGCGATCAGTACTTTGGGGCCGGGGGCCAAGGCCCGCGCAACGCTCACCCGCTGCCGCTGCCCGCCTGACAGAGATTTGGGGAACTGGCGGGCCTGGTCGTCGCTGATGCCCATGGTCTGCAGCAGCCGCAGCGCCTCCTCCCTGGCCGCCGCCTTGGGCAAATTGTGCCACACCTGCACCGCCTCCGCCACCGCCTGCCAGACCCTCATGCGGGGGTTGAGCGACGAATAGGGGTCCTGGAAGATCATCTGTGTCTTCCAGCGCTCGCTGCGCGGCATGCGCTGCTCGTTCTGCGCGCTGAAGATGCGTTCCCCTTCCAGCCGCACTTCGCCGGCGCTGGGCCGCTGCAGGCCGACAAGCACGCGCGCCAGAGTCGTCTTGCCGCTGCCGCTCTCGCCAACGATGCCGACGGCCTCGCCGCCGGAGACGGTAACGCTGGCCGCGCGCACGGCTTCGAACGCCTCAGCGCCGCGCCCGAAGGTAACGGTGATCTCCTTTCCCTCCAGCAGCAATTCTGTCATTGTCGTTGGTGCGCCGAATCGGCCCGGCCGGCGACAGCCGACGGTTTTTCACCAAGGACCAAGCGCTCGGCGTGAATGCAGGCGGAAAGCTGTTGACCTATCGGCGTGAGCACCGGGTGGGGATCGCGGCGGCACTCCTCGTCGGCGTGCGGGCAACGCGGCCAGAAGCGGCATCCCGGCGGCCACGAGCCAACCGAGGCGGCATCCCCGGGGATCGCCTCCAGGTCCTGGCCCGGCACGGCGCGGTCGACGCGCGAGACGCGCAGCGCCCGCGTGTAGGGATGGCGAGGCGTCGTCGACAGGGAGGCAACCGGGCCGGACTCGACCGAAGCGCCGGCATACATCACCATCACCTCGTCACACACGTCTTCGATCACGGCCAGATCGTGGGAGACGAGAACCAGCGCCATGTTCAGTTCATGGCGAAGTTGGGTGATCAGGCTCAATATCTCACGCTGAATGGTCACGTCGAGGGCGGTGGTCGGCTCATCGGCGATCAGGAGCTTGGGGGCCTGGGCGATCGCCGCGGCGATCATCACGCGCTGGCGCATGCCGCCGGAGAGCTGGTGCCCGCGGGCCTTGAGCACCTGCGGCGCCCTGGGAATACGCACCCTTTCGAGCAACTCGACCGCCTTGTCCCTGGCCTGGCGCCGGCTCAACGGTCCTGTTGCAGCAATGGACTCGACCAGCTGGGTCTCGACGGTCAGCACCGGGTTGAGCCCGGCCAGCGAGCTCTGCGGGATGTAGCCGATTTCACGGCCGCGTATGCCGCGCCAGACGCGCTCCGACGCAGCGGCCAGGTCCAGGCCGCCAAACATCACTGTCCCGGCGGTGATCTCGGCGCCGTGGCGGGCAAGCGTGCCGATCAGGGCCCGGCACAGCATCGTCTTGCCGGAACCGGACTCGCCGACGATGCCGACCGCCTGCCTGGGATCGAGGCTGAGGTTGGCCGCGTCGATAACGGGCAGCAGTCGACCGCCGCGTTTGCGAAAGCCTATACAGAGGTCTCGCACTTCGAGAAGCCGCTTTATCTCATACTCCTCTCCGGAAGGTTACCCTTCCTCCCCTTTGCTGATCTGCTCCAGGCCGCGCGCCATCAGGGCGACGCCGATGGCTGTCAGCGAAAGAAAGAAGCCCGGGAACAGGATCAGCCACGGTTCAGTGCGCAGATAGAGCCGGCCCTCGGCCAGCATCGCGCCCCACTCCGGCGTCGGCGGACGTACGCCCAGGCCCAGGAACGACAGCCCGCCAATGATCACGATGATGAAGATGAAGTCGCTCAACGCGTAGGCCAGCGCCTCCGAAAAGACGTTGGGCATGATGTGGCGGACGAGGATGCGCAGCTGCGGATAGCCCAGCACGTGCGCGGTCTGCACGAACTCGGCCTCGCGCAGGGCCAGCGACTTGGCGCGGGCGATGCGCGCGTATTGTGCCCAGCGCGATATCCAGATGGCGATCAACAGGCCGCGAACGCCGCCCTCCACCATCGCCACGATGCCGAGCACAAGGATGATCTCGGGGAACGCGGTCAATGCGTTGACGAGGCCGTCCCACAGCGTTTCGGCGATGCGGTTACGCGTTGTGCCCGCGAGCGTACCGATGAAGGTGCCGATGACGATGGGCACGCTGACGCCCAGAATCGCGAGGACGATGTCCAGCCGTGCGGCTGCGAATACGCGCACCAGCAGGTCGCGGCCCAGATGATCGGTGCCGAAGGGATAGGTCGCGCCAGGGGGCTGCAGGGGCAGGTCGACAAATTCGTAGGGATCGTTGGGGCTCAGCAGGGGTACGAAGACGCTGAGAATCAGGATCAAGGCCAGGATGACGACGCCCCAACGGCTCTCGGCGTTGAGCTGCTGCCAGATGCGGCCCAACGCAAGGCGGCGCAGGGGGCCGGCGGAGGATACCAGGGTGTCGCGCAGAGACTGTGATGGCGCGCCGCTACTAATCGTCATCGTATCTTCGCCCGCGGGTCTAGCCAGCCATTGACCAGGTCGGCGGCAAATGTCAGTCCGACCACCAGCAGGCCGCTGAGGAAGACGATCCCCTGCACGAGAGGGTAGTCGCGGTTGCGCACGGCGTCGACGAGCGACATGCCGACCCCGGGCAGATTGAAGATGATTTCAATGATGACGGCATAGCTGACGACGGTGGCGGCGAAGTAGCCCAGTGCGGCGATAGTGGGCGCGAGCGAGGGCCGCAGCAGATAGCGCCAGTAGAAGCGCCAACCCTGTGTGCCGCGAATGATGGCCGCCTCGACGAACTCCTCAGAGCTGGTCTCGATGATCGAAGATTGAAGGATGCGCGCCAGGACCGGAACGAGCACACAGTTGATCGTGAGCGCGGGCAGCCAGAGCGAGTAAAGATTGGCAGGAAATCCGGGAAAGTATCCGGCGATAGGCGCCAGGTTGACCTGGACGGCGAAGAGCAGGATGAGCAGCAGACCGGAAAAGAATACGGGGGTCGCCACGAAGACGGAGGCGACGATCTGGAAAAGGTGCCCGAACCAGGTGCGACGGTAGAGCGCGGCCGCGACGCCCAACGGCAGCGCCAGCACAACGGTCATGACGATCGTCGTCGCCGTCAGCCACAATGAGACCGGCAGCCGCTTGCCGATGATGGAGAGGACCGGCTCGCGTGAACGGATCGAGAGGCCGAAGTCGCCGCGCGCCAGATTGGAGATGTAGCGCCCGAACTGGCTGTGAAGCGGGCCGTCGATGCCGAGCAGCTTGCGGTAGGCGATCAGGTCCTCCTCGGTCGCCACGTCGCCCAGCAGGATCATGGCCGGATCGCCGGGGATGAGACGGACCAGGAGGAAAGCGAAGACCATCAACAGGAAAGCGACGAGGAACGCCTGCGCCAGCCGCCGTGTTACGGGATGGCGCAGCAAACGAAGGGTCCCCGCGTAGAAGCGAGGAGAGAATGAGGGGGAGAGAGAAGAGGGTGGGGGAATGTTCGCGGGCCCACCATCGCCGGTTTGGGATGGCTGGCGGTCTTGATCCCGCTCGAGGTCCCGGTTCCCGCTCCGCGCGGCTCCCCTCTCACTCCTCACGCTCTATTCCTCGCTTGCTGCTGTGCGGCGAATGGCCTGAGGCAGCCATTCGCCGCTGGTATCGAATTACTGTTCTACGTCCGCTATCGGTACGACGATGAAGTGCGAAGCGCCGGTAACGGTTCTGACGATATTCTGGCCGATGCGGCTGCCGCCCATCACCGAGCGTTCACAGCAGGGGATGATCGACTGCACCTCGTAGCCGCGATACTGGATCTGGCGGATCAGTTCGTCGCGGGCATCGCGGTCAACCGTATTGGTCAGCTCGTCGAATAGCATCTTCATCTCATCGTCGTCGATGCGCGACCGCTGCGCCCAGAAACCGTCGAGGAACTGGTTGCGCAGATAGCTCTCGGGCGGACCGCCGTTGTTGCCGGTAACAGCCCAGCCGGCATTGTAGTCGGGCGAATTGGCCATGATGTCCAGCGCGATACCGACCTCCTGGCCGTCCGCGGTCACCTCCATGTTAAGCTCTTTAAGCTGCTCGGCGAAGACCAGGATGCTCTCGACATAGCCGGGCCGGGGGCCATAGGTCGTGACCGTGAAGGAGCAGCCGCCGTCCGCCCAGGGCGTGTCCGCCATCAGCGCCTTGGCCGCTTCGAGGTCCTGCGCGCCGCCGTTGGGCAGAATGCCGACGTCGAGCGGCTGGCCGGTGTAGAAGTAGCCTATGACCGGCGGCGAGACGCCCAGAAGGGCGCGTTCATTAATCTCGGAGCGGTCGAGGGCCAGGGAAATTGCCTCGCGCACATCGCGATTTGAGAGACAGTGGTCGTCGGGAAGCTGCTGGTTGATGCTCAGGTGGAAGACGCCGCCCAGCGCCACGACGAAGGTCTCGACGTCCGGCGGGAAGGTGGCGCGCGCCTGCGGCGGCAGCTCGTAGACGTAGTCCAACTGACCGGTGGCCAGCAGCAGCGAACGCGAGGTCGGATCGGGCACCCAGTGCAGCTCAAGCTCCTGGACGGCCATCGGGCCGAGCTGGTAGTAGGGATTCTCCATCAGGGTCACGACGGGATCGCCGGGCTCACCCGAGGCGACATAGTAGGGGCCGGCGCTGACCGGGTTGCGGAAGTAGCCGTCCGGGTCGGCCTCGACCTGCGCCTGGGGATGGACCGAGAAGCCGGTGCGGCCAAACCAGAAGGGCAGCGTCGGTTCGGGCAGGCTCAGCGTCCAGACGACGGTGCGGTCGTCGGTTGCCTCTACGCTGACAACATTGGCGATCGGGCCCTGATCGGTCGGGGGCGCGTCCTTGATGCGCTCCCAGGTGAAGACGATGTCCTCGACCGTGACGGGCGAGCCGTCCGAGTACATCAGGTTTTCGCGCAGTGTGAAGGTATAGACGAGGCCGTCATCGGAAACATCCATCGACTCGGCCAGGTCGGGCTGTGGCACGCCGTACTGATCGAAGCGCAGCAGCTGCCCGCTGATCAGCTTGATGGTTGAGCCTTCCGAGGTCTCGCCGGGCAGGGCCGGGTCGAAGTGCGTCAGTGCGCCGGGCAGGCCGTAGCGCACCTTCGCCAGCGGCAGCATTGGCCCCGACTCCATCATCGGTTCCGCAGTGATTGGCTGGCAGCCGGCCAACAGAATCGCGAAAATGGCTATCGCGAAAATGAACAGTTTGGGCTTATTGGCATCCATCTTCTGACCTCCGTGAGAAAAGTGTGGTTGATAGCGAGCCGTTCGCGGCCAGTAAGAATTGCGGCCGCCGACCGCTAGGGACTACTCCGCCACCTGTACGGGGCGGTTCGTCTTCAGAGATTCAACCGCAGCCTCGACCAGCAGCTGCGAGCGATAGCCGTCCTCGACGCTGACCATGGGCGGGTCACCTGCTTCGAGCGACTCGACGAAGTGGTTCATCTCGCTCGGATAGGCCTCGGCGTACTTGTAGAAGTAGAACTGCGAGCCGTCGGGGGGCCCGGAGAGCAGCCTGTCGTGCAGCGCGCCCGCGGCCGTGTAGCGGACGAGGCTGGTCTCGGGGCGGTTCTCGGCGCGCAGCATCCCCTTCGCGCCGTGCACTTCGAGCCGCTGGTCGTAGCCGTAGGTCGTGTGCCAGATATTGTTGATGTTGCACAGCGCGCCGCCGGCGGTCTTGAGCGTCGTCAGCGCGGCGTCGACCTCGCCCAATTCGCCCAACTCCGGTTCGACCAGACAAGAGGCCGAAACGTAGACTTCCACCGGCTCATCGTCGAGCAGAGCGCGTGCCAGGTCGAAGTCATGCACGGTCGACTCTCGCAGCAGCGTGTAGGGAGCGGTCTTGTACGTCTCCCGGCTGAGTTCGAGCAGGGTTACCTTGGGATCGCGATTGGTGAGCATGACCATTTGGACATCGCCGACCTCGCCGGCTTTTACTGCCTGGATCAGCGCCAGATGACCCGGCTCGAACCGCTTCATGAAGCCCATGAAGCTGGGCACGCCAGCCCTCCTGACCTCCTCGACCGCGGCGCGGGCGCCGGGGATGTCCTCGGCAAGCGGCTTTTCGCAGAAGACCGCCTTGCCCGCGCGCGCAGCCGCGACCACCAGCTGCGCGTGGGAGCTGGCCGGCGTCGTGATGACGACGGCGTCGACTTCGGGGTCGGCCAGGGCGCTTTCGCTGTCGTGCACGGCCAGGGCGCCGTACTGCGCGGCCAGTTCGTCGGCGGCGTGCGGCAGAAGGTCGCAGACGCTGTGTATCGTCGCCTTGGGATGCTGCGCCAGGGTGCGCGCGTGCCGTTTCCCCATCTGGCCGGCGCCGAAGATGCAGAATCGGACCATTTCACAGTCCCAGTGGCTAGCGGCCGGTGGCT
>DAOUHX010000035.1:0-5558 GCA_034428395.1 Caldilineaceae bacterium
TACGGCTACTGGTACGACAACTACGTCCTCTACCCCCTCATGTCCAGCGTCTCCATCGCCGTCGACGCCGCCACCCGCGAGAACGGCTGCATGCAGGTCCTCAAAGGCTCTCACCACATGGGCCGCATCACCCACGTCGAGACCGGCCAGCAGGCCGGCGCCGACCTCGAACGCGTCACCGAAGCCGAAAAACGCCTCGAACTGGTCCACTGCGAAGCCGAACCCGGCGACGCCCTCTTCTTCCACTGCAACATCCTCCACCGCTCCGACCAGAACCGCTCCCAAAAGCCGCGCTGGTCACTGATCTGCTGCTACAACGCCGCCCGCAACGACCCATACCGCGAGGCCCACCACCCCAGCTACACGCCCTTGCACAAGGTGGACGACGGCGCCATCAAAGAGGTCGGCATGAAACGCTTCGAAGACGACGCCAGCGACGTCGCCTTCCTCGATCCCGACACCGTTCCCACCGCCCAGACCGACCAGTGAGGATGACCCGCACATGAGCAGCTACAGATTCCTGATCAGCGGCGGCGGCAGCGCCGGACGCAGCGTCGCCCAGGTCGCAGCCGCCGACGGCCGCGGTGAGATCGCCGCCGTCGTCGACCCCCAACAGGCCCAGCTCGACCGCATGCAAGAAGTCTACCCGCACGCCGCCACCGGCAGCGACTACGCCCAGCTCCTGCGCGACTCCCAGCCCGACGTCGCCGTCATCGCCGGCCCCGACCACCTCCACGCCGACCAGGCCGTCATGGCCCTCGAACAGGGCTGCCACACCCTGATCGAAAAACCGCTCGCCACCACCGTCGCCGACTGCCAGCGAATTCTCGACGCCGAAGCCAATAGCGGCGCCCGCGTCATGACCGACCAGACCATGCGCTACATGCACCCCTGGCACCAGATGGCCCAGATCGCTAAGTCCGGCCGTATCGGCGACATCTTCTTCCTCCAGGGCGACTACATCCACGACATGTGGAGCCACTACGCCCCCGAAGGCCAGCACCACACGCCCTGGCGCATCGACAAACAGAACCCGCAAAACATCCTCCTCGGCGGCGGCAGCCACCCGCTCGACCTCATCCTCTGGACCGCCGAATCGCCCGTCACCGAGGTCCACGCCTACAGCAACAAGCTCAGCATCCCCATCTTCCCCGACGACGACTGCTACATCGTCATCCTCCAGTTCGAGAGCGGCGCCATCGGCAAGGTCTACGTCACCAGCGGCTGCTCCGGCCACGGCATGGGCGAAGGCATGGGCGGCGGATTCCTCGCCGTCTACGGAACCGAAGGCACCCTCTGGAAGGGCAAACTCTACCGCCGCGACCACGATCCAGTCCCGGTCGAAGAGCCCGCCGCCAGCGCCGTCGTCGGCGGCCACGGCTGGGGACGCTCGGTCGTCGACTTCCTCGACCTGCTCGACGGCAAAATCGACAACCCCATCCCCGCTGCGCGCGGCGCCAACATCGTCTCGGTCTGCGCCGCCGCGCTCGAATCGATCCGCACCAGGCGGCCCCAGTCGCCCCATTGGTTCTGAACACCGCGTCCCCGGAGGCGTCCGATGCTGTCCCGCCAACAGTTGCATCACTTCGCTGAACACGGCTGGGTGCTCGAAGAAAATGTGCTCAGCCCCGAGCAGGTCGAGGCCTACAAGGCCGCGCTCGACCGCCAGTCCCACTACACCCGCCCCCTCGCCCACAACGATGACGACGAAATCCTCCACGTCGACTGCATGGTGAACGGCGACCCGCTCTTCCGCGACTGGATCATGATCCCGCAGGTGCTGGAGGCCAACCGCCAGCTCATGGGCGCCGAGATCAAGTACGAGACCTGCCACGCCATGATCAAGCGGCCTCACCCGCAGCGCCATACCGACCGCGACGCCCTGCGCGACCCCGACCAAATGGGCTGGCACAGGGGCATGAGACCGAAATGGGGCACCTTCGCCGACGACACCGACCCCGAGCTCGTCAACTGCCTCTTCCTCAACAACATCACCTACCTGACCGACGTGGAGCCCGGCGACGGCGGCACCATGATCCTGGACGGCTCCCACCGGCTCGAGGGGACCTACGCGACGTTGAAGGAGCGCTGCCCCATCGTCGAATCGACCGCGCCCGCCGGCAGCATCCTCCACTTCACCGAGACGCTGCTTCACGCCGGCGTGCCGATCCTGAGTGAAAACGTGCGCTACACCATGTTCTACGGCTTCACGCCCAACTGGTTCGTCAACTGGCCCGGCACCGAAGTCCCCGACTACATCCTCAAAACGGTCAGAGACGACGAGCTGCGCGGCATCCTCGGCGGAAATTCGGGCTACTCCGGCCAGTATCCGACGGTTGAAGCCCCGGCAGAATGACGCGCCCAAAACCGCGCGCGAGGAGAGAACGATGACACGACGCAACTTCTCGATGCAGGCCTACTGGCAGCACCAGGTCGAAGAGCACACGCCAAGACTCCACTTCGACCGCCAGAGCATGGACTGGAACGAGTGGCACACCACCGCCTACGCCAAGTACATGGAGCTGCTGGGCAGCTTCCCCGATCCCGTCCCGCTCGACGCCGAGGTCGAAAGCAGCGTCGAGGACGACGGACTCATCCGCGAGCGCGTCGTCTTCAACGCCGAGCCCTTCATGAGCGTCCCCTGCCAGGTCCTCCGCCCCATAGAGATGCCCGCCGACGGCAAGAACGCCGCCATCCTTTGCTCCCACGGCCACGGCCCCTTCGGCAAAGACCCAGTCGCTGGCATCCGCTCAACCGACGAAATGGTCGCCAACATCGAACAGCACAACTACGATTACGGCCGCCAGATGGCCAAGGCCGGCTACCTGACGATCTCGCCCGACCTGCGCGGCTTCGGCGAACGCCGCGACGGCCGCGACCCCTTCCCCGGCCGCGACCCGTGCAACGTCAACTACATCCGCGGCACCATGCTCGACCGTTGGCCCCTCACGCTCAACATCTGGGACATGAAATGCTGCGTCGATTACCTGGAGACCCGCTCGGAAGTCGACCCCAAGCGCATCGGCATGATGGGCCTCTCCCAAGGCGGCACCATGACCACCTTCGCCGCCGCCGCCGAGCCGCGCATCGCCGCCGCCGACATCCTCGGCTACGTCAATCCCTGGAAGGCCTTCGCCTTCGATCGCGTCAACTTCTGCGGCTCGCAAATCGTGCCTGGCATCTACGCCTGGTTCGACACCGACGATATCGCCGGCCTGATCGCGCCCCGCCCTCTGATGCTCGACATGGGCATGTACGACGACTGCTTCTACATCCACGACATGCTCGAAGGTTACGAGCGTGTCAAACGAATCTACAAGGCCGCCGGCGTCGACGACCGCCTGTGGAAGCTCGTCCACCCCAACGGACACGGCTGGGGCGGCCTCGAAGGCACGGTCGAGTTCTTCAACACCTACCTTTGAGAATAGGAAAAGCGATTAGGCACATGACAATATTATATATATTTGTCAAGAGAGCAGGTGTAGACAATGGCCGGTGAGATTAAAGTCGCCTTCTCCGGCGCCCGCCGCGCCGGCTCCTTCTTCAAGGCCTTCCAGGTCCACCCGGAGACCGAAATCGTCGCGCTCTGCGACCCCCACGACGCGACGCTGGCCGAGTCCGGTCGCGCCGCCGGCGTGACCCAACTCTACACCGTCTTCGAGACCATGCTCGACGAGGCCCGGCCCGACGCCGTCGTCGTCTCCTCGCCCATGCCATACCACGCCCCGCAGGCAATCGCCGCCCTGCAGCGCAACATCCACGTACTCAGCGAGGTCACCGCCGCCGTCTCAATCGACGAGTGCCGCTGGCTGACGCAGGCCTGCGCCCGCAGCCGCGCCGTCTACATGATGGCCGAGAACTACATCTACATGAAGCCGAACGTGCTCGTGCAGGCCCTCGTCGAGGCTGGCCTCTTCGGCGAGACCTACTACGCCGAGGGCGAATACCTCCATGAACTCTCCAGCCTCCACCACTTGCCGGACGGCAGCCCGACCTGGCGCTACTACTGGCAGGTCGGCGTCAACGGCAGCACCTATCCCACCCACAGCCTCGGCCCCTGCCTGAAGTGGATCAAGGAGCGGCCCGAACGCATCAGCTGCGTCGGCACCGGCGTCTGGACAGACCCCGAGCACGCCATGGAAGACACCGTCCTGCTCCTCTGCAAGACCGGCAGCGGCAAGCTCATCCGCGTGCGCGTCGACATGCTCTCCAAGCGCCCGCACGCCATGACAAACTATACGCTGCAGGGCACCAAGGGCGCTTACGAGAGCGCCCGCCGCCCCGGCGAAAGCAACTGGATCTGGCTGGAGGATTTCTGCAAGGACCCCGACGTGTGGGTCCCCTTGGAGGAATTCGAGGAGGAGTTCCTACCGGAGATCTGGCGCGACCCGCCGCCCGAAGCGGTCAGCGCCGGCCACGGAGGAGGCGATTACTTTGAAGTAATGGATTTCGTCGACGCGGTGCAGGGCCGCAAGCCCCCGCCAATCGACATCCACGCGGCAATGGATATGACCCTGCCCGGCCTCGTCAGCCAGGAGTCGATCCGCCGCGGCGGCGAGTGGCTTGAAGTCCCCGACTCCCGAAAATGGCTCCCACAATAGCCATCGTTACGCAACACCGGCCACCGGCAACTGACCACTGACCACCGGCAACTGGCAACTGACCACCGGCAACTGACCACTCAATTGAGCCGCTCAAGGACCCCGGCCGCGCCCATGCCGCCGCCGATGCACATCGTGACAAGGCCAAGCTCCTTGTCCTCCCGCGCCAGCTCGTGCAGCATCTGCACCGTCAGCTTGGCCCCCGTGCAGCCAAGCGGGTGACCGAGCGCAATCGCGCCGCCGTTGACGTTGACCTTCTCCTCGTCCAGTCCCAGCTCGCGAATGACCGACAGCGCCTGCACCGCGAAGGCCTCGTTCAACTCCACCAGTTCAATCTCGTCGAGGCCGACGCCGGCCCTCTTGAGCGCCTTCGGCACAGCCGCCACCGGGCCGATGCCCATCACCTCCGGCGCAACGCCGCCAACCGCATAACTGCGGAAGCGGGCCAGCGGCTTGAGGCCCAGCGCCTCCGCCTTCTCCTCGCTCATCACCAGCACGGCCGCGGCGCCGTCGCTGGTCTGGCTGCTGTTGCCGGCGGTGACCGTCCCCTTTGCGTGGAAGACCGGGCGCAGCTTGGCCAGCGCCTCGGCCGAAGAGTCGCGGCGGATGCCCTCATCCTTGTCAAAGATCGTACGGTAGGTCTGCGTCTCACTGCCCTCGCCCAACGTAATCTCGACCTCCAGCGGCACGATCTCTTCGTCGAACTTGCCGGCCTCCTGCGCGGCCGCCGCGCGCTGGTGGCTGCGCAGCGCAAAGGCGTCCTGCTCCTCACGCGTCACTTCGTACTGCCTCGCCAGGTTCTCCGCGGTCAGACCCATGCCGATGTATACGCCGGGATGCTCCCTGGCCAGCGTCGGGTTGGCCATGAACTTGTTGCTGCTCATCGGCACCATCGACATCGTCTCGACCCCGCCGGCGACGACGGCCTCGCCCATCCCGCTCATCACCTGCTGCGCG
>DAOUHX010000036.1:0-1862 GCA_034428395.1 Caldilineaceae bacterium
CCGGCTCGACCAGCAGCGTATCGCGGCCGATATTGTCAGTGCCTTGCAGGGTCAAGCGCCGCGGCAGCGTCATGATCTGATTCCAGCCCTCGGTCGGCTTGGCCGGGTTCATGTTGAAGATGACGTAGACGCCGCCTTCGCCGTCCGGCGTAGCCGAGGGCGCATGCACGCCGCCCGGCCCGAACGCGCCGAAGTTGAAGTCATGCTGCGAGGTCACCACGAACCTGTCGCGTTCGGTGTCGTAGTCGCCCAGCAGGGCCTGTCCGCCACTCATGTGGCTATAAAAGAGCAGGATGTGACGGTCGCCGATCGGCCAGAAGTAGGGGCAGGCGCCGTCGTCGCCGACGAGCGTGAAACGGTCGTCCTCGACAAACGGGTGCAGATAGTCCCAATTGACCAGGTCCGGCGAGCGGAACAGAAAGTTGGCGCGCGTGCGCCGTCCGGACGCCTTATGCGGCAGCGTGCCGCCGGACAGGGCGTAGTAGTGGTCGCCCTTCTTCCAGATGCAGGGATCGAAGACCCTGTAGGGCAGCGGCGAGCCGTCCGCGCTGGCGATGGGTATGACCGGCGCGCCGGTCAGCTTCTCCCAGTTGAGCAGCAGCGGATCATGCGAGACGGCCACCATGTTGCCTACTTTGGTGCCGTGATAGATGGCGATCACTCGATCCTCTTCGACCAACGCCGAGCCGGAAAAGCAGCACTCCTCCGGGTTGGGGTAGATGGCGTAGGGCAGATCGCGCCAGTGGATCAGGTCGTCGCTGACCGCGTGTCCCCAGTGCTGGCGCGGGTCTTCGGGCGGGTAGGCCTGGTAGAAGAGATGCCAGCGACCCTGCCAGAAGCAGAGCCCGTTCGGGTCGTTGAGCGTGTTTTCCGGGTTGACGTAGTGGTAGATCGGCCGGTGGGGGTCGCCCTCGTAGCGGCTGCGGTAGGCCAGCAGCCGCTGCAGCAGCGGGTTGGTCTCCAGCTCGGCCTCCTGCTCGGCCAGCGTCTCGGAAAAGCTGTACTGGGGCACGAGAGAGGTGTAGTCGGTACGTTCGGCAGCGCTCATCGCTTAGGTCCTCCCAAAAAAGGCTGACGGCGTCTCGCAGGGCGCTGTTCAGTGGCCGCCCGCTGTGCGGTTATGCCACCGACGCGGCGAACAGAGCCTTCAGATATCCGATCGAATAGGCCCAGCCGACGTCGCGTGTCTCCGTGTCTCCGGGCAGATCGGGGATATGGTCCGGATTGATGTATCCGCTGAAGCCGACGTTGCGCAGCTCTTTCAGTATGCGCGCCATGTTGAGGTCGCCGTCGTCGAGCAGCGTCTCCTCGAAGCCGCTGGCGGTTGCCAAACTGCCGCGCACGTTGCGCATGTGCAGCATGAAGAGCTTGCCCTTGCGCCCGTAGTTGTTGATCTCGTCGATCACGAGCGAGCTGCCGCCGGCCTCGGCTCGGGTGCCGATGCAGTAGACGTAGCCGACATTGGGGCTGGGGAAAGCGTCGATAATGCGGTGGAAGCCGATGCCGCCGAAGGGCGTATCCACATTGGGCGTGTCGGACGGGTGCACGGCCAGCTTGATGTCATACTCCTCGGCGATCGGCGTCAGCCGCTCGAACGCGTGGCAGAAGCGCCCCCACCAGCGTTCCAGCTCGGCCCGCGCGGGGATTTCGACCGGCCCGCGCCTGAGCGTTTCGGCCCGCGACATGTAGCCGCCGCGGTGCGGCGTGTGGTAGGCCTCCATCATCTGCGGGAAGACGTCGCCCTCGGTCCGCTGGCGGGCGATGGGGATGCGCGCCTGGCCGTAGACTTCCAGGGCCCTGGCCGCGTTCTCCAGCTCCTCCTCTGCGCCGACGCGCTCGTCGATGTAGGTGCGCGTGAGCGT
>DAOUHX010000037.1:0-4884 GCA_034428395.1 Caldilineaceae bacterium
TTGGTCAATGGGTTTCCTGTGCTGGATCTGTCCCGGAATGAGACTGGTTTCTTGACAGATCTCCGGCCAATTACACCGGTGCACAGCCATTTTCCGGCCTGAAATGTCCCAAAACCGGGGCGAAATCTGTTCTGGGCAATATACGTACGATTCTTCTACGGTCCGCCTGTCCTGCTTCTCGGTTGGTGGGAATCGATTTCCAACTCCGACTTTTCATCCTGAAAATCCGCCCCTCATAATCCTGATACGGAAAGTTGATTCTGGCTCCCTCCCCGGCCGCTACCTACTTCGGGCCTCCCTCGGTGGGGCCGGTTTCCGGGGCTCCACTCAACGCGGGCCACCACCGCCGGCATCCATCATCCTCTTTCCTCTGAGACCTACACTTTGATGCGGCGCGGCGTCGCGCCCGCTGCCTAGCGGAAGCATCCTCCCCAATTCCTCTGCTTCATCTCCAGAATTTCTACAGATTGCAACAGTACACTGTAGTAGAGTCAGGAAGATGGCTGCGCTTTAGCCAATCGTATTGCCCGATCTTCAGCTTACAGTGTTGCCCGTTCAGGAGAAAGAGAAATGGTTGGTTCTTCGGCGCTGATCGACATGCAAAACATAACGAAGGTCTATCAGATGGGGAAGACAGAGGTACCTGCTTTGGACGGCATTTCCCTTTCAATAGAGGAAGGAGAATACGTGGCGATCGTCGGCACCAGTGGTTCAGGCAAAAGCACGCTGATGAACATTATCGGTCTGTTGGACAGCCCCACGGAAGGTGTTTTTCAGATCCGAGGCCATAGGGCCAACGACCTGACCGGCAGACAGCTGGCGGATCTGCGCAACAGGGAGATCGGATTCGTATTTCAGCAGTTTAACCTGTTGGCGCGTACACCTGCCTGGCGCCAAGTGGAGCTGCCGCTTTTCTACGCCAACGTCGCTCGCGGTACTGCGCGCGAGCAGGCGCTGGAGGCACTGGCGCAGGTGGGCCTGGCCGAACGCGGGGACCACAAACCGGAGGAGCTTTCGGGCGGCCAGCAACAGCGGGTGGCGATCGCCCGCGCACTCGTAAACCGGCCCAGCCTGCTGCTGGCGGACGAACCGACCGGCGCGCTCGACACCCGAACTGGCGAAGAAGTGATGACGCTTTTTGAAGAGCTGCACCGTGAAGGGCTGACGCTTGTCATCATTACGCACGACCAGGAGGTGGCCGAACGGGCCCGCCGCGTAATAACGATGCGAGACGGAGTTATCATTTCCGATTCAGACGCGGCGGTTGCCGCTGTAAGCGGCGATCAAAACGGGCTGAACGCCGCCGCGCCTGCGCCGCTGCCGCGGCCCGTAGCGATAGAGCAGAATGAGGAAAAGATGTATGAAGCTGTTTAGATATTTCCCGGTCGCGGTGGATAGCATCGCCGCCAACAAGATGCGGGCCAGCTTGACGATGCTGGGAATTATAATCGGCGTGGCCGCGGTCCTGTCAATACTGGGTGTCGGACGCGGCGCGTCGGCAAGTATCCTGGACGAAGTTGCCAGCCAGGGAACGACACGCCTGACGATCAGCCCGAGCACGGAGAGCGAGGGAGAGGGCGCCGGCACCCCTGTTCAGACGTTGACTATGGGGGACGTAAAAGCGCTTTCCGACGCCGCCTTCCATCCGGATGTTGTTGAAGTCGTGCCCCAATATGGAGGCAACATCCCGCTGGTCGCCGGCAGCAACAACAAGCAGACCCGGGTGACAGGGACGACTGCTGATTATGCCGAAGTCCACAGACTGGAGATGGCCGAAGGCCGCTTTCTTACGGAGGACGAGATCGCCCAAATGAGCAATGTAATCGTCATCGGGGCGACTGTGGCGACCAATCTTTTTGAGCGCATGCAGGTGGTAGGCGAAAGCGTGCGCATCGACGGCGAACCGTTCACGGTCGTCGGGGTGCTGGAAGAAAGCGGCAACGCGGGTTTCGGCAGCAATGACGACAGTGGGTTCATCCCAATTGGCGCGGCCCACGGACGCATCTTCAATGTTCCCCGCTATCGGGGCGAATACATTGTGACGTCTGTGTCGGCGAATGCGGTAAGTGAAGAGCGGGTGGAGGCAGCCGAGCTGCAGATCGAACAG
This sequence comes from Caldilineaceae bacterium, assembly GCA_034428395.1. Classification (GTDB taxonomy): domain Bacteria; phylum Chloroflexota; class Anaerolineae; order Caldilineales; family Caldilineaceae; genus Bin5. Next base: position 2,108 of record DAOUHX010000037.1, read on the forward strand.
ACCTTGCGACTGCGCCACGGACTCGGCGCGGACGACGACAATGACTTTACCATCAGCACGCAGGCCAGCCTGCTGGACACGATCGGCAGCGTTACCAATACACTTACGCTGCTTTTGAGCAGCATCGCTGCCATCAGCCTGGTGGTGGGCGGAATCGGAATCATGAACATCATGCTTGTATCGGTGACCGAACGCACCAAGGAGATCGGCCTGCGTAAGGCGCTGGGCGCGCACACCAGCGACGTGTTGCTGCAGTTTCTGATTGAGTCGCTGGTACTGACGTTACTTGGAGGGCTGATTGGAATCGCCATCAGCTACGGCATAGCCCTGCTGGTGCAGAGAATCCCCAACTTCCCAATCGACCTTCTGATAGGGGTCGACGCGCTGATCCTGGCTGTGGGTGTCAGCGCCGGTTGCGGGCTGATTTTCGGGCTGTACCCGGCGATGCGTGCGACCCGGTTGGACCCGATCGAGGCGCTGCGATATGAGTGATGATCTTGTTGAGAAACCCGGTGAAGGACCGGCTGTTGTAGGTGCCGGCGGAAAGCAGGACAGGTTCTCCTGCGGTTGCAAGTCATGTACAGCGGATTTCGGAACGGACGGCAGATAGCTGCGTCATTTGGAAGGAGCATTCCTATGAACTGGAAACACATTCTACTTATTCTGTGCGCCGTGGTGGCTGGCGTCGCGCTCGGCGCCGGCTTTGCAGGTTTCTCGGGACAGATTGTGCCGGAACGGACGGCAGCAGGAAGGGCGCTGGCAGCCGTAACGGAACCGGCAACTGAAACGGTGCCGGCAGTCAGCGTTGGGACCACGCTTATCCGCCCCGCGGACTCAGCGGTAGACCGCGTCACCGCGGCCGGCAATATCGAGCTTGTAGACACACAGCAGGTGGTTGCACGGGTCAACGGCTACGTAGACGAGGTGCTGGTGGAAGTTGGCGACGTGGTCAGCAGCGGTGATCTGCTGGTGGCGCTGGACCGGGACGACCTGCGCAGGGCGGTGGACCAGGCCCGCATCAATCTGACGTCGGCTGAACTACAGCTTGAAAATCTGTTGGCGAACGCCAGCGCGGCTGAGCTTGCCGCGGCGGCGGCGGAGCTGAAGTCGGCCGAGGAAAATCTGGCCGAAGTGCAGAACGGCGCCAGCGAAGGGGAGCTGGCCGCGGCGCGAAGCAACGCCGCCTCCGCATGGGCGAGATACGATGACCTTCGGAATGGGGCCAGCGAAAATGAACGGATCCAGTTGGCGGCGGCGGTGGAAAACGCACACGTAGCCATGCAGGAAGCCCAGACTGAGTATGACAAGGTCGCTTGGCGCGAGGATGTAGGAATGACGCGGCAGGCGGCCCAGCTGCAGCAGGCGACAATCTCCTACGGGTCGGCACTGGCGGCCTATGAGGAGGCGGTTGCGCCGGCCTCACAGGCGGATTTGCAGTCGGCGCTGAGCCAGGCCCAGACGGCACAGCAGCAGTTGGATGATCTGTTGGCCGGACCGACGGCCGTGAACATTGCGGCAGCGGAATCGCAGGTCGCGGGGGCCCAGTCCAGACTGGACACGCTGTTGCGCGGCGCGGATGAAACGGATATCGAACTGGCGCAGCTGTCGATCGAGCAGGCGCAGTTGACCTTGCTGGAGGCAAGGCTGGACCTGATCAAAGCGGACCTAGTCGCCCCGGCTGCGGGTACTGTCCTGCGGGTCAACGTGGATGAAAGCGACCGGATTTCAGCGGGCACCGTCGCTATCACAGTAGCCGACCTGAGCCAGCTGCAGCTGACGATCGATGTCGCCGAAGTCGATATTCCCAAGATCAGCGTTGGTCAACTGGCGGACGTCACTATCGATGCCTTTCCCGAAAGGGTGTTTGCGGGGATGATCAGCGGCATCGAACCATCGAGCAGCGCCCAGGAGGGGGTGATCGACTACCCGGTAACGGTGCGGCTGATCGATGAGGCCCTGACGGGGGTGCGGCCGGGCATGACGGCAGTTGCCACCCTGCGCAGCGAAACGGCGGCGACCCGCTGGCTGGTTCCCACGACCGCAGTTCAGGAAAACGACGGCGATACGGTGGTGATGAAGTCGAGAGACGAAGATGCGCTGCCGGTCACCGTGGTGGTGGAAGGCGTTCAGGGTGAATGGACTGTTGTTCGTTCAACACAGTTGCAGAGCGGCGATGAAGTACTCGGCGCCACCACCTTCGTCAAGCAGGAGGATGAATGGGTACCCTTTTCGGGGCCGCCTCCGGGCGCTCCTGGCGCCGGCGGCAGGTCTCCCTAGCAGTCGAGTGCGCAGTGGGCTGGGAGCGGCGCATGCTGCAGGAACAGATCTCGCTGGATCCGCCAGGGCTTATATTCGGAAAATCTGAGCGTTACAGACACGAAGGACCCCGCCCCAATGCCGGTCGAGCAACTTGCCCTTGCAGAAGGAACCAGCTATAACGGGCCTATGCCGGAAGAACGCATACTGATTGTTGACGACGACCGCGAAATCGTGCGCCTGCTCAGGAGTTATCTAGATCGGGAGCGGTACGCGGTGTCCGTCGCCTATGACGGCGAGAGCGCGCTGCATGCGTTGCGGCGGGAGTCGCCTGACTTGATGTTGCTGGACCTGATGCTGCCGGACAGGGATGGTTGGGAGGTCACCCGTACAGTCCGCGGCGACGAGAAGCTGGCGAACACGCTGATCATCATGCTGACGGCGCGGGTCGAGGATACGGACAAGATCATCGGCCTGGAGCTGGGTGCGGACGATTATGTTACGAAGCCGTTCAATCCGCG
>DAOUHX010000038.1:0-5636 GCA_034428395.1 Caldilineaceae bacterium
GCTGGTGCTGGGCAAGCAGTGGCTGATCGACGCCTGCGCCCGCAACGGGCCGCCCAATCACAGCATCGGCCGGCCCATGAAGGTCGGCAAGGAAGAGATGCTCGGTCTGCTCGCCGCGGTCGAACGCTACCTGGCGCTCGATCACGAGGGGCGGGCCTCGCAGATGGACGAGATCGTTACCGGCTGGTGCAACGAACTGAACAAGCTGGACGGCGTGCGCGCCGCACGCTCCTTCCCAAACGAGGCGGGACAGCCGCTGCCGCGCGCGCAGGTCCACTTCGACGCAGCCGTGGTTGGCCGCTCGCGCGGCGAGATCGTACAGGGCCTCCTCGATGGCCGACCCGCCGTCTCCGTCGCGGCCGGTCCCGACGACTCAATCTTCCTCAACCCGACGACCCTCGAAGAGGGCGAGGAAGAAGTCGTGCTCGCAAGGCTGGTGGAGGAGGTCCGCGGCTGATTCCGACTTGGACCGCTTCCCCGACGAAACCCTGAGATTCTGCCCAACGGCCGTGCCGGCGGAACGCCCATGAATCCAGGCCGCCCCTTTTGCCAGAATCCGAGCATGAAGAAAGACCCCCATGGGAAACCAGAGACGACCATCGAAAACTGACCTATAATAAGGTTCGCGTGCAAAAGCCGGCGGCGCGAGCAAGTGTATAACGATAACCGGCGTGCCATGCGTAGCTAGTGATGGGAGATACCACACAGTCGGCCCGCGCAACCCAGATTCGCTCTTTTCCCGGCAAGAGAGCCGAAACCGTGCTACACTGTCACTGTCATGCCAATTCAATTGCGAGATTCCAGCCAGGATCGGCGCAAATACATGGAACAGACCCGAATTGCCCCGACTTCACTGGACTTCGTTCGACTTGGGCCGCACAAGATGATCGCTTGAGATGCCTTATAATCTGGACCCACATCACGTCACCAAGACCCAGGCGCCGCCAGCCCGGCAGCACACACTGAAGCAACGCAAAACGACCGGGCCATGACGAAAAAGACAAGAGATGACGGAAAGTGACGAAACTCAGTGCAAAAGCGCTCCGTCCGTGCTACGCTGTCTACATCATGCAAGACTGGTGCCACCGAACCGGCCCGCATCGCGCCAAAAAGCAAATGCTCGGAACATCTGCTACTCTGTAACTGTCATGCGATTCCAACCGCCAAATTCTGCCCGGAAAACGCCCGACAAACCGCCAATAGCGGCGCGGTACAACCCCTTCCAAGAAAAAAATAAAGTGCGACATTTAGGGACATTTGGGGACATTTGGGGACATATGTCCCCCTCTAGCGCCAAAACGAGAGGATTTCGGGCCCAAGAGACAAAGGAGCCGGACAACCGCCATGTCAGTACGACAAACATGCAGATTGTGGGACCGACGGCCGGAGAAGCCAGGGAATTTCTTAGGGGTTGGGAAGAAGGCCCATCGGCTTGACGGCACTCTACAGAACTGCCGGAGCATTGTCGCCGGCGACCAAAGCGGGCAGGAATGGAATCCGAATGAACTCCACAGGTAAATACTGGCAGAGCGTGTTAGAATCCATTCAAAATAACTTGCAAACCTTTCGCAGCCCATCGCCTATGCATAGGAACACATGATGACCGCCGCCTCCAGGATCACCAACGTCGAACGCATCCTCCTAGTCGTCCCCTTCGTCGAGCGCGTCCGCCGCGAGATGGAGCGCGCCAACATCCATCGCTGGTCAGAGTGCGAACTCATCCGCGTCACCACCGACGACGGCACCGTCGGCTACGGCGAAACCATCCAGAACTACACCTGGGGCCGCGTGCCCGACACCGACCGCGTGCTCGGCCGCTCGCCCTTCGACTGCATGTGGGATGACTCCCTCGGCGCCGGACTGCAGATGGCTCTCTTCGACGCCGCAGGAAAACTGGCCGGCGTCCCCGTCCACCGCCTGCTGGGGACCAAAGTGCGCGACTGGTGCCCCGTCTCCTTCTGGGACCACGACATGGGACCCGAGGCCTACGCACGCGAGGCCAAGATCGCCGTCGAACTGGGCTTCACCTCGATCAAGATCAAGACCCGCCCCTGGCACGACGTCTACGAGACCGTCCGGAGCATCAGCAACGCCACGCCCGACTGGTTCCACATCGACTGCGATTGGAACGATTTCCTCCTCGACGTCTCCACCGCCGTGCCCGTCCTCCGCGAGCTCGAGGCCGACTTCCCCAAGATCTCGATCTGGGAGGGTCCCATAAAGTCCGACGACGTCGCCGGCAACCGTCTTCTGCGCGAAAAAGTCCGCACGCCCATCGCCCATCACTACGGCGGCGTACCTGGTGCGGTCGCCATCCAGCAGGGCTACTGCGACGGCTTCGTCGTCGCCGGGGGCGTCGCCAACGTCATGCGCTCCGGCATCTCAGCCGCCACCGCCAACATGCCCTTCTTCATCCAGATGGTCGGCACCGGTCTCACAACAACGATGGCGTTGCACCTGGGTGCCGTACTCAGCCACGCCCAGTGGCCCGCCATCAACTGCCACGAGCTCTATGAACACAACCTGCTGAGCGAGCGCATCCCCGTGGTCGGCGGTTTCGCCCAAACACCCGAGGCGCCTGGCCTGGGCGTTTCGCTGGACGAGGAAGCTCTGAGCGCCTATCGCGTCGACGAAGCCGATTTCAGCCTCCCCCGCCGACTGATTCGCTACAGCCGTCTCAATGGTGTCAGCATCTATTTCCCGGACTCCAGCTGGAGCCAGGACTCAAGCATGTGGAACTTCTGGCGAACTGCCAACCAGCCCGTCTACGAGCGGGGCGTCCGGACCGAATACCTGGACGATGACGGCAGCCCCGAGTTCGCCGAACTGTACCTGCGCGCCGGCCAGGCCCCGCTACTGACAAGGGAAACATAAGAGAGTCAATAATCCACAGTTCCTAACGACCCGTCACCCTGCCGCGACCAATCCCGGCGCGCGCAGATCACTCACAGGAGAAAAGCGTGTCCTATCTGGCAAAACTGAAGGAAATGGGCTACGAACTGGAAGTTGTCGACCTCGACGGCGGCCGGCTGATGCAGGCAGTCCGCTCCGGCGACCATGTCTACGTCTCCGGGCAGGTCTCCCGCTTTGGCGATGAGGAGATCCAGGGAAAGGTCGGACAGGATCTGACGACCGAGGAGGGCTATCGCGCCGCGCAGTTGTGCGCGCTGAGTATTCTGCAGGCGGTCCACTCCATCGCCGGTCTCGACAACGTACGGCAGGTCGTAAAGGTCTTCGGCATGGTCAACGTCGCGCCCGGTTTCGACGACACGCCCTCGGTCATTCACGGCTGCAGCGAGTTGTTCATCGAGCTCTTCGGCGACGCCGGCCGCCACGCCCGCAGCGCCATCGGCCTCACCGTCCCCCTCAACTGGGCGGTCGAAATCGAAGCCATCATCGCCGTCGACTGAGGCCGCTCACGTCGCTGTAAGGAGTCAACAGAATGTCCTCCACCATCTACCGCGCCGCCGTTATCGGCTTGGGGCGCATGGGCAGCACATTCGACGATGAGATCAAGCAGGGCGGCCAGTTCTTTATGCCCTACTGCCACGCGCCCAGCTATGTGGCTTCCCCGCATACGGAACTGATCGCCGGCGTCGACCCGCACGCCGAGCAAGGGAGAATCTTCGCCGACCGCTGGGGGCTTTCCCAAGGGCAGATCTACGCAGATTACAAGGAGATGCTGGAGAAAGAGCGCCCCGATTTCGTCAGCGTCTGCACCACCGCCCGCCACCGCGCTGTCATCATGCAGGACGCAATCAACGCCGGTGTCAAGGCGATCTGGGCCGAAAAGCCCTTTACGATCAGCCTGGCCGAAGCCGACGACGTGATCGACCTCGCCAACCGCAAGGGCGCGGCCGTCGCCGTTAACTGCTCGCGCCGCTACAATGCCTTCTTCACCGAAGCGCGGCGCATGGTGGATGAAGGCGAACTGGGCGAGATTCTGCAGATTACCGCCTACGCGCAGTGCTCTCTCTCCCACAGCGGCAGCCACGCCATCGATGCCATGCGCTTCCTGGTCAACGGCGATGTCGAGTGGGTCTTCGGCGAGATGGAGTCGGACGCGAAAGCGGCCGGCGACGCCGACCTTATGGGCAGCGGCTATCTGGCTTTCAAAGGTGGTGTCCGCGGTTTTCTGCGAACCACACCGACCGGCGCGGCCCCATGGGAGTTCGACCTGATCGGCACCGAGGGCCGAGTCCGCTCTCTGGCCCAGGGCATGGAGACCCTCTATTACCGCTGGGTTCCGGGCGGCCTTCGCGACCAGGGCCTGCCCGCGCAGGCCCCTTTCCCACTGCCCATCAGCGTTCCCAGCATGGGCCTCGCTGCAATCGATGACCTCATTCATTGCATCGAGACCGGAGAGCAGCCGCGCTGTTCAGCAGATGACGGGCGCAAAGCGCTGGAGATCGCCATCGCCATGCGCGAGTCGCACCGCCAGGGCGGTCGCCGCGTCGAACTGCCCCTCGCAGACCGTGCGCTACGCATCCTTTCGTCCGGAATCACCCACGACGCCGTCCCCGCCCGCATTCGCAAGGCGCAGGCCGTTCGGACCTGAGTCCGGCAACCGGCAAGCGCGAAAGTCACTTCGAGGAGGTGCATGCACCGTGACCGAAAAAATCTACCGCGTCGCCATCATCGGCCTTGGACGCATGGGCAGCACCATCGATGACGAATTCCCCGAAAGAGCGCCTCCCTATTCGGTTGCCGCCTCCTGCCGCGCCAGTGACCGCCTGCAGGTCGTCGCCGGCGCAGATATCGACGCCGCCAAAAGAGCCGACTTCGCCGAACGCTGGGGCGTCGATGCACTCTACGACGACTATGTCGAGATGATCCGCAAGGAGGCCCCCGACATCGTCGCGGTCTGTACGCGCGGCCACCTGCACGCCGACATGGCGACGAAATCCGCCCAGGAGGGCGCCCCTCTGATCTTCTGCGAGAAGGCGATTGCCTGTTCCATGCTGGAAGCCGATGCCCTGCGCAACGCAGTCGAAGAAAACGGCACGCTCTTCAACTCCGCTGTGCTGCGCCGCTTCGACGTCCGCTACCACCAGGCTCGCGACATGATCCGCAACGGCGATATCGGCGAACCCCAGGCAGTTGTCCACTACGCCAGCACAAACCTGCTGCACGGCCACATCCATTCAATCGACACGCTCAGCTTCCTGCTCGACGACCCGCCCGTCGAGAGTATCTGGGGTGAGTTGAACTCCATCGACCATCGCATTCCCGATAACCGGCTCGAAGAAGACCCCTACGGCATCTTTCAACTTACCTTCGCCAACGGCGTTGCCGCCGCCAGCGTACCCTCCGGCAACTGGGAGTTTGAAGTGCTCGGCGACCGCGGCAGTCTGCGCATGTTCAACAATGGTACAGGGCTGCAGCTGCGCCAATACCAGGGCAGCAGAAGCCGCATCGCAGCCGACGTCCCCGTCGAGCAAGTGCCCGAATACAGCGCCACCCAATTCTGCCTGGAAGACCTGGTCCTGGCGCACGAAGAAGGTCGGCCGACCCTCGGCCCCATCGGTATCGCCCATCACCTGACCGAGGTCTGCCTCGCGCTCGCCGAAAGCCATCGCCAGGGACGGCGTATCAGCCTTCCGCTTGAGAATCGATCGCTCTACATCTTCCATCGT
>DAOUHX010000039.1:0-6700 GCA_034428395.1 Caldilineaceae bacterium
GCTGGCCCACATCTGGTGGTATGGCCCCGAGGGGATCGCCGCCTTCGCCGTCAGCGCGATCGACATGGCCCTTTGGGACCTGAAGGGCAAGGCCCTCGGCCTGCCCGTCTGCCAGCTTTTGGGCGGCAAGCTGCATGACAAGGTCGTGGCGATGGCCTCGATTATCTTCGACATGGAGGACCTCGACTGGACGTTGAACGAGTTCCGCTGGATGGTCGAGCAGGGCTACCATTACGTCAAAGCCGGGTGGGGCATGCACCCGGGCGCGGTCTTCGGGCAGGACGCCGCACGTGATATCGAGTATGTGCGCCGCATCCGTGAAGTGATCGGCGACGAACGCGAGCTGATCGTGGATACGCCGGGCGCGCGTAATCTGTGGGACGTGCCGACCGCGATCCGCCGCTTTCGCGAGCTGGAGCCTTACCGCCTGCGCTGGATCGAGCAGCCGCTCCTGCCGAGCGATCTGGAAGGGCACGCCCGGCTGCGGGCCGCGGTGGCGACGCCGATCGGGACCGGTGAGGATGAGTGGGATATCGAAAGCTACGGGCGCCTGATCCGCAGCGGCGGCGTCGACGTGATCCAGATCGACCCGGGCCGCAGCCACGGCATCACCGGCAGCCGCGCGGTGATCCGGCTGCTGGAGATGGAGAATCTGCAGTTCAGCCTGCACACTTGGAGCAGCGCGCTGAACAGCGCGGCCAGCGTACACCTGCTGGCCATCAGCGACCGCGGCGTCAGCATGGACCTCAAGCCGCACGAATCGCCCATGCAGCATGAACTGGTCAGCGATCCCTGGGTGCAGGAAGGGGGCTATCTGGCCGTACGCGACACACCTGGCTTGGGCGTCCACGTGCGTGAAGAGATTGTGCGCAAATACTCGTTCTCGTGAGACAGCAGTCGTTGGCGGCCAGAGGCCGGCACAGTGCTGAAATCGTATGGAGTTGATTCCATGTCGGAGATCGAGACTGACCCTCGCCGCGCGCTCATCACCGGTGGCGCGAGCGGCTTTGGGTTGGCGATAGCCGAGGCGCTGCTGGCGAGCGGCGCGCAGGTCGCGATCGGGGACATCGATCGTGAGCGGCTGCAGGATGCCGAGCGCGAGCTGGACAGCGGCAAGCTGCTGGCGATCGAATTGGATGTAACCTCGGTGAAGTCTGCTGCTGCGGCTGTGGCCGCCTGCGAAGCGCGCTTCGGCGGCCTCGACACGCTCGTTAACTCGGCAGGTGTAATCGCCTTCAACCCGCTGGAGCAGATCAGCGAGGCGGAGTGGGATCGTGTGCTCGACGTCGATCTGAAAGGCACCTTTCTCTGCAGCCAGGCTGCTGCTCCGCTGCTGTGCGCCAGCGACCGCGGCCGCATCGTCAATATCGGATCCGACGCCTCCAAAGTGGGGTTCCCGATGCTGGCGCACTACTGCGCGGCCAAGTTCGGTGTCGTCGGCCTGACCAAGGTGCTGGCGGGCGAGCTAGCGCCGCACCAGGTAACGGTCAACTGCGTCTGTCCCGTCGGCGTCTCCGGCACCGGCATGGGGCAGGAGGTGCTCGACTGGAAGATCGGTGCCACCGGCATGCAGCCGCAGGAAATCCTGGCGGTCACCGCCGCCAACATCCCCTTGCAGCGCAATCCGACCGTCGAAGACATCGTGAATGCCGTGCTTTTCCTTATCTCCGACGGGGCCTCCTTCCTGACCGGCCTGGCCCTCGACGTCGACGGCGGCATGTTAAGCACGATTCCCGTACCCGGCGTGGAAAGCTGAGCTTGCAGCGGCAGCGGCTCTGCTGAACACCGGCCACCGGCCACTGGAAACTGGGGTTTGCGATGGAACGGGTTGCGTTTGTGATGCACGTCAGGGCGGGGGAGGAGGAAGAGTACCGGCGGCGGCACCGGGAGGTCTGGCCTGCTGTGCTGGCCGACCTGGAGCGGGCCGGCGTGCAGAGTATGAGCATCTTCATGGCCGACCGGAAGCTGTTTCTGTATATGGAGACGGCGAATTATGCTGAGGCGGTCCGCATCCTGGCGGAAAGTCCCGAGTCGGTGCGCTGGGAGGAGTACATGGCGCCAATCATGGAGGACGAGAGCGGGGATGAATACGACCCGCACGACGCCTATCCTGAAGGGATGCCGGAGGTGTTCCACTGGCGGGCGGCTGATGCGAAGGGCGGGCACGATAGCATTGAATAGGAAATCGAGCAATGACATTCGGTCAAGAGTATGACAGTCGCCTGATTCGTCTGGTGAATGAACTTTGCCAGCTGTCAGCAGAGACGGAGTGGGTCGAATTCAAGAAGGATTACCACTCACCGCAGTTGATAGGCGAAAATATCTCTGCTCTGGCGAACTCAGCCTGCTTGAAGTATAAGCCGAAGGCATATCTTCTCTACGGCATTCGGGACAATACGCATGAGGTCGTAGGAACGTCCTTCGATCCATACAAGACAAAGGGTAAGGGTAACCAGGATCTGCTGCCTTGGGTAACATCTGGATTAATCCCGTACCTGAGGTTTGAGGTGTACATAGTGAACCACCCCGGCGGGCGTGTTGTTCTCTTTGAGATCGACCCAGCCCGCGAGAGGCCAGTCAACTTCTACGGTAAGCCGTTCATCAGAATCGGCTCCAGCAAGACCAATCTGAAAGGGCATCCTGATAAAGAACGTGCGATATGGACGCGAGGAAACGATTGGTCGGCAGAGATATGTGAGGACGCGACGCTAGACGATCTTGACCCTGAGGCTGTGGGAAAGGCACGAGAGCAATTTGCTGTCAAACATCCCTCCCAGGAAAGAGATGTGGCTGATTGGGACGATATCACCCTCCTAAACAAAGCGCGGGTCTTGAAACAGGGTAGGGTAACGCGCGCTGCGCTCCTTCTCCTTGGCCGCGCTGAGTCGGCCACACTGCTCACACCCGCGGTGGCCAAGATCTCGTGGATACTGAAAGACGCGGACAACCGCGAACTCGACTATGAACACTTCGGTCCGCCTTTTCTGCTCGCGGGAGACAGGTTACAGAGCCGAATCCGCAATCTGGTTGTGCGCACCATGCCAAGCGGGACACTGTTCCCGGTGGAGCTTACGCAGTATGACTTCTGGGTAATCAGGGAGGCACTGCATAACTGCATCGCGCATCAGGACTACCAGTTAAGGGGGAGAATCATCGTCGTTGAGTTTCCCGATCGAGTGATTTTGACAAACGTCGGCGACTTTCTGCCTGGCGATATAGAAACGGTCATCCGCCAGGACGCTCCGCAGTCTTTCTACCGCAATACATTCCTGGCGGATGCAATGGTCGAGTTGAACTTGATCGATACACAAGGCGGAGGGATTAAGCGCATGTTCGAGACTCAACGCAGGCGTTCTTTCCCTTTGCCGGATTATGACTTGGTCAAGTCGGGTGCTGTTACAGTGAATCTTAATGGACGGATTCTGGATGAACGGTACACTCGTCTGCTCCTGGAGAGGACGGACCTTGACCTCGAACAGGTTATGCTGCTTGACCGAGTCCAAAAGGGAATACGCATAAAAAAGGCCGAACATCGGTCTCTCAAAAATGCCGGCTTGGTGACAGGGCGCTATCCAAAATTGATGGTAGCCAACGTCATCGCCAAGGCAACTGATACGATAGGTGCGCACATCCGAGAGCGCGGCTTCGATAACCGGTATTATCGGGACATGGTTCTAAAGGTTGTGCGCGAATATGGACCAGTGAGCCGGAAAGAGATTGATGAAGTGCTATTGCCGACGCTACCTAACCGACTCAACTTAAAACAGAAACGGAACAAAGTTCGCAATCTAATTCAGAGACTTCGCATCTCTGGCAAAATCGTCAATCAAGGAACGCGAAATCGACCGGCATGGACCTTTCTAAAAGGACCGGATGATTGAGCTAGGAAGTTCCTATCAGAAGCAAATCAAATGATGAAGGAAGGTCGACGCAGCTCATTGACAATCCTAGCAAACCATTCTGAACATCATTAAACCTTTTACTTATCTGTAGATATCTCGTATGTAAGTAAAGAAATAAGTAAACACATATGCGGGTTGAATCCTCCTGGTGTTTGCTAAGCGTACAGTCACTTGGAATAAGCGAAGACAAAAATCTTGCATTGTCTGCACACACGATTCTATCGGCTGAAATTGACCCTTTTATCGCAAAAGTCAGTCCAAATCTATCAGATCCGAGTGCTCTTGGAAGAACAATCGAATAGTTATGCTGATACTCTGCACTTCGCCTGATGATTAATATCTGTGCCCTTCAAACACAGTTCTCTACACTCTGTCAAATCCTTTACTTATCAGTGTTTGCTCTCGGCCTCCTAGCAAAGGATATGAGATAAGAGACAAGTAAAGGATTCAGCTTACGGACGATGTCTCATGTTTCATTTCCTGACTGCCAAGCGTCCTGGAGACCACCATGACCACCCTGACCGCCATGAAACTTGCCGGCGCGGCCTGGTCTTTCGTCGGCGCCACTCTGCCGGAGTCGGCTGCGATCCTGCAGGCGCTCGGCGTGCAGGCGATGGACCTGATCGCGATGCCTGGCGGGCTGCTCGATTCGGCCGAGATCGAACGCGATCCCCACGGACAGGCCCGGCGCGTATCAGAGGCCGGTCTTCCGGTCGGCAACCTGCTGTTTTTCTTTGGGGACGGCTTCGACGACAGGCCGCTCAACTCCGCCGACGACAGCGTGCGCGCTGCCAATCGGGAGACGTTTACGCGGGTACTCCAGTTCTGCAACGCCGCGGCCATCCCCTCTGTCCTGGTGCTGCCGGGCGTTGACCAGGAGGGCATCCCGCATAACGAGGCGGTGGAGCTGTCGGCGGCGGCGATGAACGAACTCGCGGCGCTGGCGGCCGCCGAGGATATTCTTCTGCTGTTCGAGCCGCACGTCGAGTCGGTGCTGGAAAGTCCATTCGACACGCTGGCATTTCTGCAAAGCAATCCCGCGCTCAAGATCGTGCTGGACTACTCCCACTACGTGGCCCAAGGCTATCAGCCGGCCGCCGTGGATCCCCTCGTCCCCTACGCCGGACACGTCCATCTGCGGCAGGCCTGCCGCGGCCAGCTGCAGGCGCGCTGGGATGACGGCGTGATCGACTTCCCCGCGGTTGTCGAGCTGCTCAAGGCCGCCGGCTACAGCGGCTACCTGACGCTGGAATATGAACACGACCCCTGGATGGACTGCGACAAGGTGGACGTGATGACCGAAACGATCAGGATGCGGGATGAGGTCAGACCGCTGCTGGCAGCATGAGTTGCTGCGGGCGCTGAAAACACAGATTTGAAAACTCCCATGCCCCACACAGCCCGAATCGCGGTCATCGGGACCGGATGGTGGGCCACAACCGCCCACATTCCCGCCCTGCAGGAGAATCCGGACGCCAACCTCGTCGCCCTTTCAGATGTGCGTCCAGACGCGCTGGAAAAAGCGGCGCGGCACTATGGCGTTGACAAGACCCATACCGACTTCCGCGCTATGCTGGAGCAGGAGCAGTTGGACGGCGTCGTAATCGCGGTCTGGCACGCCGCCCATTACGAGGTGGCGCGCGTCTGCCTCGAACACGGCCTGCACGTGCTGCTGGAAAAGCCGATGGTGTTGATCGCGGAGCACGCCCGCCATCTGACCAGGCTCAGTCGCGTAAACGGCTGCCAGCTGATTGTCGGCTACCCGTGGAACTACAATCCCCATGTGCTGCGGGCGAAGGAGGTGCTCGGCTCGGGGCGGCTGGGCGGAATCCGTTATATCAACAACATGTTTGCCTCCTGTGTCATAGACCTCTACCGGGGCAATGACAACGTCCATGACAACCTTTACCGGTATCCGGTCACCGGCCCCGGCGATGTCTACAGCGACCCGGAGCGCTCGGGCGGGGGCCAGGGCCATCTGCAGGTGACCCATTCGGCCGCGCTGATGCTGCATCTGACCGGACTGAAGCCGGTCAGCGTGCTGGCGCTGATGGACAGCCTCGACACGCGCGTTGATGTCGTTGACGCCATGATCGTGCAGATGGACAACGGCGCGCTGGCCAATGTCGGCAGCACCGGCACGCTCCATGCGCGCGGCCCGGAGCAGGAGTTGGTGGTGCAGGTCTACTGTGACCGGGGCTGGGTCGACGTCAACATAGGCCAGGAGAGTTGCACAATCTACTATGAAGATGGCTCCGCGGAGGAACTGCCGCCGCTGGCTGCGGGGCAGAGCTACCAGGCTTCGGCGCCGGTGGACAACCTGGTCGATGTCATCGTTCGCGGCGCGCCCAACATGTCGCCGCCGGAGACCGGCTGGCGTACGGTCGAGCTACTCGACGCGGCCTACCGCTCAGCGGCTGATAGGGGTCGGAGGGTATCAGTCGGTTCTCTGTACGCAGTTTCCGCCGGATAACAGCGGCTGGCTAGAGTAGGAAGAGATAAGCTGGCCCTTTTCACCTGCCGCATTTCGGTAAAGGAGCGACGGGCATGAAGGTCTTTATGGTAACCGATATGGAAGGCGTGGCCGGGGTCGTTTCCTTCACAGACCAGTCCTATCCCGATGGCCGTTACTACGATTCCGGCAAGCGGCTGGTGACCGGCGAGGTCAACGCCGCGGTAGACGGTCTGCTGGAGGCCGGCGTGGAGGAGGTGCTCGTCTGGGACGGCCACGGTGCCGGCGGCATCGACTTCGAGGAGCTGCATCCCGAGGCGCTCCTGCTGCATGGCCGGCCTTCCCC
>DAOUHX010000040.1:0-6865 GCA_034428395.1 Caldilineaceae bacterium
CACCGTCGACGCCGACGCCCCGCCCGACCAGCGCTTCAAGCTGGCCTGCTGGAACTGGGCGGAGGGCAGGGACGGCTATTGGATCGCGCATTCGGCCGACGGATTGAGCTGGCGCGAGTACGACGGCAATCCGGTCCTGGTCGGCGACGACGAGATCCTCGAGTCAGTTTCGGTCGCCCGCCACCCGCACACAGCCGAGTATTTCGCCTTCCACCGCCGTTGGGGGGCGGTGCGCGGGCACGTGCGGCGCCTGGTCGCCGTCGCCACCAGCCGGGACTTCACTGCTTGGGAAAGCCACGGCGTCTGCCTGACGCCGGATGAGCAGGACGACGCCTGGGCGCAGGACGAAGGGCAGCGCACCGAGTTCTACGGTATGGCCGGCTTTGCATACGGAGGACAGTTTCTGGCGTTTTTGCCCGTGTTCGATGTCATCAAAGATGCACGCGGCGAACCCGGCATGCCCGCGTCCGTCGCCGCGGACGGTAGCATAGGGTTGCAGGCGCCGGCGGAGATATCGGAGTCCGGGAAGGAGATCGACCAGGCGCCGTGGGACGGCCCGATTGCGGTCCAGCTCGCCCACAGCCGCGACGGGCTCACCTGGCAACGGTTCGAAGACCGTTCGCCCATCATCGCGCGCGGCGAGCCGGGCAGCTTCGACGCCGGTTGCATCCTCTGTTCGGCCGACCGCCCCGTCGTCCACGGCGACGAGGTCTGGCACTACTACACCGCCGTCAACACGATGCACGGCGGGCCGATGCCGCCCAAGACGATTTCGATCGGGCGGGCGGGATGGCGGCTGGACGGCTTCGTTTCGCTGGACGCCGGTCATTTCGGCGGTGTGGTCGAGACTGTCCCGCTGCTACCGGCGGGCGGGCGGCTTGTCGTCAACGCGGATGCCGGCGGCGGCAGCCTGGAGGTCGAGGTGTTGACCGCTGAGGGGGAACCGCTGGCGGGGTACACACGCGACGAATGTCAGACAGTTCAAACCGACAGCGTGCGCCAGACGGTGGTCTGGAATGGAAACTCGCGCCTGCCTGCCGGCCAGCCGTTACGCCTGCGATTTCACCTGCGGGATGCCAGTCTCTACAGCTTCCGCATCGACGAGATGGATGCAGTATGAATGGGATCTGGTTTTTCGATGACTGGATGCTCGAACGCCGCGACTGCCTGGAGCGCGTGTGGGGCAAGCCGAAGTTTGTGAAGGAGATCTTCTCTGACTTCTATCCGCCCGGCTGGGACGGCTACGGCGGCTACCCAACCGCTTTCTACGACGAGCGGCTGGGGAAGTACGCGCTCTACCTGGTCGCGTTTCCGGGCAGGGAGAGCCGCGACCGCACGCCGGGTGTCAGCGCGGGCGAGTTCCAGTTCCGTTTGCTGTCCGACGACCCTTACAACTGGCCCGACCCGGTCTACGATCCCGCGCCTGAACTGGCCTGGCAGCGGTTCGGCGACGTTATCGTCGACCAGGACGGCGCGCCGATCTGGGGGCACGCGGTGCACACGCTGGCAGGGACTCCGCTGGCGGAGCGGGGCTACGCCTCGGCCGTGCTCGACGTGGAGAGTCACCTGACCTGGGGCGGCTTTTCGGAGGACGGTGTGCAATTCACCGTCGACCGGTCAGGGCCGTGGCTGGACCCCGGTTCCGACATCGCCGGCGATTTTCTGTGGAACCACGAGGCGGGCCTGTACCAGCTTTTCGTGCGTCCTGTTTACGGCGACCGCCGTGTCGCGATGTCAACCACAACCGACTTTACGGAGTTTACGCGGCCGGTCACGATCATGCAGCCGGATTCGCTGGACCTGGTAGGGACCGAGCTCTACGATATGCCGCCGCGTCCGTATGAGGACTTCTACATCGGCCTCCTCAACATCTTCACGACCGACCGCTTCGAAGAGGTCAGCCTCAGCAGCAACTGGCCGCAGATCAAATACTTGGGGCGCATGGATACGCAGCTGGCCTACAGCTACAACGGGCTCTACTGGTACCGCACTGAGCGCGAACCGTTCATCGGCCTGCACGACTACGGCCTGCCGGGCGGCGGCTCCGCCTACGGCAAGGAGATGCTGCGCACGCCGGATGACAAGCTGCTCTTCTTCGTCATCAGCGACTACGGCGGCCACGCGGCGCGCGTCGACAAGAAGACGGAATGGCCGTACGGCGCCGGCTACCGCAGCCCAATGCTCTACGAGATGCGGCTCGACGGCTTCTGCTCGCTGAAGACCTGGGGCCGCGAGGGGGTGCTGCGCACCAAGGTGATCATCCCGCACGACGGCGAGATGCGGCTGAACGTGCGCACGTTGGCGCACACCGGAATCCGCGTGCAGATGCTCGACGGAATGACCGCGCAGCCCATCCCCGGCTACACATGGGAGGAGGCGGAAACGATCAGCGGCGACCATCTCCACGCCCGCCCGCTCTGGCGCGAGCGGGAGGATATCTCGGAGTTGGTGGACCGTCCGGTGCGGGTGGAGATCTCGATGCTTGAGGCGGAGTTGTTTGCGATTCGGGTGGCGTGTGATGTGTATAATGCGTGTGAGCCGATGGGGTCGCTGTGGTGAGGGGGGATGGAGTGCAGTGAGATATGGCGCGTTGGCTTGTGGCCTGTTGGCTTTACCGCGGTAGTGCTGCTTGATTGTCAATTGAGGAACCCAGACAACGACACGATTTTAGATAACACCAATATGACCCAATCAGACCAGATACGCGACATCGGCACGCACAAAGAACTCTTCATCGACGAGGCGGCGATTTCATCGATGCGGAACGTCCGCCTCACCATGAACGCACCGTACCAGGACCACGAGCCGGTCCTGCTGCCCGAGGCGCCGTGGGAATACCGCCTCCATCCTTACGCGACGGTGATGCGGGAAGGCGACATTTTTCGCCTCTGGTATCTGGCCTACGAGTGGGACCCGCCCGCGGGCGTGGAGCTCCCGGTAACCGGCGCGGCCGCGGACGCGGCCCTCTTCTGGCGGCATACACGCGGCCGACTCTGCTACGCGGAATCGAGCGACGGCGTGCACTGGGAGCGCCCCAACCTCGGTCTGGTGCAGTATAGGGGCAGCGGGGACAACAACATTCTGGCGCCGGCTGCGCATGACCCCGTGCAACAGGCCGGCTGGAACGGTGGCACCGTGTTTAAGGACCCAACCGCGCCGCCGGAACGCCTCTACAAACTCTGGAGCGAAATCAGGGTGGCGGAAGAGGGCAAGTCCGGCCTCTCCGGCTTCCACTCGCCAGACGGTTTGCGCTGGACGGCGTGCGCGAACAATCCGGTCCCGGGCTATGCCGACTGCCTCAACGTGGCTTTCTGGGACGAGCGGATCAAGCAGTATGTGGGCTACTCGCGCCACTGGACGGCGGACAGCCGCGGGGACTCCTACCGTTCGGTGCGGCGGCTTGTTTCGCCCGACTTCGAAAACTGGCAGGACTTGGGCGCCGTGCTGGCTGCCGACGAGACCGACCTGACACTGCCGGTCAAGCGCAACCGGGAGAGCCGCCAGATCGTGGACTTTCACGGCAACTGCGTCTTCAGATACCCGGGCACCTCCGACGTTTACCTCGCGCTGCCCGAGGCGTGGTGGCACTGGTCCGCCAATCCGTTCCCGGAGGGTGGCCGCGACCAGGAGAAGATGGGCGGCTTCCCCGACACGGTCGACGTGCAGCTCGCCACCAGCCGCGACGGGATCAAGTGGCAGCGCGCGGGCGGGAGGAACCCCTTCCTGCGGTTGGGGCCGCCGGATGCGGGCGATTCCAAAATGATCTACGCCTTTACGCAGCCGGTGCCGGTCGGCGATGAGTTGTGGGTCTACTACGGCGGCTTCCGGTACGGCATCAGCGAGAAGGTCGCTCTCAAACGCGGCGCCTACTTCCGCGCCCGCCTACGCCTGGACGGCTTCATCTCGGCCGATGCCCCCTACGAAGGCGGCGAGCTTGTCACAGTGCCCTTGCGTTTTCGCGGCCGCAAGCTGTCGATCAACGCCGATACCAGTGCCGGAGGCGCGATCCGCGTCCAGATCGAGGACCGGAGCGGCCTGCCCCTGGCAGGCTACGGCATCGACCAAGCCGACGAAATCAATGGAAACTCGGTTCGCCACATCGCCTCCTGGGCAGGAAACGCGGAGCTGGGCCAGCTGGCGGATCGCGAGGTGTGCTTGCGCTTCATGATGAACGGTTGTAAGCTCTATGCCTTTCAATTTGTCAGCTAGAAACGTCGCCAATCGCGGGTGAATCGGAGGAAACGGCATGGGCCTTCAGAACGCAGCGGACGGAGAGATGCTTTCGATCGGCACGGAGACGCAGCTCTTCGTTGACGACGCCATCGTCAGCGCCAAGTCGGGCGTCGCGCGCACGCTCCATCCCGCAAAAAAACTGGACCAGCCCGTACTCCTGCCGGACCGGCCTTGGGAGGGGAAACGGGTCTACGTTTACGGCACGGTCCATTACGACGCCGACGCCCGCCAGTTCCGCATGTGGTACCTCACGCGGCTGGGCCGCGGGCAAAAGCAGCGCGCGCCGGGCTTGCGCGAGCGGCAGGGGGATATGATCCTCTACGCAACTTCCGAGGACGGCATCCACTGGGAGAAGCCGGAGTTGGGGCTGCACGAGTTTGACGGCTCGCGGCAAAACAACATCCTGGTCTTTGACAAACACAGCCCTACCGTCATCGTTGACGAAACGGCGGACCCTTCGGAGCGGTACAAGATGGCGGCTTGGGACTGGAACCGCGCGCAGTTCGGCTACTGGGTTGCCCACTCCGCCGACGGCCTGGTCTGGAACGAATATCCCGTCAATCCCATCCTGATGAACTCCGAGGAAACGCTTGAGACGATCACGGTGGCCCACGATCGTCAGAATGGCGAGTACTTCGCCTTTCACCGGCGCTGGGGCGACATTGGCGGTTTCGACCGCCGGCTGATCGCAGTGTGCACGAGCCGCAACTTCCTCGACTGGTCCGATCCCGAGCTGATCATCGTCAGCGACGATCAGGATGACGCCTGGGTCCAGGATCCGGAGCAGAGGGGTGAATTCTACGGCATGGCGGGCTTCCTGTATGGCCGCCAATTTCTCGGGTTTTTGCCGGTGTTCAACGTTATGCGCGATGCCCGCGGCCAGGATGTTGGCGCCGAACAGAGCCCCTGGGACGGCCCCATCGAGGCGCAACTCGTACACAGCCGCGACGGTCGCAAATGGGAACGATTTTTCGACCGCACACCGATCATTCCCCGCGGCAAACCCGGCAGCTTCGACGCCGGCTGCATCCTCTGCTCTGCCGACCGGCCCGTCATCTGCGGCGACGAGGTCTGGCACTACTACACCGCCATCAATACCATGCACGGCGGAACGATGCCTCCCAAGACGGTCACCATCGCACGCGCTTCCTGGCGGCTGGACGGCTTCGTCTCGCTCGACGCGGGTCATCTGGGCGGGGTCGTCGAGACTGTCCCGCTCAATCTGCCGTCAGGGCAACTCGTGGTCAACGCCGATGCCTCGCAGGGCAGCCTGGCGGTCGAACTGCTGGCTGCAGACGGCCAGTCGCTTCCAGGCTTTTCGCAGGAGGAGTGCACGGCGATCCGGTCGGACAGCGTGCGCCATAGCGTTCGCTGGCAGGGACAGCAGCGGACGCCTGGGAACGGGCCAGTGCGGCTACGCTTTCACATGGACACAGCCCAGCTCTATAGTTTCCGCATCGAACTGGCGGCGTGAAGAGCGCCGGACACGTCGACACAGCCATCTTGGCAACGCCACGACCGGCCTATCGGCTGGATTGCGAAGAGGCAGGTGACGGACGTGAGCCCGGCGCCGGCTGAAGGAAAGGAGGGGGAGATGCTCTCGACGCGGGAGGAGTATCTGTTCGACCTACGCGGCTACACGGTGGTCCGGCAGGCGCTCGATGCCGACCACGTGGGCGCGGTCAACGACTGGATCGACGCCCTGCCGCCGCTGGGACAGGAGCAGTGGTACGGCAATGTCTACGTCCACACCTATGGCGGCGTGGACGGCACCAATCTGCAGGACATCATCGAAGGGGGAGAGATTTTCGAACGGCTGATCGACCATCCGGCCTGGATCGATCGCGTGCGCCATTTCCTTGGTCCGTCAACCAACCCATACATCCACGAGGCGCTGCTGAACGTGCGCGAGGGGGGCGGGTTTATCGGTGTTCACTCGGGCGGACACTACAGCGACCATCACCAGCGCAGCGGACGCCGCAACGGCGAGTGGGTATGCAGCATGTTGTCGCTGCTGATTCCTCTGACCGACGTGGGACCGGGAGACGGCGCGACGATCATCGTGCCAGGCAGCCACAAGTCGGACTTTCCGCATCCCCTGCAGAAGCTGAACGGCGGCATCACGCAGGAACCTGGCGGCATTATCGAAGACGCCGTGGAGCTTCACCTGAAGGCCGGCGACGCGCTCCTGTTCAATGACGCGCTTTGCCACGGCTCCACGCAGCGGACCAATCCCGGCCAGCGGCGCATGTTCGTCTTTCGTTACGTTCCATCGCTTCTCGGCCACCGCTTCGGCTATGTGCCGTCCGCCGAGTTGCTGGCGCGGCTGACGCCGGAACAACGCGCCATTGTGCAGCCGATCGTTCCCAAGCGGCGGCCACCCCCTTCGCCTGAGTAGGCGACCGAGCCCTATCCAGACCCAGCGCAGCGATTTACAGCCACCCGACAGGAGGGCAGAACCATGACAACCAATGGGCAGCAGATTAAGTCAGGTATTTTCATTATGCCTTTCCATCCGCCGGAGAAACCGTTGGCACAGTGCTACGAAGAGGATGTCGAGTTGGCCGTTAGAGCTGAAGCGCTCGGATTCGATGAGTTCTGGATAGGCGAACATCACACGATGAAGTACGAG
>DAOUHX010000041.1:0-7162 GCA_034428395.1 Caldilineaceae bacterium
ACCATCTGTATCTCACGGCGCAGGGCCTGCACGGAGGCTTTCGACAGGGTGAAGAGATCCCGGCCCTTGAAATAGGCTGCGCCGCCGGTCGGTTCCTCCAGGCGCATCAGTGTCCTGGCGATGGTGGACTTGCCGCAGCCTGTCTCGCCGACCAGCCCGAGCGTTTCGCCCCGGTGCAGGTCAAAACTTACGCCGTCGACCGCCTTGATCGTTCCCCGCCGGGCGCCCAGAAAGCCCTTTCGCTCGATGGGATAGTGCTTTACCAGGTCCTTGACGCTGAGCAGAGGCCCCTCTGGCTGTTCTTGCATGCCGGAGGCCGATTCGCCGCTGTCAATTGTCATGCAAAAGATCCTCGAAACGGTGGCAGGCGGCGCTGCGCTCCTGCGAAACTGGGTACAGCGGCGGCGGTTCGACCGAGCAGCGGTCGATCACGTAGGCGCAGCGGGGATGGAAGGGACAGCCGGACGGGATCAGGCGCAGATTGGGTGGCGCGCCGCTGATCTGCTGCAGAGAATCCAGCTTCTGATCGACGCGCGGCACGGATTCCAAAAGCCCCTTTGTGTAGGGATGAGCCGGACGGTTGTAGATCTCCTCGATCGGGCCTGTCTCAACAATTTTGCCAGCATACATCACAGCAACTCTATCGGCAACGTCGGCTACGACGCCCAGATCGTGGGTGATGAGGATCAGACCCATGCCGGTCTCCTGCTGGAGCTCGGCGAGCAACTCCATAATCTGGGCCTGGATGGTGACGTCCAGAGCGGTTGTGGGCTCGTCGGCGATGAGCAGGTCGGGGTCCAGTGCGATGGCAGAGGCGATCATCACGCGCTGGCGCATACCGCCGGAGAACTGGTGCGGGTAGTCGTGCACACGTTCGCGCGCGGATGGAATGCGCACACGGTCCATCAGCTCGATGGCTTTGGCTGTGGCTTCGCGTTTGGACGTGCCGCGATGCTCCTGGAACATGGCGGCGATCTGTGAGCCGACCGTGTAAGCCGGGTTGAGTGCGCTCAAAGGGTCCTGGAAGATCATCGCGATCCTCTCGCCGCAGAGGCGCCGGCGCCGCGCCGGCTGGACCTGCAGCAGGTCGACGCCGTCAAAGAGGACCGAGCCGCCGGTGACGAACGCGGGCGGGCTGTCGAGAATACCGATGACGGCTTCGGCGCTGACCGTCTTGCCCGAGCCTGACTCGCCCAGAATGGCCAGCGTTTGCCCCCGGTCCAGCGTGTAGCTGATTCCATTGACCGCGTTGAGCGTGCCTTCGGGTGTGCGGAAATTGACGCGCAGGCCGTTCACTTCGAGCAGATGGCGGCCTTTGGCGGCAGGCGTGTGCGCCGGTTCGGACATTTCGATGCTGTCACTGTGGACAGGGGCAACCGGCGCGTCCGTCGCGCTGCCCGGCCCGGGCGGGCTGGCGAACCAGCGCCAGCGCTGCACGGGATCGCTTACCATGCGCAGCCAGGCTGCGGAGAGATTGAGCGAAAGGGCCGTCAGCAGAATGGCGAGGCCGGGAAAGGTGATCAGCCACGGTGCGCTGGTAATGTAGTCTCGGCCCTCGGCGACCATGCGGCCCCAGGTGGGTGCGGGCGGCTGGATTCCCATGCCCAGGAAACTCAGGCCGGCCTCGGCGAGGATCACGATTGCGATTTCGAGTGTCGCCAGCACCAGGATCGGCGATGCCAGGTTGGGCAGGATGTGGCGGAAGATGATGCGGCTGTCGCTGCAGCCGATCGTTTGCGCGCCCTCGACGAAGGGCTGCTCGCGAAACGAAAGCGTGAGGCCGCGGGTCACGCGCGCGTAGATCATCCAGCGCGTCAGGGCAAAGACGATGACCAGGTTCCAGAAGCCGGTGCCGACGAGGAAGAGGATGAAGAGCGCCAGCAGCAGACCCGGAATGCCCAGGAGAACATCGACGCCGCGCATGACAAGGTCGTCGAGCCAGCCGCGATGGTAGCCGGCCATCAGGCCCAGCAGGATGCCGATCGTGCCCGAAGCCAGAACGCTGGCAAGGCCGACGGCGAGCGAGACGCGCGCGCCGTGTATCAGGCGGCTGAACAGGTCGCGGCCGAGCGGATCAGCGCCGAGGATGTATCGAAAACCTTCTGCCTCGGCGGCGGGCATGGACATCGGCGGCAAATTGCGCGAGCGCAGATTCTGGTCGAGGGGATCGTGGGGCGCGAGAAAGTCGGCTCCCACTGAGGCCACGAAGAGCGCAGCAAGGAAGATGAGCGGGAAGAGCATCAGCTTGTCGCGCCAGAGCGCGCGCAGCAGCTTGCGCGCGGTTATGCCGCGCGCAGCTTCAAATGGGTCTGGCACCGCGGGGCCGTCGCCGGCGGTCATCTGATTCGAAGCTGTCACTCGTATCCTTCTCTAGCCGTAGCGCACCTTCGGGTCCAGGTAGGAGTAGGTAAGGTCAACCAATAGATTGGTGACGATAATCATGACCGCCACAACAAAGACAAGAGCCTCGATCAGCGGCAGGTCGCGATTTGTCACGGCCGAGACGATGAGAAGTCCCAGGCCGGGCCAGGCGAATACGGTTTCGACGACGACCGCACCGTTGAGCGTGGAGATCGCTTCGTCGCCGGACAGGGTGATAATCGGAATGAATGCGTTCTTGAGCGCCTGGCCGAGGACGATTCTGCGCTCTTTGAACCCCTTGGCGCGCGCGGTCTTGATGTAAGGCCTGCTCAGCTGATCGAGCATGGCGCTGCGCGTTACCTGTGCGACGCGGCCGAGCGGCCTGAGCGACAGGGTCAGGGCGGGCAGGATGATGAACTTCAACGAGCCGGAGCCGGACGTTGGCAGCAATCGCAGCTGAACGGCGAAGAGGAGGATCAGCATCAGCCCGATCCAGAAGTCGACGGCGGAGGCGCCGGTCAGGGAGATGACGTTGACGGCTTTGTCCACGGGTGAACCGGGCCTCCAGGCGGCGAGCGAGCCCAGCAGCATGGCCAGAGGCAGCGCGAACAGCATGGTCACGCCGGCGAGCTTGAGGGTGGCGGGAAGCCGTTCCAACGCCATCGGCAGCGCCGGTCTGAGCTGCCACCACGAGTTGCCGAAATCGCCGGAGAGGACGCCGCGTGCATAGCGCCCGAACTGGACGAGGGGCGGCTGGTCGTAGCCGAAGCGCTTCTCGAGCGTTTTGACATCGTCGGCGCGCGCTTCCGGGCCCAGGATGAGGACGGCCGGATTGCCGATGACGCGTCCTGCAAAGAAGACGAGGGTCAGGACAACCACGAGGACGAAGAGCGACTGGACCAGTCGACGTGCCACGTAGCGGGCCATTCAGACACTCCTTACAAATCAGGAGAGAAGGAAGAGGAGAGGAGAGAGAACTGCCTGTTGTCTCTTTCTCACTCCTCTCTTGACGATCGGTGGACAGTGGAGGCCGCTCACCCCGAAGTCAGAAGATCCGAGCGAACGGCTTCCACATGCTGCAGTACAACTCTTACCAATTCTGAGTTTGTCGTACGCGGCTCTCAGTCGCAGGTATTGTCCATGTCCTTTGCCAGCGCGCGATGGCCTAGCGGAACGACCCAGTTCAGGCAATCGCTGACAGCATAGGAGAGGTCCAGGTGCGCGACCGCGCCGGAATAGACCTGATCATGGACATACTGGGCGATATCCTGCAGGGCCTGATCGCGCTCTGCGCCGATCAGCGGTTCGGCGGCTTCGCGCATCACATCCAACTCGGGGAAGCAGCCGGTCGCGAACGGGCTTTCGCAGGAGAGATGGCCCTTGAGCGAGAGGGCGTAGTCGTACAGCTCATTGCCGTGCGGGCCTACGAAGAAGTAGCGGCCGCGTCCAGGCGGGGGCCGCTTGCCGACCTTCTCAATGAAGGGTTCCAGTTCGGACACCTCGAGCACGACATTGAGACCGAGCTCCTGCAAGTAGCCGTTGACGGCCTGGTGCAGTTCTTCGCTGCGTGAAAACCAGCCGATCAGACTGACGTTGACGAACTCGGTCTCATAGACGGGCACGCCGTCAGCCGCGGCCTCGTCCAGAAGCTGCTTGGCGCGCTCCGGATCGTAGCCGTATGGCTCGATGCTCTCGTTGTGCCCGGTGGCGGAGGGGCCGACCATCTGACGGGCAATGGTCGCTTGGCCGCCCAGAATCGTATCGAGAATGGTATCGTAGTCGACCGCCAGCTGGAATGCCAGCCTGACCCGCTGGTCGCCGAAGGCGGTGCCTTCGCGCGGGGGTTCGAGGTCCATGCGCATAAACAGGGTTTCGACACTGACCTCACTGCGGCAGCCGATACCCTCGGTGGCTTCAGCCTCCAGGCAGCTCTCGGCCGAAACCCACTGTGCGATGTCGACCTCACCGGTCTTCACCTGCGCTAGCCGGACGGCGTCCTCGGGGCGATAGAGAAAGACAACCTCGTCGAAGTTGATCGCGCCGCGCGCGCCCTGGTCAGGGTCGAGCCCCCACCAGTCGTGATTGGCTTCGAGGATCAGCGCGTCGCCGGCAATGAAATCCTTGAACTTATACGGGCCGGTGCCGATGGGAACGAGCGCATACTGGTCCGGCTCCTCGAGAAGCTGCTTCATCGATGAGATGCCCTGAAGGTGCATCCGGTTGGGGAGGATCGGATCGGGGGAGGCGGTCATCACGTGGACCGTAAATTCGTCGACGGCCTCGGCCGTGATCTGCGGCCCCATGAAGCCGCGCACCTGGAAGGCGTTCTCCTCGCTCCACTGATGGTTTACGGCGTAGGCGACGGCCTCGGCGTTCAGGGGCGAGCCATCGTGGAAGCTGACGCCTTCGCGAATTGTGAAGCTCCATGTGAGCTCGTCGAGCTGCTCGAAGGAGGTGGCAAGTTCGGGGATCAACTCGTTCGAGACAGGATCGCGGTCCAAAAGCACCTCGATCACATTGCGCAGGCCGGGCGACTGTACCTCGTCATAGGCATTGAACGCCTCCATGGTGCGCCACTCTCTGATGGCGGCGTAGGTGAAGGTCTTCTTCTCGGCGGCCATTTCGCCGTCCGAGGCGGGCGCTGCGGCAGGCAGGCAGGCGCCCAGTAGAAGGACGAATGCCAGGAGCGCACATACAAGAAACCTTCCTTTGGTCTGAGTCATTGCTCTGATCCTCCTTGATTTGGTGAGTGCTGCACGATTACGTTGGCGACGAATAGCCGCTGAAATCATACGATCGAACAAGCAATCTCATGGAATCTCGTGCTGCTGACTCGACAGAGGGCGACTCCGTCCGGAACCAGACTCTTTTGACGCGGTCGGCGATCTGAGAGGCACCGATCACGCTACGAACAAGCGGACATTTTTTTGGCGGGACTCCTTATCACTCAGGGGTGCTGGTGGCGCGGCGGGTTGAGCGGCCGCGCCTTTCGCGGCCTACCAGCAGGTATAGCCGCCGTCGATGACCATGATGTTGCCGGTCATGTAGCTTGAGGCATCGGATGCCAGATAGATCACCGCGCCCTGCAATTCGGGCGGTTCGCCGGCGCGTCCCATCGGCACTCTTGACATCCATTGCTGCCACATTTCGGGGTCTTCGGCCCGCATCTTAATAACAGGCGGCGTGATCATATAGCCGGGCGCCAGGGCATTGACGCGGATGCCGTGGCCGGCCCACTCCGACGCCAGCGACTTGGTCATCATGATGACCGCGGCCTTGGCCGCGTTGTAGTGCGTATGCTTCTGCGGATTGGGCGCGCTGATGCCGGCCATGCTGGCGATGCTGATGATGTTGCCCCGCCCCTGGCGCGACATCGGGCCAAACGCGGCCTTGGAGAAAATAAAGACGCCCTTGACATCGACGTCGAAGACATACTGATAGTCGTCGAGAGGCAGCGTTTCAGCCGGTCCCAGGGTGGCGATGCCGGCGTTGTTGAGCAGAATATCGAGACTGCCCAATGCCTCGACGGTCTCGTTCACCGCCCGCTGCGCGTCCTCCTCGCGACGGACATCACCTTCCATGGCCAGCGCCTTCACGCCCAGCGCCTTCAGCTCCTCGGCTGTGCTTTGCGCCGTTTCCATGTCGATGTCGAAGATGGCGATGTTGGCCCCATACTGCGCCAACCCTGTGGCCATCGCCTTGCCCAGCCCGCGCCCCCCGCCAGTGACGAGCGCATTCCGTCCTGTCAGGTCGAACAAATCACGATTCGCCATTGGCGTTTCAGCGCTCCTTTCGAACTACAGTGGTTAGTGGCCAGTTGCCAGTGGCTCGATTGACCGCTGGCGACTGGCAGCGAAAAACAGATAATTTCTATTTGGATGTGGGCGCCCTTGGGCGTGCATCATACCCCAGGGGAGGTCGTATCTCCAATCGCATTTTTTGCATCGAGACGGTGGAGTTTCGGCACATCGGATGCCGGGTGACGCCGGCAGAACCGGTCCCGCAGGCCCAAGAACTCAGTAGTAGGGAAAGGCGCCGCCGGTCACGTCGAAGACGGAGCCAACAGAGTAGTCGGCGTCGGTCGAGCAAAGGAAGGCGACCATGTTGGCGACCTTTTGCGGCGACTGGAAGTAGCCGAGCGGGACCGATTCGCGCGCCCGCTCGCGGACCTCGTGCTGCGGTGTGCTTTCGAGACGGGCGATTTCGGCGTGCATGAAGTCGAGCATCTCGGATTCGACGATGCCTGGGAAAACACAGTTCACCAGAATGTCGTAGCGGGCCAGCTCGAGCGCCATCTGCTTGGTCAGCCCGACGGCGGCGTGCTTGCTGGCGACGTAGCCGGCGATGGGGGCGTCTTTGCCGGCCGGGATCTTGCCGGCGGTGGAGGCGATGGTGATGATGCGCCCGCCTTCGCCCTGGTCGATCATGCGGCGGGCGGCGGCCTGCGAGCAGTAGAGTACGCCTTTTGCGTTGACGTTCATCTGCCAGTCCCAGGCGTTGTCGTCCAGCTCCAGAATGGGGGTGATGGCCAGGACGCCGGCGTTGTTGACCATGATGTCGAGGCGGCCGAAGCGGTCGGCGCAGTCATTCACCATGCGCTCGGTATCGGTGCGGCTGGTGACGTCGACCTCCAGGGCCAGGGCGGCGGCGCCCTGCGCCTCGATCTCGGCCGCCACGCGGCCGGCGGACTCCAGATTGATGTCGGCCGCGACCACGCTGGCGCCTTCATCCGCCAGGCGGTGGGCGATGGCGCGTCCCATCCCCTGACCGGCGCCGCTGACGATGGCAACCTGATTTGACA
>DAOUHX010000042.1:0-4174 GCA_034428395.1 Caldilineaceae bacterium
GAGATGCGCGACCGTATCAACGCGATGCGCCATCTCTTCGTCGAGACGTTGGACGAGCAGGGCGTGGCGCGTGATTTCTCCTTCATCGCCCAGCAGCGGGGCATGTTCAGCTTCAGCGGTCTGACGCCGCCTCAGGTACAGGCCCTGCGCGAGCGCCACTCGATCTATGCAGTCGGTTCCGGGCGCATCAACGTCGCCGGGATGACCGAGGCCAACATGGAATACCTGTGCGCGGCTATCGCCGACGTGCTGAACTGAGGCGAGTCCCGACGCTCTAAAGCAGGTGGCCCTGAATGCAGGTGCCGCCTTCACGCAAAGAACTGTTATCGTGTTCGATTCCGCTATCTCACAATTAGATCTGTCAACAGCAAATCCTGGATACCAGGGAGGCAGTTCCCGATGAAACCCCTCTCACAGCTGGTCGAGTCAGTGCCGGGCAGCCCGACGACGCTGATGATGCAAAAGGGCCGCGAGCTGGCCGCCCAAGGCCTTGATGTCATCAATCTCGCCGGCGGAGAGCCCGACTTCGACACGCCCAAACATATTCAGCAGGCCGCTTTCGACGCCATCGCCGCCGGCGACACCCATTACCCCCCTCCCTTCGGCAAGCCGGAGCTGCTTGACGCCATCTGCGCCAAACTGGAACGGGAGAACGACGTTCAGGCCGTCCCCGATCAGCTGCTGGTCACGCCCGGCGGCAAGTGGGCGATCTATACGGCGCTGGCCGCGCTCCTCAACGAAGGCGACGAGGTGATGGTCCTCGACCCGGCATGGGTCAGTTACGCGCCCATGGTGCGACTGAACCTCGGTGTGGCCGTGCATGTGCCCCTGCCGGCCGACGACAGCTTCCGCGTGCGCGCCGCTCAGCTGGAAGAATATGTCAGCGAAAAGACCAAGCTGATTATGGTCTGTTCGCCCAGCAACCCGACCGGCCGCGTCCTCACCCAGCCGGAGCTCGACGACATCGCCGCCGTGGCCCAACGCCACGATCTCTACGTCCTCAGCGACGAAATCTACGAGCACATCCTCTACGACGGCGTCCGGCATCGCTCCATCGCCTCCATGCCGGGCATGGCCGAACGCACGATCATAATCAATGGCTTCAGCAAGAACTACGCCATGACCGGTTGGCGCCTAGCCTGGATCGCCGCGCCGCCGCCTGTCGCCAAGCTGGCCCGCACATACCAGACGCAGACCGTCACCTCTGCGGCAAGCTTTGCCATGGTCGCCGGCGCGGTCGCGCTCAATGGGCCCCAGGACTGCGTGCATGAAATGGTCGCCTCCTACGCCGTCCGCCGCAACTACGTGCTCGACGCGCTCGACGAGATACCCGGCATCCGCAGCAGCCCGATCGAAGGCGCGTTCTACCTCTTTGCCGAGTTCACGCAGACGGAGTTGAAGAGCCTCGAAATCTCGCAGCGGCTGCTGGAGGACGGGCTGATCGCCTCGACGCCGGGAATCGCATTTGGCGAGGCCGGCGAAGGCTATGTCCGCTTTAGCTTCGCCACCGGCATGACCGACCTTGAGAAAACCGTCGAGCGCCTGGCGCGCATCGTGCCAACTCTGTGAGGCCTGCATGGACATCTCACCGCTTCAGTATCTTCTCGCAATTCTCGCCGGCATCGTCGCCGGCATAATCAACACTCTGGCCGGCAGCGGGTCGGCGGTTACCCTACCGATGCTCATTTTCCTAGGTCTAGAACCCAATTCCGCAAACGCGACCAACCGCATCGGCGTGATCATCCAGAATGTCGTCGGCATCGCCACCTTTGCCCGTAGCGGGCGTATGCAGCTTCGCGGCGACTCTGGCCAGCCCGTACCCGAAAGTATCCTCGACGCAGACTCGTTGCGATTCGGCCTCTGGCTGAGCGTGGCGGGCATGCTTGGTGCTGTTGTCGGTGCACGAGTGGCGACGCTCCTTGACAAAGAGGCCATGAATTTTGCCATCGGCGGCATGTTGATTGTCGTTCTGGTAACGATCTTCTTCAACCCGACCACATGGCTGCGCGAAAAGTCGGAGGTGCGCAAAGAGAGGCCTGGACTCCTCGTCTTGGTTCTGTTCTTCGCAATTGGCATCTATGGCGGCTTCATCCAAGCTGGCGTGGGCGTCTTCCTCGTGACCTCGCTCGTGCTTGGCGTGGGCTACACAATTGTTCACGCCAACGCTGTCAAGCTCATCTTCGTGCTTGCCCTCAACATCGTCGCACTGGCCGTTTTCATTTGGCTGTCTGTCGAAATCAATCTGTGGATGGGTGCCCTGATGGCCGTCGGCCAGAGCATCGGCGCCTGGGCCGCGGTGCGCTTTGCCGTCACCGTGAAAGACGCCAATCGCTGGGTGCGCTACCTTCTCATCATCGTTGTCATCTACTCGATTCTGCGCTTCTTCGGCCTTTGGGACATGATGATGGGAGTGCTCTAAGTGATTCCTCTGCCGGCCGCAGTCGAACATCGTGCCGCCGGGAACGACCTGAGTACGTTTCTGAGTTAAGGGAGTACCGACATGAGCAAAACTATAAGCCACGCGACCGTCATCGGCGCCGGTACGATGGGCGCGGCTATCGCAGGGCACCTGGCCAATGCCGGTGTCTCCTCCCACCTGCTCGATCTCGCGCCGGGCGAACTGACGCCTGAGGAAGAGGCCAAAGGGCTCTCGCTCGGCGACCGCGCCGTACGCAACCGCATCGCCCAGGCCGGCCATGAGCGCATGGCCAAGGCAAAGCCGGCCAATCTCTTCAGCCCCGAGCGGGCCGGGCTGATCACAGTGGGCAACGTCGAGGATGATCTGGAGGAGGCAGCCGCGGGCAGCGACTGGATCATCGAGGCGATCATCGAGCGGCCCCGCCCCAAGCAGGAGCTGATGGCGAAATTGGAAGCCGTAGCCCCCGCCGGTGCAATCATCAGCACGAACACGTCCGGCATCCCGATACAGGTCATCAGCGCCGGCCGCAGCCAGGCGTTCAAGCGGCGATTTCTGGGCACGCACTTCTTCAATCCGCCCCGCTACCTGCGCCTTCTGGAGCTCATCCCCGGACCGGAGACCGACGCGGAACTCCTCGCGGGCATGAAGGAGTTCGCCGAAACCCGATTGGGCAAGGGCGTCGTCGTCGCCAAGGACGTGCCCAACTTTGTCGGCAACCGCATGTTCAGCTACATCATCAGCGATCTGCTCGAGTTCGCTATCGCCAATGACTACACGGTCGATGAGGTTGACCAGTTAACGGGCCCGCTGATTGGGCGTCCCAAGACCGGCACATTCCGTCTTCTGGATGTGGTCGGCATCGACGTGGCCGCGTTGGTGGGCGAAAACCTGTACGAGATGGTCCCCGACGATGACGACCGCGAAGTGCTGCGCGGGCCGCTCGGGTCCTCCGTGCTGCAGACGCTGCTGGCACATGGCCTGCTGGGCGCGAAGAGCGGGCAGGGCTTCTACAAGAGGGCAGCGGACAGCTCGGGCAGGAGAAGCTTCTGGGGCCTTGATCTGCAGGCGGCGTCCGAGGGCGAGGTGGACTATCTGCAGCCGGCGCGCGCCAGTTGGGCAAGCGTGGACGCGGTTAGAAACGCGCCCCTGCCCGACCGCCTGCGCAGCCTCGTCGCCCTCCGAACTTCCGGCGAGGAAGCGCCTGGAGACGATGACGAGGCTGCCGGGCTGCTGTGGCACACGTTCAGTCACACTCTCGCCTACGCTTCGAAACGTCTGCCGGAGATCGCGGATGGCCCCAGCGATATCGACAACGCCATGAAGTGGGGCTTCGGCTGGGAGATGGGCCCGTTCGAGACCTGGGACGCGCTGGGCGTCGTCGAGACGGTCGCCCGCATGGAGGAGGAGGGTTTGGCTGTCGCCCCTTGGGTGAAGGAGATGCTCGAACAAGGGCATGAATCCTTCTACGCGTTCGAAGAGGGTCCGGGAGACCAGGCTACCACTGCGCGCAGATTGGTTTACAGCCCGCAGAAAGGCGAGTTCGATCCCACCGGCGAGAGCGAGCGCGTGGTCAACGTCGCCGCGCTGAAGCGGGGCCGGCCCGCGCTGACAGAGAATGACTGCGCCAGCCTGCTGGAGATGGGCGACGGCGTGCTGCTGCTCGAATTCCATACCAAGATGAACGCGCTCGACACGCAGATCGGCGAGATCGCCGATGCGGCCATCGAGCGTCTCCATGGAAACGCCGCCGGGCTT
>DAOUHX010000043.1:0-58454 GCA_034428395.1 Caldilineaceae bacterium
CGCCTGCCGTAACCCGATCTCGCGTGTCCTTTCGGTCACGCTGACGAGCATGATATTCATGATGCCGATGCCGCCCACCACGAGCGAAACGCCGGCCACCCAGGCAAGCAGGCTGCGAAAGGCGGCAGTAGTCGAGGCGCGGGCGTCGACGATGTCCTGCTGTGTGCGGACGCCGAAGTTGGGTTCGGCCGGGTCGACGTTTCGACGCGTGGCCATTAGGACGGTGATCTGGTCCATTACGCGCTCGAGCATGTCGCCGCTCTCGGCTTTGACCAAAATCATCCGTACTCTGTTGCCGCCAAATCCTGAGCCGCCGAACTTCTTGAAAACAACCGACGCAGGTATGTAGACGCGCCCGTCGTTGTCGGTCGCGCCGACGACGCCCTGCTCCGCCATCACACCGATGACGGTGAAGCGGGAGGAGCTGATCCTGACTTGCTGGCCGAGCGGGTCGACGCCTTCGAAGAGGTCTTCGGCAATCCCTGCGCCCAGAACCGCAACCCGTTGTGTAGCCTCGTCTTCAGCGTGGGTAAAGAAGCGGCCGCTGTCGACGGCATAGTCGCGCACCTCCAGGAAGTCTGCGGTCACACCCACAATGGAGACACCGGTCATTGTGGCGGACCCTCCCTTGACGTTTTGAGTCGTTCCTTGCTCCAGTGAGACGCCGCTTACGTTTTTCAAGTTCTGCGACAAGTAGACGACATCGTCGTAGGTGAGGGCGGTAATGCCTCCGCCGCCACCACCGGAAAAGCCGCCCCCGGCGCCGCGCACGCCGCCAAAGCTGCGAAAGGGCGTGACCATGATCAGATTGGCGCCGAGCCCGCTAATCTGGTCCTCGATTTCGGCTTCGGCGCCGGCGCTAACAGCAAGCATGACAATGACAGCGGCGACACCGATAATGATGCCGAGCGTGGTGAGGAAGGAGCGAAGCTTGTTTAGCATCACCCCTTCCCAGGCAACACGGAAGGCGTTGGCCATGGTCATTCCGTGCAGATCTTTAATTGAATCGACTTCCAGCCTTTGCTTACCTTGGCGCGAAGATCGGATCAGTTCCTGAAACATCGATGACTGTACTCCATCTCTCCGGCGGACAAGTGGGCCCGCCCGCCGACTCCCCGTCGCTCGAAAACGGTCTAAGCCGCGACCAGGCGGTTGATGCTCGGCTCGCCGTGGACGACGCGTCCGTCGAACACGTTGACGACCCGTTGGGCTTCGCGCGCCCGCTCAGCTTCGTGCGAAACCATTACAATGGTGGCGCCGAGCCTGTGCAGCCGGTGAAAGATGCTCATGATTTCGGTGCTCGAGCGGGAATCAAGGTTCCCGGTGGGTTCGTCGGCGAGAATCAGCGACGGGTCATTGATCAGAGCGCGTGCAATGGCGACGCGCTGCTGCTGACCGCCGGACAGCTCGGCCGGCAGATGATGCAGTCGATCTCCGAGACCGACGATGTCCAGCGACTTCGCGGCCCGGTCGCTCCGCTGGCTGTCGCTCCAGGTTTGGAATCCGTTGTACATCATGGGCAGCATCACATTTCTTAGGGCGGAATGCCTGGGCAACAGATTGTAGGACTGGAAGACAAAGCCAATCTTGCGATTGCGCACGCCGGCAAGCTGATCGCGGTCGAGCCGGCTGACGTCCTCGCCGTCTAGCATGTATAGGCCGCTGGTGGCACGGTCCAGGCATCCGATTATGTTCATCAGGGTCGATTTTCCCGATCCGGACGGGCCCATGATCGCGACGAATTCGCCCCGCTTGACCTGCAGGTCCAGTTCCTGCAGGGCGCGGACGGCAATCTCCCCCTGCCCGTACACTTTGGTCAATTTCGTCATTTCGATTACACAATCGCTCATGAGCGCATACCTCGAGCTGATTCGGGTCCAGAGTCGGTATATCCCGGGATCAATTGCCCCCGACCTGCGCATCGCCGGTGCTGACAGTTTCTCCTACTTCGAGACCGGCTAGTATCTCGGCGTTCACGAAGTTTTTGAGCCCCACCTGAACGGGCCGGAACTCAAGCTCCTCACCGCGTCCGACAACAAAGACCGCCGACTGTCCGGGCGCGATCTCGCGCAACGACTGGACGGGCACGAGAAGGGCGTTGCGCGCTTCGCCTGCGATGATTTCCACTTCGGCATTCATGCCAAAAAGGAGCGGCGCGGCATGCTGGTTCAAGTCGATGCTGGCCCAGGCCTGAATTGCGGCCGCACCGTCGACGTCTACAAGCGCCGGTTCGACGCGCGTGATTTGACCTGAAAACGTGTATTCGGGAAAGGCTTCGAAGACGATACTGACGGGAAAGCCTGGCACCGCGGCGGCGACGTCTAGCTCTTCGATCCAGAAACGAACCTGCCCGGTATCGACATCGGCCAGAGAGATGATCGGCCCCATGGTGACGGCGTCGCCCGGCCGGATCGAAACGGCAGTAACGACGCCGGCGATGGGCGCGCGAACAGTACCGCCTTCGATTTCGTTCTGTACGTCTTCGACGCTGAGGCGGGCCTGCTGGACGGCGAGCTCGGCCGTCTCGAGCTGATCCGCGGTCGGGCCGGCCAGCAGCTCTTCAAGCGCTACCCGGTTTTGTTCCACTCTCGCCTGGGCTGCGGCCAGGTCCATGGGGTCGGCGGCCTTGAGAAGCAGGTTCAGAGTGTTCTGCGCCTGCAGAACGCGGGCACGAGTCGACTCTACTGCATCTTCGGAGGCGCCGGCCGTGTT
This sequence comes from Caldilineaceae bacterium, assembly GCA_034428395.1. GTDB lineage: Bacteria > Chloroflexota > Anaerolineae > Caldilineales > Caldilineaceae > Bin5. Next base: position 2,713 of record DAOUHX010000043.1, read on the forward strand.
GATGTTGTACTGGGCTAGCGCCTTTTCGTAGGCCAGCGTGGCGGTCTGTAGGTCGGCGGCCTGGGTTGTGCTGCCGACATCGTTTCGCCAGGCGACTCTGTCATAGGCCGCCTGCGCTTCAGCGCGTGCGACCTCGGCGGCCTTTAGGTCAGCCTGCAGGCTGGCGATTGTGTCCCGGGATGGCCCGGCCAACAACGTCTGAAGCGCGCTCTGGGCGCTGATCAGCTCACTGCGGGAGGCTTCGACCTCTTCGGCCGTGGGGGGTGCGACGAGCCGGTCATACTCGGCCTGCGCCGCGGCCAGGTTGGAACGGGCGGCGGCCAGCTCTGCACCGCCAACTTCGCCCGTAAGTTCGCTTAGCGCGATTTCGGCTAAGCGAAGGTTGATCTGTGCTGAGACGAGCTGCGAATTAAGGATGGAGTCGTATGCCAGTCTTGCCAGAATCTGACCGGACTCCACGCGGTCTCCAACCTGGACGGCGACGCTCCCGACAATGCCGCTGCTGCCGAAGCCGGCCTTGATTTCTTCTCCCGCAAAGAGAGTGCCGATTCCACCGGCGGTCAACAGAATGTCGCCGCGGCGAACCTGGGCGGTCTGCAAATGAGCCGGTGCGGCGGTCTCGGTTTCCGGGGGTGCGAAGAAAGATGTGTAGCCGTAGTATCCCCCGCCGCCGATGACTATCAGGATGACAAAACTGATAAGGACCAATTTCATCCCAAGCTCCTCTTCGAAGAGTGCGAAATGGCGGTCAGCGCTTTTCGATCAGAGGGTCGCCTTTGATTGCAGGAGCTCGATCAGAGGCTCCATCAGGGCGCTGAAGCGACCGCCCCCGCCAGCGCCGCGAAATCCTCCAGGGCCGCCCTGGCCGCCGTCTTCGGGAATCTCTACGCCCATCTCCTGCAGGCGTTCACGGCGTTCTTCAGGCGACAGGTTCTGAATTTCCTCACGGAATGCCGCGCGTTCGTCTTCCGACATATCGGCAAAGATCCCTCCAGGTCCCCGCTGCCCGCCTTGGCCACTCTGGCCGCCTTGGCCTCCCTGACCTCCCTGACCGAACTGGGGCATCTCGATGCCGTTGGCCGCAGCCCACTCATTCAGGTCCACAGCGGTAAGCTGCATCGCGCCGATGGCGTCGATCTGTTGATCGCTCAGTGTGCTCTCGATCTGTCTGAGGACTGCGGCTCTTTCGGCCTGATTCTGGATGGTGCCGCTCTGCAGCGCCTGCCAGAGGGGCAGCAAAGAGGCGGCCTGTGCGCCGGTAACCCCGTCGCCGGTGTCTTCGAGCCTGAGGATGCCGAGCATGAGCTGGGTCATGGGCGGCAGCGCGCCCTCGAAAGATGTATCGAGAACTGAGTCGGAAGTGGAAGCGGCAGGAACGTCTTCGCTCTCCAAAACGGTCGCAATGCCCACTTCTCGTTCTTCTGATACATCGGAAGCGCTGTTGCGGCCGCAGGCGGCTGGCGCAAGGGCCGTCATGACAATTATGACTGCAAGCAGCCTTGTTCTCATTTTGTCTTCTCGCTCCTAACTTCAGTGGAACTGGCGGAATCGCGTGCCGGTGGCCGCATTTGGCTAAAGTGCCGACCATTGTCAACGATGTTACCTGAATGCTGTTCAGAGAATGTGAAGACGATGTTGAGATGCCGTAGGAAATCTCACTACCGCGGAATGCGAATCAAAAAGCGAGTCCCCTGGCCCAGGGTCGACTGGGCCTCTATTGTGCCGCGATGCAGTTCAACGATCGCCCTGGCGATAGCTAGTCCCAAACCGGACTGCGACCGCGTTTCACGATTGCGCGACCTATCTACCTTGAAGAAGCGATCGAAGATATTGTTGAGATCCTCGGGCGGGATCCCGATGCTGGTGTCGGTCACTTGCAGGGTGATGGCACTACGATCGGCGGAAGCGCTGAGGACGATCTGACCCTGCGATGTAAAACGTAGCGCATTTGCAACAAGGTTGTTGAGGACCTGCGTCATGCGCTCGACGTCGACCTGGACCGAGGGTAGGGTGTCGGCGGCGTCGATGCAGAGTTCGACACCCTTCTGGCGGGCGGCCCCGACGTGGGCCAGACCCACCCTTTCGAGCATGGCCCTGGGGTCGACGGCCCGCAGGCTCAGCGTCAGCTCACCGGCATCCGCGAGGGAGAGTGTGCGGAGGTCCTCGACCAGGTGCTGCAGATGGGTTACTTCCTCGTTGAGAACCGCGTACAGTTCCTGTTCGCCTTCAAGTGTTCCGTCGCGCAGGCCATCGGTATATCCGCGCAAGACGGTGAGGGGGGTACCGAGATCGTGGGCTATGTCGGCCGTCATCTGCCGTCGCAGGCTGCTGGCCCGGGCCAGGTCGCTGCTCATCAGGTTGAAAGAGGCGGCGAGGTCTCCGATCTCATCGCTTGACCCGACCTCGACCTGCTTGCCAAGATTGCCGGCGGCGACTTCCGCGGAGGCCGCAGTGAGCTCCTTCAGTGGCCGTGTCAGGGCGCGAGAAATGAGGATGCCAAGGGCGAGAGCGAGCAGCGCGGCGACCAGGGCGGCAAGTCCGGTTGCCTGGCTAACGCTGCGCAAGAAGAAGCCTTCTGGTGAGAATGGGGGAGGAGACCCCTCGAGACTTGGGCGCGCCCTGAGATAGAGAGTGCCGACGAGCCGGTCGTTATACAGAATAGGAGTGCCTCCCAGCGTCTCCAGGTCGTTCGCGTTGCGGTACAGATCCTCCGGCCGGGCCGAGAAAATCACATTATTCTGGCTGTCGGCGAGGAGAATACGGCGGCCGAAGAAGCCAAGAGAGGGATCGCTGCGCAACCACTCGCCAAGGCCCGCCCAGCTGCCCGTTTCGCGGTAAAAACCGAACAGCAGATCGGCGACTGCAGTGTTGTCCCTACGTTCCGATACGAAACGGTCGAATTCTATGCGTGTGCGCTGAAAGCTGATCAGGGAGACAAGCAGTGCGCCTGCGATCCCGACGACGAGAAATGCCAGCGTCAATTTGACCGCAAGAGATCGCATACCTCACCCATCCTCCACACTGAAGCGGTAACCCATGCCGTAGACCGTGTGGATGTAGCGGGGCCTGCTCGGCTGCGGTTCGATCTTGGTGCGCAGATTGCGGATGTGTACGTCGATGGAGCGTTCGTAGCCTTCGTATGCGTCTCCTGTTACGGCTTCGAGAAGATCGAGCCGCGAAAAGGCGCGGCCCGGGGAGAGCATGAAGGTTTCGAGCAGCTCGAACTCGGAGGGCGTGAGCGCTACGGCGCGATCATTGACGCGTACCGCCCGCCCGTTGCGGTCTAGAGTGATTTCCCCGGCGCGAAGGACCTCGGGCTGGCGGTCCTGTATGCGGGCCCGCCTCAGGACGGCGCGCACGCGCGCGGTCAACTCCTTGATGCCAAAAGGCTTGGTAACGTAGTCATCCGCGCCCAGCTCAAGACCTACAACCTTGTCGCTTTCCTCCAGCTTGGCCGTCAAAATGATTATGGGCGAGTCGGACTCGCGAGTGAAGCGGCGAATGAAGTCATAGCCGCCCATTTGGGGCATCATCAGATCGAGGAGGACCAAGTCGGGCTTTTCTTGGCGTGCAACGAAGAGCGCTTCCTGTCCGTTGGCGGCTTCGACGACCCGGTAACCTTCGCTTTCCAGGTAGACGCGAACCATTTTTCGGAGGTTTCGCTCATCGTCGACGACGAGAATGGTGGGAGCCATGTTGTCGCGGAGGCTTTAGATTCTGTGAGTTGCGACTCTGATCGGCCCGAATGGAGCAGCTCGCTGGCTGAGGCCGGACCGGAATCCTTCCGGCGATTACTCGTGATTATCGCGCAAAGTTGTTCAGAAAGTATGAAGGAGAGGTGAAGATCGGGCAAGAGATTTCGCTAGCTTGCGGCGTTTGTCGCCAGATGGGCGCTGTGGTTGGTCGGCGGCGGTCGTGTAGCTGGACGCAATTGAGAGATATCGACGAGCGACTGACAAAGTTTGCCGGTGTTTGGCCGTTGGCGGCTCATGCCTCGCCAAGGAGTCCCGTCATTCTTTGCACGCTTGTGGGGCGCTTATCCCCCAATGTTTCTACTCTTGTGTTGAGACCACAAGAGTACGGCCAGTATGAGATTGGACCAGCGGTGCCAGGACTTCAGGGTCCCTTACCTCTTTGCCCGGAAGCTGAAAGTACCGGCCCGAATTGGCTGAGGGTAGGCCGGATTTCCCAACTGGGTTCGGTTGGCAAGGGAACACTGACAAGGAGGACGCGGCAAGATGGTAGAGGTTTGGAAGGCAAGGAGAGGCGGTCCGGTAGGGTCGCCCAAGCGCTGTGTGTTAGAATGCTCGGCACAGGCGGACAGGGTGCCATCGTGCTGGCACGGGGTGACCGATTGATAGCTCCCCTAGAGAAGAACGGCTGCAACGCGGCCATCAGGCCGGTCCCCATTCCCATCTGAAAGGAGAGGCAAGGTGTCACAGTTTGGTGTGAGGATGCACCGGCAGGTGCGCAGTTCGATTCATGCCGCGATCGACGGGCTTACTGCGGATCAGCTGCAGGCGGTGCCTGCGGGGTTTGACAACAATATCGCGTGGAACGTGGGCCACCTGCTGGTGGTACAGCAGCGGATTCTGTATGCCCGCTGCGGGCTACCCGTAACGGTCGACGAGCAGATGGTCCCACTGTACCTGCCGGGCACGTCGCCGGCAGATTGGGAGAGCGAGCCGGACGCAGAGGCCCTGGTCGCGGGGCTCCTGCCGCAGCAGGCGCAGCTGGAGCAGGACTACGGCGCGGGCCGGTTCGACGAGGTGGTTTTCGAGGCGTTCACGACCGGGTCGGGCATGCAGATCGGCAGCCTGGAGGACGCGTTCACATTCAACCTGTATCATGAGTCGCAGCATTACGGTTTCGTTTTGGCACTGGTCAACGCAGTGAGCTGAGCGATGCGGGAAGTCGTAATCGTCAGCGCGGTGCGGACGCCGATCGGACGAATCCGGGGCGCGCTCGCCGCGGTGAGGCCGGATGACCTGGCGGCGCTGGTTGTTCGCGAGGCGGTCGTGCGCGCGGGTGTCGACGCGGCCGAAATCGAGGAAATCTATCTCGGCTGCGCCAACCAGGCCGGCGAGGACAACCGCAACATCGCCCGCATGGCCGCGTTGCTGGCGGGGCTGCCGCATTCGGTGGCAGGCGTGACGGTGAACCGGCTCTGCGCGAGCGGGCTCAACGCCGTAAACCAGGCGGCGAGGGCGATAATGTGCGGCGAGGGAGAGGCCTTTGTCGCCGGCGGCGTTGAGAGCATGACGCGTGCGCCCTATACACTGGCCAAGAACCCGACCGGTTTCGGTCCCTCGGGCAACGTTACCGGCTACGATACGACGCTGGGATGGCGGTTTCCGAATCCGGCGCTGGAGGCCCTGTTTCCGTTGGAGGCGATGGGCGAGACGGCCGAAAACATTTACGAGATGAGCTGCGTCGGCGCGATTGCGGGCGGCGAAATCAGCCGGTCCGAGCAGGACCGGTTCGCACTGCAAAGCCAGCGGCGCGCGGTGGACGCCATCGGCCGGGGCCGATTCCGGCAGGAGATTGTGCCGGTCGAGGTCCGGCAGCCGCGGGGCGAGACCCTGACAGTCGACACGGACGAGCACCCACGCTTTACCAAGACAAGAGACGGCTACCAGCTGGCGACCAGCCTGGATGCCCTGGGCCAGCTGCGGCCCGCCTTCCGCACGGACGGAACGGTGACCGCGGGGAACGCCAGCGGGCTGAACGACGGCGCGTGTGCACTGGTGCTGATGGCGCGCGAGAAGGCCAAGAGCCTGGGGATCCAGCCGCTGGCCCTCTGGCTGGCTTCGGCCGCGGCGGGCGTCGATCCGCGCGTGATGGGGCTGGGTCCGGTCGAGGCGACGCGCAAGGCCTGGAGACGGGCCGGGCTAGGATGCAGCGACATGGACCTGGTGGAGATCAACGAGGCGTTCGCAGTGCAGACGCTGGCCGTCCTGCGCGAGCTGGGACTGAGCGAGGCGATCACCAATGTGAACGGCGGCGCGATCGCGCTGGGGCACCCGCTGGGTTGTTCCGGGGCGCGGATCCTGACAACGCTTGTGCATGAGATGCGCCGCCGGCAGGCCGCGGGTCAGAAGACGCGTTACGGACTGGCCGCTTTGTGTGTTGGCGTGGGCCAGGGAGAGGCGACGGTCGTGGAGAGGGTCGACTGATGAAGGAGCTCCCGCAAATGACGCCGCCGCAGGCAGCTGCGCTGGTCAACTCCGGCGACAGGGTCCTGGTGGGCGGATTCGGTATGACCGGCAATCCGACGCAGATTTTGCATGCGCTGGCGGAGACGGATGTGCGGGGGATCACGTACATTGCGAACAACGTCGGCGAGCCGGGTCTCGGCGGGGGCCGCATGCTTCGCAACGGACAGATCAGTAGGGCGATCGGCTCCTTTTTCACCAGCAACCCGGAGGCGGTAGCCGCGGCGCAGAATGGCTCGATCGAGTTCGAGGTGATGCCGCAGGGGACGATGGTGGAGGCAATCCGCGCGGGCGGCGCGGGTATTGGGGGCTTTTACACACCGACGGCCGCGGGAACTGTCCTGGGGGAGGGGCGTGAGACGAAGTGGATCGGGGGAAGGGAGCACGTCTTCCAACCTGCCCTGCGGGCGAATGTGGCCCTGGTGCGGGCGTGGACCTCGGATACGACCGGCAACCTGGTCTACCGCATGACGGAGCAGAACTTCAACCGGGCCATGGCAACGGCCGCGGACCTGGTGATCGCCGAGGTGGAAGAGTGCCTGCCAGCCGGGACGCTTCCGCCCGAGAGCATCCACACGCCCGGCTGTTTTATCGACTATCTTGTGCCGGTGCAGACCTCGACGGCCGACCTAGGGACGTCGGCAACGATCGAGGGCAGCGGGAAGAGGGCGGGCGATGCGCGCATGCAACTTGCTCGGCGTGCGCTGGCCGAACTGAAGCCGGGGGATATCGTGAACCTGGGTGTGGGCATTCCGACGCTGGTGGCCGATCTGATCACGCCCGCGCATGGGATTGTTCTGCACACGGAAAATGGAATGTTGGGTGTCGGGCCATCGCCGCAAAGGGGCGGGGCGATGGAGTACCCCGTGAATGCGAGTAAGATACCGGTGACCGCGCTGCCGGGCAGCAGCTATTTCGACAGCGCCGACTCATTCGCAATGATTCGCGGCGGCCACGTGGACGCGGCGATCATGGGCGGCCTGCAGGTGGACGAGCAGGGCAACCTAGCGAACTGGGCTGCCCCGGGGCGGCCACTCCTGGGCGTTGGCGGCGCAATGGACCTGGCCTCTGGCGCGAAGCGACTTATCGTGACGATGACGCACGCGAGCCGCGACGGGCAGCCGAAGATCGTTCCGCGGTGCACGCTGCCGCTGACGGCGACGGGCGCGGTTGACGTCGTAATCACGGAGTTGGCGGTGTTTCGTTTTGTAAAGGGGAGGCTGACGCTGACGGAGCTCATGCCGGGGGCGACGTTCGCGGAAGTGGCGGCGGGGACGAGTGCTGGATATGATGTCAAGCTCGACGAATGTTGTTAGTTCTTAGCTTTTGGCTTTCCCGCCTTGGTCGGTTTTGCATAGACTGACCGACCGATCCGTGTGAAGGAGGACCCATGTTGACTCGTCAATTCTTGAGATTGACCGGGCTGCTTTCGATCACATTGCTGCTGGCGGCATGCACGGTCATTGGCGAGAACGCGCTGTCAGAGAACGGAGCGAACGACGGATCAACACTGGCGTTGACGGAAACTTTGGCCGAAAAGGAGGGTGTTCAGCAGGCATTCCCGATCGAGGTTACCTACCATACGCCGGCGCAGACGGAGGGGCCCTACTATCCGGTGGAGAAACCGGCGGACCGGGACAATGACTTGGTGATCCTGGAGGGCGCCAGCGGGATGGCAGCCGGAGAAATCCTGATGTTTGGGGGAGGGCTGTACGACGCCGCGGGGATGCCGGTGGCGGGGGCGGTGGTTGAGATTTGGCAGACGGACGACAATGGGGCCTACCTGCACCCGCGCGATCCGGACAGCCGGCAACGGGATGAGAACTTTCAGTCGTACGGTGAGGCGGTCACGAACGAGGATGGGAGCTACAGTTTCAGGACGATTATGCCGGGTGCATACGGGCGGCGGCCGCGGCATATTCACGTGAAGGTGAGGCTGGCGGAGAAGGAGCTTCTGACGACGCAGTTCTATTTCAGCATTGATGCAGGGCAGGATGCAGATGGGATCTTTGCGCGTGCGGGAGAGAACGTGCAGGCATTGATCATGGAGGTGGAAGAGGGGATTGACGGGGAGGGGAATGCTGTTCTGATGGGAAAGCGGGATGTCATATTGAGGTCGCAGGTTGGAGAATGACGTGCCCGGAAGCGAGAGAGGAAGCTGATGAAACTGAGCGAGCTGGGTGACCCAAAGTATATCTCCCTGGAGACGTTTCGCAAGAACGGAGAGGGCGTCAGGACGCCGGTGTGGACGGTAGCGAAGGATGGAAAGCTGCTGGTGTGGACGCAGGGGGATAGCTGGAAGGTGAAGCGGGCGCGCAACAATCCGCAAGTGCGGGTGGCCGCTTGCGACATGCGGGGGAACACAGAGGGACCCTGGGTCGAGGGTGTGATCAAGTCGATCTCGGACGATGAGGGAGTCAAAAAGGAGATGAGTAGGGCGTTGCGAAGAAAGTATCACCTCTTGCTCGCATTTGTGACGCTGGTTGCGGTAGCGCGCGGGGAGAACAAGGGGCAGGTAGTCTTGGAGATAGGCGACGGCGATTGTTAGAGAGTGGTGTGGTCAGGAGTTGGTTGGTGAGAGGTGCGTGGGTGTTATCCATTTGAAATGGGATTCAGTGAGGAGGGGTCGAGAGCGCTATGAGAGCCGTCATGGTGATGTTTGATACGTTGAACCGGCACATGCTGCCGCCGTATGGGTGCGACTGGGTGCATGCGCCGAACTTTGCCCGGCTGGCGGAACGGACTGTAACGTTCGACAACTGCTTTGTCGGCAGCATGCCGTGTATGCCGGCGCGGCGGGAGCTGCACACGGGCCGCTACAACTTTCTGCACCGAAGCTGGGGCCCGCTGGAGCCGTTCGACGACTCGATGCCTGAACTCCTGTCGGAAAATGGCATCTACACGCATCTGAGCACCGACCATCTGCACTATTTCGAGGACGGCGGCGCCACCTATCACACCCGCTACGACAGCTGGGACTACCAACGCGGCCAGGAGGGCGACGCGTGGATCGGTCAGGTGGCGGACCCGGTCGAGCCTCCGTCGCTGAATCGGATGCGGATGCAGCCTGAAGGGTTGCGGCGCAATGACCAAAAACTGCGGCAGGACTGGATCAACCGCGAGCATATGCAGAGCGAAGAAAAGCAGCCGCAGGCCAAGACCTTTGCCGCCGGTCTGGACTTTCTACGCCGCAACAGCGGGCAGGACGGCTGGTTCCTCCAGATCGAGACTTTCGACCCCCACGAGCCCTTTTTCACGCATCAAAAGTACAAGGACCTCTACCCGCACGAGTACGACGGCGAGCACTTCGACTGGCCGCCCTACCGTCAGGTGGAGGAGACGCCGGAAGAGGTACACCACGCCCGCTACGAGTACGCCGCGCTGCTGAGCATGTGTGACGAGTACCTGGGCAAGGTGCTGGACTTGATGGACGAGCAGGCGATGTGGGACGACACGATGCTGATCGTTTGTACGGACCACGGCTATCTGCTGGGAGAGCACGACTGGTGGGCGAAGAACTTCCCGCCTTTCTACAATGAGATTGCGCACACGCCGCTCTTCATCTGGGACCCGCGCAGCAGGGCGAGGGGCGCGCGGCGGGCGCAACTGACGCAGATGATCGACCTGCCGGCAACCTTGCTGGACCTGTTCGGCATTGCGCTGCCGCCCGATATGCAAGGGATTCCGCTGGGGGATGTAGTTGGCGGCGACGCGCCGACCCGCGACGCGGTACTGTTCGGCGTGCACGGCGGGCACGTCAACATCACGGACGGGCGCTATGTCTATATGCGGGGGCCGGATGACCCGCTGCACAACGAGCCGCTCTACGAGTACACGCTGATGCCGAACCACATGCGGAACCGCTTTGCCGCGGCCGAGCTGCAGGACATCCAGCTGGCCGAGCCGTTCTCGTTCACGAAGGGCTGCCGCACGGTGAAGACGGCGTCGCGGAAGACGGACAACCCGCCGCCGCGCTATACCTTGCTCTTCGACCTGGAAGCGGATCCAGGACAGGAGTCGCCAATCGAAAATGTTGCGGTGGAGGCGAGGCTGTCGGCGCGCATGGCCGAGCTGATGCGGGCGAATGATGCGCCGGCGGACCAGTTTGAGAGGCTGGGGCTGAGCTCTTAGCCTTGTGTTTTCTGGCTTTTGAATAGCTGGCACTGTCCACCATGCGGCTGCCAGCCAGAACCGCGTAGGCTTCTTCGCCAACCTTACTCCAGACCGTCGCAGCTGAGAGGCTACCCGTTACAGCTGCCCTACAACCTTTACTCGTCCCAGCCTGATGCAAGTTAAATAGGTAGCAGACTTTCCAGCGGATTCCCGCCCTTAAGAATTCCGCGATGTTCAAGTCCGACAATCGGATAGGCCCGCAGATCGATTCAGGGAATCTCACGTAATTGTGCGAGGAGCCGCGGTAACGATCGGTAGCTAGGCAGGTGCCATATCGACAATCCCGGTATCGACAAGAGGATAGCCGATACCGCCAATCGCGTCGATTTATCGAGGTGGGTTAGGAGAAAAGAGGAGAGAGAGCGAGGACGTTCTCTCTCCTCTTTGTATTGAGGTCTACTCCATTCCAAAACCGGAGATCTGAACGAAAGCGCCGTCGGTGACCTGGAAAATCTTGACACCGCCAGCGCCGCATTCGCCTACGCTATCGCACTCGATGGTGCCTGTGAGGCCGTCGAATGCATCTACGGAGCGAATGGCGGAGATCAGTGCTTCGCGCTCGATCACGAGATTGCCGCTTTCGTCGACAGAGGCAACCGCGGCGATTGCGGCCGCGATCAGCATGACGGAGTCGTAGCTCTGACTGTGGAAGGCGCCGAGCTCATCAGGGCTGACGCCGAACTTCCCCATGTACTTGGCGTCGAAATCGGCGTTCAACTCATCGGAGTCGTCTCCGGCCAGTAGGGAGATGAACGTACCTTCGGCAGCGACGCCCGCGGCCTGGAGATACTGCTGCGTGTAGGCACCATCAACGCTCATAAACACCTTGTCGTCGAGGCCGGGTGTTTCGGTCATTTGCTGGGCGATGAGCCCGGCCTCGGTGGCGTATCCACCGAAGAAAATGGCCTGTGGCCCACCCGCGCCAACCTTGGCCAGCATGGCACGAAAGTCGGTGTCGCCCACCTGGACGCCCTCAAATACGGTCACTTCCCCACCCAAACCCGTTATGTTTTTCTGAAAGACTTCGGCAACGCCTTTGCCATAGTCGGAGTTGTCGTGGACGACGGCTACCTTGGCGAGGCCCAATTCGCTGAACACGAAGCTGGCATCGGTGGCACCCTGGAGTGCGTCGCTGAGGGCGACGCGGTTGCAGACATCGCAGTTCGGAGAGGTGATGTCTGGATTGGTGGCGCTGGGGCTGACGAAGGGAATGCGCGCCTCTTGCAAGATTGGCATGAGGCCGAAGGTCTCGCCTGAGCAGGTACCTCCAGTGACGGCGACGATTGTCTCGTCGGAGGCGAACTTATTTCCGACGTTCGTCCCTTGTGTGCCGTCGCAGGCACCGTCTTCGGCTACCAGCTCGAACATGTAGCCTTCCAGTCCACCGGCGGCGTTGAGGTCGTCAATGGCCAGTTCGGCGCCCTGGCGGATGTCTAGGCCGAGGATTGGGATCGGACCGGTCAGTGCAAATGAGCCGCCGATGCGGATCATCCCGCCCGATTCGACGACGACAAAACCGCCCATAGGTACAGGCGCCTCTTCCATCGAAGCCTGATCGTCGGCTGCGATTTCGGCCGGTTGTGCAGCCGCGCACGCAATCAGGACCAGTGCTGCGACGAGGACCATAATAATGGCAAAATGCTTTGGCATTTGAACCTCCATGGATGCGCTCTGTGCCCTATACTCAATGGGGCGAGCCGGTCTTTCGACTTTATTGTAGCTGGGGGGAACTCCGATGGGTCAATTGATACAATTGCATCGCGTGCAGAGGGTCGTCTGGCATAGACGCGCGCATCATTCGGTACGGCAATCCTGCTATTGTATCTTGCGAACAGATCCCCAATGTGATCAGGTGAGTTGGCATAGAGTAACGGAGGTATAGTCGAACCATTTGACACACTTCATGGTTGAGACTCAAATGCCCTCGATTGTTCTAGTACGGCGAAGGGCGGGTGCCGGCAAATGCCCCTATTCTTCCACGGCTTCGGTGGATTCGCTACTGGTCGTTCGTTAGACCGGAAAGCGCTCCTGTTGGGGGACGGGCCGGTTGGAAGAGATTGCGACCGGGCCGCCGGGGATACCGGCCGGGGCCTAGAGGTTGGCGTGGGCGCAGCATTCCTGATAGAACTGTCGGAACTCGGTGCCGGCGCCTTCGGACTCCATCGCGCTGAGCAGGTCTTCCCAGGCCATGGAACCGACTGACATCGACTCAAGATGGGGCAGGAAGATGCCGTTGTACCACTCGATTTTGTCGTCGCCGAACTGGTCGACGCGTTTTCTTACCTTGGCTTTAACGCTGTCTGCTGTTGCCAGCGAAGTAAACTCCCCGAGCCTCTTGCGGGGGGTGATAACCCAGAATCCGTAGCTTGACAGAGAGCCAGGAGCGATTCCGGCCTCTCCCGCGACATGCGCAAGACTCGCCACGCTCCTCGCCGCCTGATCGTAGCCTGGGGCGTTCTTAGTCTTGGACGAAAGTCTGCTCGCCAGCTTGGCTTCGAGAACCAGGAGTTGCGTTGCGCCTTGTTTGGGCCGAACCTCCGATCGTTGCGCTATGTCAAAGTGACCAACGATGCCGTCGGTATTGGTATGCGTTTCGGCCAGTTTGTCGCCTCTGTAGCGGGGGAGGAACTGCGACGAGAGCCTCCCTTGAGAGAACCAGCGGGCGCCCTGTTCGAAGAGCGCGCGGCTGCCCGACCCGGGCCGCCGGCTGTACCAGTCCATGACCAGACGAAGCATCCAGCCTTCATTGTAGAGTTCGGTTGGAAGGATTGCGGAGTGGTCGCTGAGGATGCGAGCAATTCTATCGATCACGGAGTAGAATATCGCATTTGAGAACGCCCACAAATGGTGCGTCGCCCTGCGGCGTCTGTTGCAAGATGCAGCAAGCGCGGCAGTTGACTAGCATTCGCTAGACACTGATGAAGCGTTTTTCCTTGAGACGGGCCGACTTGCCCTGCCGGTCGCGCAGATAGTATAACTGGGCACGGCGGACCTTGGTCTTACGCAGCACCTCGACCTTTTCCACGTTCTTGCTATAAAGAGGAAATGTGCGCTCGACGCCGACACCGTGTGAACCGGTGCGCCGGACGGTGTAGGTTGCGCCCGCGTCTTTGCCGCCGCGCTTGGAGATCACGACGCCCTGGAAGACCTGGATACGTTCGTTGCGGCCTTCGGTGATCCGCTGGTGGACGCGCACGGTATCGCCGGGGTCGATCTCGGCCATGCCTTCCGGCATCTCCGGTTGCAGCGAAGCCATCAATGCGTTTGTCATCTTACACCGCCCTATTTGTCAATTCGTCTATTTCTCAAACTGGCGCGGGCCAAGCCTGGCGCCCTTCTGACTTTGCCCGAAAGGTCTCAGTCATACGCGCTTGCCGGTCTGGGCACAGCCACGAAGTATAGCACACAGGCGGACACGCGCCAAATCTATCGGGACCGCACGTAGATCCAGAATTGGGAGCGCATACGCGGTTGCTGCAGGGCGCCCGGGTTGGTCCCGCGCAGGGCCGGGAGAGGCACGACGATAGGGGCGGTTCTTCTTTGCGGGGCAATGCCGCCTGTTTCGGGGGGCAGTCGTCGCTACAACTCGTCCCGGACTGTTTGCACGCCGGCCACCATGTTTTGCAGCTTCCGGCGGGCGGCCCAGCGCGCGGTCTGGCTGAGGCCGCAGTCGGGCGCGAAGGCGAGGCGGTCTGCTGGCGCGAACTCCAGGCAGCGCCGGACCGTTTCAGCGACGTGCTCGGGCGATTCGATGAAGTAGCTCTTTACGTCGATGATGCCCACTGCCATGTCGCGGCGTTCGGCGATGGGGCCGATGATCTCCAATTCGGCATACTCGCGGTTGGCCATCTCGACGTGGATCTCATCGACGTTCATCTCGAGGAAGGCGGGAAACATGGGCGCGTAGCGGCGGTACCCGACGGGATGGCCCTTGTAGTTGCCGAAGCAGAGGTGGGTGGAGAGCCTGCACCGACTTGTGACAGGCTCGACAGTGCGATTGAATATGTCGACGAAGCGGACGGGGTCTTCGCGGTAGGCATAGCAACTCATGGAGGGTTCGTCAACGGTGATTTCACGGCAGCCTGCATTTACCAGCGCTTCAAGTTCGGCCCGCACGATCGGCAGCAGCGCTTCGGTCACGGCGTAGCGGTCAGGATAGGCGGCGTTGGGCAGCAGACGGCCGCTGAGCGTGTAGGGGCCGGGCACACTGGCCTTCAGCACGGGCGCGCCCTTGCCGCAGGGGGCAAGCCGTTGCAGGCGCCGGAACTCTTCCACTGTGCCAAGGCCCTTGGGCGCACAGAGTTCGCCGACGATGGAGTGTTTGCCGCGCTGATCGTGCGCGGGCGGACCCCAAAGTCGCGGCGAGGCCGGTTCCGGTTCGATGCCGTCGAGGTAGCCATAGAAGGAGAGGTTGAAGTCGAGCCGCGTCTGCTCGCCGTCAGTGATGACGTCGAGGCCGGCTGCCAGCTGGTCGTGGATCGCGGCCACGACGGCGTCGTCGATCATTTCGGCGATGTCATCACCGCCGAACTGGTCCAGGTGCGCGCTGGCAAACTCCAGCCAGGCCGGGAAGGGATGGCTGCCGATGACGGTTGTGCGCAATGGTGTCGGTTGCATAGTGCTCTCGGTCCGGCATGGTGCACTTCACCAACGCGGATCAGTCTCCGTATACCCGCCGAACGCGGCGGCGGTAATCGTCGTAGGAGGCGTCGAACTTTTCGGCAGTCCTGTCGCCGGCAAATATGCTGCTGGATAGCACGAGCGGCGGCCTGCCGCGCTCGGTCAGGCCGGCGGCGACGAGACATTTGACGGCATTGACAACCGCGGCCGCGCCGATGGTCGATCCCGGCCCGACCGGGTCTTCAAGTCCGTCGACGCGGACCATGGCGTCACCGGCGGGCGTGGCGTTGTCGATCGTGACGTCGGCTACGTCGAGCAAGCGCTGGCCGCTGCTGTGCTTGGGCGCGGAAGCAGTGCAGTGGTCGACGGAGACGACGGCGATTACGGGCAGGTCGAGGGCCTTGGCTTCGAGGGCCATTTCGACGATGACCTCGTTGACGCCGCTGTTGGAGAAGATCATGAAACTGTCGGGCGGGCGCAGGACGAAATTGCGCAGGATCTGCTTGGCGAAACCCTCGACGTGCTCGATGTACATGGCTTGGCGCTGGCCATTGGCGCCAACCACCTGGTTGTGAAAGGTAAGCGAGAGCTCGACGATCGGGTGAAAACCGGGGAAGGAGCCGTGCCGGGGGTAAATCTCCTCGATGAACATGCGGGAGTGGCCGGTGCCGAAGAGATGCACCAGTCCTTCCTGCGCGATGGAGTCTATGCAGATGTCAGCCGCACGCTGGATGTTCTCCATCTGGGTGGCGATGATGCGGTCCAGAATGGCCTGGGCCTGGGTGAGGTAGGCGGATGCTGGGTTCATTTTATTCAAGTTTCTTGTCTTGAGTTTTCAGTTTCTTGATGACTCGGTCGGTTGGCAATGTTGGCGACAGCATAGCGGGATCGGGAATTTCATTCTGGATTGGAGGGATATTGCAATCTTTTGACGGCTTTGGTCAATCCACGAATTTGCATGTAGGGACACGAAGAAGGACCGTAAGCGTTTCCCGTTGCATGTGGAACGTTGCGCGGACGGCTGGGCTCACCACTCGTAGGGGACGGTGCCGGTTTCGTCGAGGGTGTAGCCCCACTCTTCGATGTAGGCCATGCCGGGCAGGAAAGCATCGCCCCGTTGGTCCAGTTTGCGCTGGAGAAGTGCGTCGAGTTCTGCTTGTATCGACCCGCTTTCGGGGCGATTGACAAGGTTTTCGAGCTGGTAGGGATCTTCTTCGTTGTCGTAGAGCAGCCACGGCCCGTTCAGATCGCGCACGTAAGTATGCCGCTGCGTGCGCAGGCCGCGATATTCGCGGCCGCCGTCCTGGCGGAGGAACTGGCCGAACGGATGTGGGCAGTAGATGAGTGCGGCGCCGCCCGATGGGTCCGGGCCGCCCTCGATCGTCGCCGAAAAGTCGCGCCCTTCGACTGTATCTGGAATCCCAAGGCCGCAGAGGGAGAGCAGAGTCGGCAGGATGTCGGGCGTGTCGAGCAGCGCGTCGACCTGGCGGCCCTGCCAGCCAAAGCGCTGCGGCCAGCGTAACAGAAAGGGTACGCGCACCGACTCCTCCCAAGGCCTCTGCTTCTTGACCTCGCCCTGTGAGCCGAGCATGTCGCCATGGTCCGAGGTGAAGACAAATAGCGTGTCGTCGCACAGGCCTTCTTCTTGCAGGGTTTGCAGGAGGGCGCCGAGGCAGTCGTCGAGGGCTGTGCAGTGGGCGTAGTAGCCGGCGATCCAGTCGCGGGCCGCTGCGGCCATTTCGGGCGGCACGTTGGGACGCAGTTCGATGGCATCAGCGTCATAGAGTGTCCGGTACTGTTCGGGCGCGGTCTCGTACGGCGCGTGCGGGGGACCCCACGAGAGCAGGAGAAGAAAGGGCTTGTCGGCGATGCCTGGCTTCTTTCGGTCGCGCAGGTAAGCCTGTACGTCCTTTGTCTGCTCGATGGCGTCGTAGCCTTCCCAGGTCAGGGGCTCTGCGGAAGCGCCGGCGTAGTACCTGGAGTCGTTGTAGTCATGGGTGCATTCGAGGGCCTTCCAGTAGTCGAATCCCTGGCGGCTCTCGGGCGGGATATAGTTGCTGCGCCCGCGTCCGTCGACGTGCCACTTGCCCACGTAGGCCGTGTCGTATCCGGCCGCCTTGAAGAGCTTGGCCATCGAGACGGCGTCATCGGCGAGGTGCACGTCGTTGACAAAGACGCCGTGGGTCAGGGCGTGCTGGCCGGTCAGGAGCGTCGCACGCGCGGGACAGCAGACCGGGATGCCGGCCAGTGCATGGGTGAAGTTGACGCTTTGTGCGGCCAGAGCGTCCAGATGGGGCGTCCGCACCTGGCTGTTCCCGGCGTAACCTGTGTCCTGTGCCCGCCACTGGTCGGCGAACACATAGACGACGTTGGGTGGATTTGAGGGCATCAGCTGATTTCTCTGGATGCCGCTTTCATAGAGAGATTCCCAGCAGACCGCGCGTGAACTGGAAGTCGATGTTGCCGGAACGCATCGCCTTCGGCTGCCTCTGTCCGCCCAGTGTCTGTGAAAGAATGCCGGCCAGCTCCTGGGGCCAGAGATCCGGATCGCGGTCGAGCAGGGCGTCCATATCGTCGACGAACTGCTGCGCCACATTCTCTTCACTGGTGACTTGCAGCACCGGCACGAGGGGATGGCCCTCGATTGGGTGGCTGCCGGTGTGGGCCAGAATCGCCTCAACCCCGGCGCCACCGAGTCCGGTCACAGTCTCGGTCCAGTGTTCGGTCGGGGTTTCCATTATGTGGAAGCCGCGCCGGTCTTCGGCATCGGCCAAGGCCTGTCCGTAGGCCAGTGTCGGCAGATGGGGGCCGGCCCCCGCGGTCTCTTCCAGAAAAGCATTCGAGGAAAGGAGAGCTGCGTTCTCGGGCACCACGACCGTCCCACCGGCGCCAATGATGGCAGCCGTCAGGCGCCCGAACTGCCGGGCTGCCGCGTCGGACAGGTCGCCTGCGCTGAGCAGGCCGATGCGCAGGTCGGATGCGCCGGCGGTCAAGCGGGATGGCTCCTCCGCGGCAGCCAGCCGCGCCGCGAACCAGTCGTCGATTTTTTCCAAGACGGCGTCGATGCCGCCGTCCAACTGGATACTGGCCCATCCGTAGCGGTCCAGGTCCAGCCCGGCTGCGGCCAGCTCGTGCCGGAAGTAGTCGTTGTGGGTTTTTTCACAGCCGTGTTCGAGCAGCAGCGTCTCGGCGGCCTGGGGATGACGGAGGTAGCCTAGCACAGTGCGCACGTAGAGGTCGCCGGTGTGGCCGCCGGAAAAGCCGCAACCCTCGGTATGCGCCAGCGCCACGTATCGACTCGGCGAGCCTGGCGCTGCCCGGCCCGGCGCGTTTCTGCTGTTGAGCCGCGCGGCCGCGATCTGGCCGATTTGGCCGGAACAGAGGCTTGTCGGCAGGATAAGGCCGATACGGTCCGCAACTGGGCCGCCAGGGCTCGCGTATGCCGGGTAGGTAAGGTCGAGCGGCGGCGGGGTTGACGAGCTACGGCGCAAGGGCAGCGGCCGCCCGGCAGGCTGCGGACGGCGGCTGATCTCTTCGACTTTGCCCGGTCCCGTCTGACGCCAGTCGCGCCATAGCTGGACCTGGGCATGACCGGCCTTTTCGCCAACGGTGCGCTCGCCCGAGGCCGCCTGCCGCGTCAGTTCCAGCGTCTCCGCGCCCAACTCATCCATCGGGGTACCGTCCAGGTAGCGCCCGGCGTTGACGTCCATGTCGCGGCTGAGCAGTTCATACCGCTGCGTTGTTGTGACGATCTTGATGGTCGGAACAAACGGAAAGTTTGTGATCGAGCCGTTCCCTGTGACAAAGTAGATGATGTTGCAGCCTGAGGCCACCTGCCCGGCGATACTCTCAAGATCGTTGCCAGGGCTGTCCATGAAGTAGTAGCCGGGCTCGCGCATCGGCGCGCTGTATTCAATAACATGGTCGAGGCGCACGTCGGGGTGCCGTTTCATAGCAGCGCCGATCGATTTGAGGACGATGTTGTAAAGGCCGCGGTACTTGTTGCCGCCGGAAGGGTTGCCGGCCGCCGAATGGCCGTGCCAGGCGACCCGCTCCTGAAAGCGTTCGATGGTGTCAAGAAATGCCGCCGCCGTTACGGCATCGCGCACATTGAGCATCATGTAGGGCTCGGCCCCGATCAGCTCGTCCGTCTCGGCCAAGTTGGCCGCGCCTCCGTAGCGGACCAGCTCGCGGGCTACCCAGGAGGCGAGAGGATTTCCCGAAATCCCGGAGAACGCGTCGGACCCGCCGCACTGCAGCGCCAGTTTCAACTCGGAAAGGGGCTGCAGAGTGCGCGGGGTTGCGTCAACCTCCTCCAGCCAGCCATGCACGATCGCCTCTGCCTGCTCCAATCCTGCCTGGAAGCCGCCCGAAAGTGTAAGGAAGGCATGTGGTACGGCGTCAAGAGGATAGTCGTTGTCGGAAAGGTACGCGTGCAGGCGGGCGTTGTCCACCGGTTCGAGACCGTAGTCGACGCAGAGGACGGCGCCGACATTGGGGTGGACGATGAAGCCGGCCAGCGTGCGCAGGACGGACTCCGTGTTGTTGGGGTTGTCGTGGCCGCCCTCCGTATGTGCAACGGCGACGATTCCATCGATGTTGTCGTATCGACCGGCCGCGGCGGCCAGGCGTGCCTCCAGCTGGCGCACGAACCCTCCCGTCCGGGAGGAGGTGCCGAGCAGAATGATCATGTTGCGCGTGCCCACGCCGCGTCCGGCGGATCTGGCGTAGCCCTCGAAGAACTGGTCCTGCCTGTGGCGGGGCGTCGGCGCGCCGGGCTGGAAGGTCGCGGTGTCCAAAATGTATGGCTGGACATGATCCGCGAAATTGGGCTCTGCCGGGAGATCGAAGTCGAGCGCGCGCACGCCCAGCGCGTCGAGCATCTCATCGTTGCATACATATTCGCCGGGCGCGATGGCCCGTGTCGCCATGCCAAAGGGCAAGCCCCAGGAAAGGAGGGCGGCGCCCTCGGCGATTGGTGCCGCAGCGAAGCGGTGGCCCTCCAT
Organism: Caldilineaceae bacterium; assembly: GCA_034428395.1. Taxonomy (GTDB): domain Bacteria; phylum Chloroflexota; class Anaerolineae; order Caldilineales; family Caldilineaceae; genus Bin5. The sequence continues at coordinate 22,727 of DAOUHX010000043.1, forward strand.
CGCAGTGTAGTCGAGCGTGAGAATGCGACCATTGTAGTCGATCTGCGTTCCCGCGGGCAGTGTACGCGTGGCGATGGCCACATTGTCGCCCGGCAACGGCAGGCGCGCCGCCTCATCAAAGGGCAGAGGGCGAGAGTTGCGGATTTCAGGCTGTGGGTTCATTATCTTACCTCTTCAGTCTGGAGGGCTCGCCGGCAACCCGCATAGCCTAACACATCTGGCGGATTTTGAAAGTTCCGGCCACTTCGGTGACACGTCCATCCCTGGCGCCGCGGAAGCAGCCGAAGTTGAGGCGAAATGATGGCGCTTGCAATGACTATGCGAAGTCAACTGCGCCCAGTCATCTCTGCATCCAGCTGCTGAAAGAAGCGGCGCATGAACTGTTGCCGCTCCTCGCCGATGCCGCGGGCGGCCGGGGTATACAGCGTTGGCAGGATACGGCTGAGTTTGTAGACGTACTCATGGACCGGCGTGTAGTCGCGGCCGTCCGGCTTGTCGCGGTCGTCCTGCACCGCGGCCGCGGGCCCGTTCCAGAGACGGTTCCCACGGCGGCCGGCGTGCGCAAAGGCGCGCCCGACTCCGATGGCTCCGATGCTGTCCAGCTTATCGGCGTCGTAGAGACATTTCGCCTCAAGCGTACGCGGTTGGATCGTACGATCGCGGTAACGGTGGGCCTGAATGCAGTGGACGACATTCTCGATGCGCGCCGCTTCCATGCCGGCAGCGCGCAGGTAGCCGGCGGCAAAGCCGGCAGCGGCCATGTGATGCGCGTCGCGTCCGCCGTCCTCGACCGGGACGTCGTGGAGCAGCGCAGCCGCGCGCACGACCTCGACGTCGGCGGACTCGGCTTGGGCGATGTGGATGCCCAGCCTAGTGACGCGCAGAACGTGGTCGAAGTCGTGGGCTGCATCGCCCGAGCGATATAGGCGGCGGACCTCCTTTTCTTCAAGCAGACTGCTGCCTCCTTTGTCATTGCTGCTGCCTTCGCGCGGTCCGGCAGGCGCGTTCACTGTTGTCCGCTGCCGGCGGACATGCCCACAAACGACGCCAACGTCTCCAACATACGGCGTCGAAACGAATCCTGGCTGAACTTTTCGGCGTGGGCCCGGCACGCGGCAGGGTCAAAAGCGCGGAATTCAAACTGCTCAACGGCTTGCCGCAACGATTCGGGCGTCTGTTCGTCGAAATAGACGCCGGTCTGACCGGGAATGACAGTGTCGAGTGCGCCGCCGCCGCGAAAGGCGATCACCGGGCGGCCGGCGCTCATCGCCTCGACTGGTGCAATGCCGAAATCTTCGAGCCCGGGAAAGAGGAATGCCTTGCAGCCGCGCACAAGGTCCAGCTGGCGCTCGGCAGGCTGCCAGCCGAGAAATGTAACATTGGCGGGCGCGGCCGCTTCGAGCGCTGCACGGTCTCGTCCTGAACCGACGACGAGCAGTTTCTCATCGGGAAGAGCGCGGAATGCGTCTACGGCTAGGTCGACGCGTTTGTAGGGGATGAGGCGGCTCACGATGAGAAAGTAGCCTCCGAGTTGCCCCGCCGGGTCGGGCGTGAATCTCTGGGTATCGACAGGCGGGTGAATGATGACGCTGTCGCGATCGTAGATGGTGCGAATGCGGTCCTGCACGACTCTGCTGATGGCGATGAACCGGTCGACACGCTGGGCGGCGGCGTAGTCCCAGTGGCGCAGGAGAGCCAGAACCGGTTTCAACCCGGCGTCCAGCAGCGCGCCGATCCGTTCGCGATCGCGGTACTGGTCATACAGCCACAGGAAGCGGGTCGGGGTCAGGCAGTAGCAGACGTGGAGCGCCTTGCGCCCGCCCCTTCGCGAACGAACGCCGTGGCAGAAGCCGCTCTTGTTGCTCAGAATCAGGTCAAAACCGCTTAGGTCGGTCGCGGCAAAAGCGGCTGGATAGAGAGGAAGGTAGGCCTGGTGACGTTGGGTGACGCCCGGCAGGTTCTGCATAAAGGAAGTGTGAATAGGCCAGGCGCGGTAGGCGTCCGGCATCTTCTCAGGACCGTACATGCTGGTGAAGACCGGCGCGCCGGGAAAGAGCGCGACCAACTCTTCGAGCACGTTTTCGGCGCCGCCCATCTGGTTGAGCCAGTCATGGACCAGGGCGACCCGCAACCCCATTCGCAGGCGTTCTGCGCGGGCGTTTGGGTCCCCGCCTTCCCGCCTTTCAGACGCGGGCTTTGCCACGGGGGTCACCGGAAGCCGCCTTATCTGACGGCGGCTGATGAGGGTTCAAAGTCGGTGCAGCTTCCGGTCCGGAAAAATCGGTCATTTCGACGGCAATGAAGTGAGCGACAATCTCGCGAAAGAGGGCCTCGACGAGGTCCGGGTCCGCGCCTTCTTCCTCGGCCCAGGACCGCCGTGCTGCGAGCATTTTGCGCTGCCGGTCCGGGGCCTGAACCTCGCTCTCGCTTCGCTTGAAGCGACTCGCAGCGCCGACATACTCCCTCCGCTGGCCAATGGCTTCAACTACGGCACGATCAAGCCGGTCGATTTCAGAACGGACCTCCGCTAGGGTCGTGCATTCGCTGGGCGACTTCATCTGGAATCCTCTCTGGGAGCGGTGCCAAAAAGTAAAGCGGCGCGGCAGAATTGTACCCCAAAAGGCATATGCGCAGAAAAAATGTTGCCCCGGCCCCGGCGCACCCTCTCACAGGGGTTCCTTTGACGAACGCATTGACCCTACTGTAGAATTCGGCTCGCGCCCGACCGAAGCCAACCAGGAGGAGTGCCAGGCATGAGCGCCTACCAGACGTATCTCGAAAACAACCAGGACCGTTTTCTCGAAGAGCTGCTCGATTTTCTGCGCATTCCCAGCATCTCCGCCCTGCCCGACCGGGCCGGGGATGTCGCACGCGCGGCGGAATGGGTCGCGCAGCGTCTGACTTCTGCGGGCGCCGAGAATGTGCAGGTGCTGCCAACCGGGGGCCATCCGGTGGTTTACGGTGACTGGCTCCACGCAGCGGGCAAGCCGACGATTCTGATCTACGGGCACTTCGACGTACAGCCTGTGGACCCGGTCGAGCTGTGGACGCATCCGCCATTCGAGCCAACAATCGTGGATGACCGCGTCTATGCGCGGGGCGCGTCGGACGACAAGGGAAACATGCTGGCACCGATTCTGGCGCTGGAAGCACTGCTGCGGAGCGAGGGCGCCGCGCCGGTCAATCTGAAATTCTGCTTTGAAGGCCAGGAGGAGATCGGCAGTCCGCAGATTCCGGAATTCATGCCGGCGCACGTGGATCGCTTTGCCAGCGACCTGGCGGTCAGCGCCGACGGCGGCCAGTTCAGCGAGACCGAGCCGTTGCTGCTCATGTCGTTGCGGGGCATTTGCGGGGTGCAGATCGACGTGCACGGGGCCTCGACCGATCTTCACTCTGGGCTGCACGGCGGCCGCATTCAGAACCCGATCCACGCGCTCACGCAGATTCTCAGCTCGTTGCGGCGCGCAGATGGAACGGTGGCGGTCGAGGGCTTCTACGATGACGTGGCGGCGTTGACGCCCGAGGCACGCGCCGCAGTAGCGCGCGTGCCTTTCGACCGGGACGAATACCTGCACGAAGTCGGCCTGGAGGAGGAGTTCGGCGAGCCCGGTTACACCAACCGCGAGCGCGGCTGGGTGCGGCCCACGCTGGAGATGAACGGCATTTGGGGCGGATTTCAGGAGGACGGGATCAAGACGGTGCTGCCCAACGCGGCGCACGCCAAGATTACCTGCCGCCTTGTCGCCGACCAGGACCCGGAGCGCATCATCAACCTATTGGAGGAGCACATCGCGCAGCAGGCGCCGCCAGGCGTAAGGGTCGAGGTTAACCCCTTGTCGATACGCGGGCGGCCGTACAGCATTGCAGCCGACCACTGGGGCAATCGGGCCGCGGCCGCCGTCCTGACCGAATTCTACGGGCGGGAACCGTACCAGACCCGCAGCGGCGGCAGCATTCCAATCACAGGAGTATTTCTGGAGCAGCTCGGCATCGACACAATTGGCTTTGGATTCGGCATCGAAGACGAGAACTATCACGCGCCCGATGAGTTCTTCCGCCTTGCCAGTTTCCGCAAGGGCCAACGGGCATACGGGCGGCTGCTGGAGGAGCTCGGGAAGTAGCCGGAAAGAGGGGTCGGCGTGGAGGCGGGATCGCGGGCAGAGGGTTCAAGCAGCCAGCTGAAACCAGAGCACGGTATAGAGCACGCCGACAAGCGCGCCGACGTATACCTCTGTGGGCGAGTGGCCGATCAGCTCCTTCAACTCTTCCTCGCTGACAGGCTGACCTGAGAACAGCTCGCGCAGAATCTGATTCAGGACAACCGCCTGTTTGCCCGCGGCCTGGCGCACGCCGGTCGCATCGTACATGACGATGAGCGCGAAGAGGGCGGCAAGGGCAAAGAGATCGCTGCGCGGACCGGAACGATAACCAATTGCCGAAACGAGGCTGCAGACCATGGCCGCGTGGCTGCTGGGCATGCCGCCGGCGCGCGCGAGCACACGGAGGTCGAAATCGCGCAGTTTAACCCACTCGAAGAGAAACTTGTAGAGCTGGACGATGAGGCCCACACTCAGAGGAAGCCAGAGAATCGAGGCGGGGCCGAGAAGCTGCATTGGCCTATTGGTCCTGGTCGGCGCCGATCTCAACCAGTGTGCCGTCAGGCTGCCACTTCCTGACCCGCAATTCGGCCTCCTCCAGGAGTTCGCCGCAGCGTGCGGCCAGCTTCATACCTAATTCGTAGAGTTCGAGTGAATCTGCCAGCGGCAGATCGGCTGCTTCCAGTCTTTCCAGGACATCCTGCAGCTGTCGGTAGCTTTCCTCGTAGGAAAGCTCGTCAATCTGCTCCGCTTTGTTATCGGGGTCGCCCATAAGTCACCTTCTTCCTCCGCTCAGTCTGAACTCAGTATACCAGAGAGAGTGCACAATCTTGCAAAGAGAAGGCTATATTCGGGTCTCATTTGGCAGCAGTTCTGTGATAGCCCAGTCGCTGCCGCGACGCAAAGGATTCCCACCTTTGGTGAGGAATTCGCCTGGCTTGGCGAACCGGGCTGAAAGGTCTCAAACGGACGTGGATGAACGTTGACTGGCGCAAAGGGAGGGGACGATGACTGAAAATGAGAAGTTCAGACCGGCTGTGGTCATCCTGGAGCCGGACCTGTTTTTCTCGATTAGGCTGGAGGACGTGGTGCGCGCCGCGGGTGGCGAGCCGGTAACGATCGAGGCCGCTGGCCGCTTTGTCGCGGCAATCGAGAGCACCTTTCCCGTCCTTGCCCTGCTCGACCTTAAGACGCCGGGCGACTGGGAGACCGCTATTCGCCAGTGCAAGATGAAACCGCACACACGTCAGACCCCGATCTTCGCCTTCGGCAGCCACGTGGACACCGCGACGCTGCAGAAAGCGCGCAGAGCGGGCGCCGATCATGCCTGGGCGCGCAGCCGCATGATGGATGAGCTTGTGGCCGTCGTCAGCCGCCATCTTCATCCACCGCTCAGGCAGCTCGAAGGCTGCAGCGATCCGCCCAGCAGAGCCGCGGTTGCGGGGCTGCTCGCGTTCAACCAGCGACGATTCTTCGACCAGCACGAGTACCTGGAACTGGCCTGGAACGAGGAAGAACGCCCGGTGAGAGATCTCTACCAGGGCATCTTGCAGGTTGGCGTAGCCTTCTTGCAGATGGATCGTGGCAATCGGCGCGGCGCGCTCAAGATGTTTCGCCGCGGGCTGCCCAAGCTGCGGGACGTGGCCGGCTTTTGCCAGGGCATCGACGTGGCCGCCCTTCGCGAGGCGGCTGAACTGATCCATCGCCGACTGTCTGAGCAAGACGCCGACGAACCTCTCGATGTCGCCGACCTTACGTTTCCCAAGGTCGCCTTCGACAATCCCTATGACGCACAGACCCCGGAGGCGCTGGGCATCGTACTGCCGGATTGAGGCGAAGAGGGAGCGCCGGCGTTACACTATTTCTGAGACGAGACACTGCGCGTGCATTAGCGGGGCGGCGCCGAGACGGGTTAGACAGGTTGCGGCTTCGAACCGGAAGCTTCCCGCGCCTCTTGCGCCAGGCGTCGCCCGCTCTGCGATAGGATCAGACTCGCGGCGGGGAACTTTTGATTGCTCAGCAGATAACCCCTTTCCTCAAGCGAGCGCACGACATTCCCGGGAACGCCGACCGCGTCGCCGTCCATAGGATGCAGCCGGTACTCTTTGCCGCCGTCGATGTCACGATGCGACTTAAGAGTGGCGCCCGCAAGCACGGCCAGAAGAAGATTCTCCTGCGGCGTGGATAGCGAGTAGTTGGTGGGAGAGTTCGAGCGGCGGCGAAGAATGGAGCGGAGGTTCATCCTAGCTCGTCGACGTGTTCCTGCAGCTTGCGCTGGCTGATCTTCACGTACCGGTCGGCCCTGATCTGCGCCATCTCATCTTCCGACAGCCGAATCCGCAAGATCTCCAGCGCGTCCTCCGGGCTCTGACCGTAGGCGAGCTTCTTCTTTCCGTTCTCCATTTCGAAGAGATACATAAAGTGTGGATTGGAGAAGCTGCTCATCGGCTACGCCTTGGCCAGCGCCTGCTGGTACAGCCCCGCGTAGCCGCGCCGCTGTTCTTCCTGTGAGAGGCCGCGATTCACCTCGATATCGTATTTGCCAGCCAGGAGCTCACGGTAGAAGCCGTAATTCACGCCCTTGACCTTTTCGTCATCGGGGAATCGATGATAGTTGTCCTTGCTCATCAGGCTCTTGCCTTCAGCGATCAGCTGAAAACCGAGCGCCGAACCGGGATAGGGCGCATAGTAGGAGATTGAAGGGAAGACGCGCTTCATTCGCTTTATCATGCGCATCGTCTTGAAGGCGTCCTCCTCGGCTTCGCCGGGGATGCCAAGCATGATGTTCGACCAGAAGACAGGCGGCTCAATGCCTTCCGCCTCCATATCGTCGCCGATGCGGTTCACCAGGTCGATTGCGAAGTCGTTGTCCTCCTCGGTACACTCCTTGTTGAGCAGCTTGAGGATGCGGTCGCTGCCCGACTCGAATCCGATCGAGATCAGATTCCAATTGGTCTCACGCACCAGCGCTTCGAAGAGCTCAGGCCACTGCCGCACGGTGTCGGCGCGCCCCGCGGCCCAATAGGGCCAGACCTTGTTGGCGCGGCGCGGGTACTCTTTGATCCACTCCTGGAGCCACTTCGGATTCTGGAAAAACATCGAGTCATGTATGACAACGGAGCCGACACCGTACTTCTCGTCCAGCTCGTTCAATTCGTCGATTATCATGCCGACCGGACGCCGTCCCATGTTGGGAATGTAGGAGGCCTCGTTGCAAAAGACGCACTGCCACGGGCAAACACGGCTGGTGATGATGGTTGCCACCGGCGGCGGACCCCAGCCGCACTCCGGCTCCATCGGCCAGTTGAAGCCGCGCGCCAACTTGAGGGCGCGCACAGCGCGCCGCGGCCGCAGATTGACCAGCGCATCCTTCCAGTCGGCCGGTTTCGGCCACAGCTCGCGATCGATTGTCGGCCACTCGGACATCGAACGGGAGCCCTGCCCCCGGAAGACCCTGGGAAAACTGTGCGGGTCGCGCACCAAGTCAACGATGACTTCCTCGCCCGCGCCCTGGCAGATCCTGTCGAATGCCTCTTCAGCCTCCATCTCATCCGGCGCAACGGTAGCGTGCATGCCTCCGGCCAGTACCAGCCCGCCGGGATTGACCTCTTTGAAGATGCGCGCGGCCTTCAGGCCGACGGGGAAGGTATAACTGCGCACATTCATCAACGCCATCCTGTAGCCGGATAGCTTGCGCGCCAGTTGCGGCCACGAGGTGACCGCACGCGTGGAGACAATATCGGTCTCGATCCCGTTCTTGTTTAGAATGGTGCGCAGCAAGCCAAGCCCGTGGTCCTGCCACTGCTCGTGGGGACCCTGTGGATAGACCAGGTCTCCCAGGTCTCCCAGGTCGATCCAGACGATGTCGCTCTTGCGTTCTTTACTCCAGGGCCAGCTCATGCCCACTCGATGCTCCTCAATTCTCAACTCTCACCAGAAAGGCCTTTCGACTTCCACCTGGCCCGGCAGCAATGCCTGTACCGTCTTCGAACGTTCAGTGCGGATACTGTAACCCGCAACCTCTACATACTCTTGTACCGGCCAACCGATTCGTCAATCTCCTCGGCCCACGAGTCGATTCCGCCCGCCATGCTTACCGCGTTTGTCCAACCCTGCTTGCGCAGAAATACGGTTACCTGCGCGCTGCGCAGCCCCTTGTGGCAGAACACGACGACATCAGCCTCCTTGTTCTCGTTCAGCGCATCCGGCACGGCGTCGAGCCGCCGTTCGCGCAGATCGCTAAGCGGCATGCTGACGAAGGCTTCTTCCGGCAAACTGGCCAGTTCCAGCTCATTCGGTTCACGCACGTCCACCAGGATGAAGGCTTCGCCGCCCTCCTGCTTCGCACGCACTTCCTTCACACTGATTTCGGGGGCGCCATAGGGATTGGGCATGTTGCTTGCTCTCTGAATTCTTGCTGACGGCTCTTTTCTTTTGGCGCGGCGCCGAACCAGTTCGGGCGCAACTGACTGAGCGCGGTTCAATCAGAAGTCGTTCGGATCGATCGGCTGCCGGCCTCCGTAGCCGGCATTGACATCATGCCAATAGGCCAGCTCATCCTCCCCATGTTTCCAACACAGATAGACCTCGCGCCCGTTTCGGATCGAAAGGAAATCGATCAGGCCCATATCGATGTCTTTGACAAGGATGCCCATTTCCAGAATCCCCTTCACACCGCTCTCCAGCTTGTGGAAATGGGTATACACCTCGCCGGCCGCAGCGTTGCCGCCGTTGCTGGCCGCCTTTTGCAGGACAGGCCACACTTCCGGCCGCAACCGCATGATTTCGGAGCGCGCCTCCTGCACGCGGCCCATCAACGCCTTGACCTGGGGCAGCGCGGCTTTGGCCTGTTCCAAAGTGTAGTATTTGGCCTGCACGAGAATCGTCCCTGCACTGAGTAGGATGGGACAGCCCGCCGCCCCCGTCCCATCTCGGAAACGAAGGCGAAGCGAAAACTATCCCAACCGTCCTCTACTGGGGTTGGCCTTGCCGGATTTAGTGCCCGCAGCCGCTGCCGCAGCCCGCACCGCCGGCCGCTCCTTCCGGGGCCCCATTGGTGCGGAAACTGCTACCGCAACCGCAGGAGCTGACAGCGTTGGGATTCTCGATGTGAAACCCGCCGCCCATCAGATTGTCGATGTAATCGATGCTGGAGCCGCCGACATAGAGGAAGCTCGTCGGATCGATTACGACGCGCAGGCCGTGCTGCTCGAAGACCTGATCGGCCTCCTGGATGTCATCGTCGAAGGTCATGCCGTACTGCATCCCTCCGCAGCCGCCGCCCTTGACGAATACGCGCAGCGCATGGGACTCGCGCAGGCCCTTCTGTTCGAGAATGCCGCCCAGCTTCTCGGCAGCCAGCTCGGTCAGTGTGATCACCTTCGTTTGCGTGTCGGTCAATGCAATGTCCATCTCTGCTCTCCTTGCCTGTAAGTGTGTCTCTGAAAGGTTTTATCGTCAGAACTTAGACCTGGTTGCGTCTGTCTTTTTGCTAGCACCTGCGACCTTCGTCTCAGCCACCGATCTGATTCATCGCCCGGTTCTCGGCAAAATCGCCCGAAGCCAGACCGTGGCCCCACGGCTTATGGAAGGCGCCCTCCCTCATGAGCGCCCTGATTTCATCGAAATCGGCGCCATTGCGCAGCGGAGAAAGCAGGTCCACCTCGTCGTCGCGCAGCAGACAGAGCCTCAGTTTGCCGTCGGCTGTCAGCCGCACGCGGCCGCAGCCCTGGCAGAAAGGTTCGGTTACGCTGCTGATGAAACCGAGCGTGCCGGCCGCGCCGGGGATGCGGAACGGGCGGCTGGGATCGACAAAGTCATAGCTCGCCTCTTCCAACTCGCCAAAGACCGACTCGACCCGCTCCCGCATCTCGCGGAAAGAGACGACGTGGCTGAGCTGGAAGTCGCTCACCTCGCCGAACGGCATCAGCTCGATGAACCGGACTTCCCAGTCGTTCTCCAGTGTCAGCCGGGCAAGGTCGATCACATCCTCCTCGTTGAAGCCGCGCGTGACCACGCAGTTGAGCTTGACCGGGAGCAGGCCGGCGCGTTCCGCCGCCGCGATACCGCGCCAAACGTCCTCGATGTCGCCCCACCGTGTGATGCGCCGGAATCTCTCGGCATCGATGGTATCGATGCTGATGTTAACGCGGTTCAGACCGGCGTCGGCCAGTGGCTGCGCCAATTCGTCCAAGAGTAGGGCATTGGTCGTCATGGCCACGTCACGCATGCCGGGAATCGCGGCCATCTGCCGTACCAGGTCGACCACGCCGGGACGGATCGTCGGCTCGCCGCCCGTCAACCGGAGCTTGTCGACGCCCAGGCTGGCGCCGACCTTGACCAGAAAGAGGACCTCTTCATCCGACATCAGCTCCTGCCGCGGGCGGAACTTCATATCTTCCGGCATGCAGTAGACGCAGCGGAGGTTGCAGGCGTCGGTCAGGCTGATGCGCAGGTAGCGGACGCGGCGGCCATAGCTGTCGTGGACCGGCTCGGTCATTGCGGCCAGCGCGTCTTCACCCGGAGCCGGCGCCACGGTCACACGGCCGTAACCGTTCTGGTAGCGGCGGCCGTTCTCTGCTGCCGCCGCGCCCTCGGCCAGCGGCAGCTCGTGCATATTGGGATCGCGAACGGTCGTAGGCATATTCATCAACTCCGGCAAAGGAGTCCAAGGTTTCTCAAATGATTAGTTCAACCATCTGCGGCTGTGCCGCAACATCTACCTTATCTTCCTGAACTTGATAGCTGCAGCAGCGCCCACCGTCAGCGATTGCTTCGACTCGCTCGCAACTCTGACCGCTCAGCGATTCGATCAGCGCAAGGTCCATGCAGCACAGTTCCCGGTGTTCGCCGGCGACACCCGAATAGGGACAGTTGTGCGTGTGGAGCAGGCCGCTGCCCGGCTCCCATTGCGCCATGTATCCCCGTTCGTTGAGGAAGGCGACGACCCGCTCCATGCGCTCATCCAGCTTCTCGCCAGCCGGGCTCTCGTTTGCAAGCGGTTGGGCCATCTCCTCGGCCAGCGTACGGAAACAGCCCTCCACCTTGTCGGCCGGCAGCAACTGCTTCAATTGGCGCACAACGCCGGCCGTCAGCGGAGCAAAATTGTCGGGGAAATGCGTGTCCGCCTCGGCCGTCAGGGAGTAGAGCTGCTGCGGCCTCCCGACAGCCCGTCTCCTCTTTGCCTTAGCGACCGCAATCAGATCGTCACCCAGCAGAATATCGAGATGATACCTGACCGTGACCTGGGGCACGTTCAATGAATCGGCCAGTGTTCCCGCCGACGACGGCCCCATCTGCTTCAACGTCTCCAGTATGCGACTTCGGATTTCTTGCACGGGATTGCTCCACTTCCCCGTCGGCTACTGATTGCCCCAAGTGTAGCAGGTTTTGCCGGGGCTGTCAATTTTTATAAACTTCTTGTAATAATATCTCGCCGACCTCCATTCGCCAAGTTGTGGCGCTGTCTCCTGCCTGCCCAATCTCGCCTGCCCGAGGGACTATCGGCTTTTTGCGGATTTTGAGATCAGGCCGCCAATAAGCTAACATCAGCGCAACCCGAGACTGGGCGGTTCCGTGGGCGCACTTGGGGCGAGGACTCAGGAGATTCAGCAACAAAACGGCCGCGCGACGCGCGGCCGCGTGAGCCATCCGGCGCCTGGTGCGCACCCAGTGCACTCTGACTGCCAATAAGGAAGTTGAGAGAAAGAGCCAGAAGGAGCAGGAAATGCAGACCAAGACAGCTGTAGTGTACGAGCACGACGCCCCCGTGGTCGTCGATACGCTGACCCTTGACGATCCAAGAGAGAACGAAGTCCTTTTGCGGATGGGCGCCAGCGGCGTCTGCCACTCCGACCTTTCTGTGGTCAATGGGACAATCTACTTCGACCCACCGGTCGCGCTGGGCCACGAAGGCGCAGGCATCGTCGAGCGGGTCGGCGACAAGGTCACCTACGTCAAACCGGGCGATCACGTCATCCTCTCTTTCGTCACCTATTGCGAGGCCTGCCCCATGTGCGACCTGGACAGGGTCTGCCTCTGCAAAGGATTTTCCGCCCGCAGAGGCTATCTTCTGGATGACACCTGCCGCCTGCACAATGCGCGCGGCCAGGACATTATTCAGATGTCGCGCATCGGCACCATGTCCGAGCTCTCCGTCGTGCCGGAGCAGGCCTTGATAAAGATCGATCCCGGATACCCGCTGGACAGGGCGGCGCTCGTCGGCTGCGGTGTTACCACAGGAGTAGGGGCGGTCCTCAAAACGGCGCGGGTCGAGCCTGGCAGCAGCGTCGCAGTGATAGGCAGCGGCGGCGTCGGGCTGAACGCAGTGCAGGGCGCGGTCCTGGCCGACGCCGAGCGCATCATCGCCGTCGATCTGATGGATAACAAACTCGAATACGCCCGCCAGTTCGGCGCGACCGACACGGTCAACGCCTCTGAGGTGGACGCGGTTGAGGCGGTGCGGGAGCTGTCGGGCGGCCTTGGTGTTGACTATGCATTTGAAGCGATCGGCAGCTCCGTTACGATCCGGCAGGCGTTCGACATGGTCCGCCCCGCGGGCACCGCCGTTGCGATCGGGCTTGCTCGCGCTGAAGACCTGGTGCCGGTGCCGCCCCAGGACCTGATCTGGGGGGAAAAGAACCTGATCGGCTCCTACTACGGCTCGTCCCGTCCCCGCGTCGACATGCCGCAGTACCTGCAATACTACGACGAAGGCAAACTGAAGCTGGATGAGCTGATCACGCAGACGTACCGGCTGGAACAGATCAACGAGGCCTTCGCCGACATGGAAGCGGGCAAGAACGCGCGCGGTATGTTGTTATTCGATATGTAAACTGGACGGAGCGGCTAAAGGCCAACCTCTGCCATTGATCCTATTCGCGGCCGGCAAGGCCGATGATCGCCAGCGACCCCCAGGCCGCGCATTCGTCGGCCCAATTTCTCCGCAGCGCGGGAGGCAGCTTGCCTTCCAGCAGCAACCGCTCCGTCGCCGCGCTGCAACGAAGCTCGACGCCGAAACTGCTTGTGAACCGCCCGGCATCCTCTATCCGGCTCCGTAGACTTCGCATCCCGGCCACCGCGGCTTGAACCTCCGCTTCCATCGGACTGCAATCGGGCAGGGCAGATTCCTGGTGATCGCTCTTGCCGTCCTGAAGCCGGACCAACTGCCAGCGCCAGCTCGTTTCCTCGGTCTCCTCATCGACTGCTGCAGAGACATTCAGCGCAAAGTCCGCCTTGCTGCCCAGCGCGTCGCGGTAGAACTGGTGCACGTCACGGACCTGTCGGCTGAAACGGGCCGGCGGCAGATCGCGGCGCGCGCGGTTGCCGTACCTTCTGTTGGACAACCGTTCGTCCAGAATCGCCACCACGCCCCGGTCGGTCGTGCGCCTGATGAGGCGGCCGAATCCCTGCTTGAGCGCCAGCGTCATCAGCGGGACCGTGTATCTGCCGAAGCTGCTCCCGGCCTCGGCTTCGTCCAACACGTTCATGCGAGCCTCGTGCAGCGGGTCGCTCGGGGACGGAAACGGCAGCTTATCGAGGACAACCAGGCTCAGGTCGTCGCCCGGCAGATCGACGCCTTCCCAGAAGGATTTCGTCGCCAGCAGAACACTGTGCTGCGTCTCCCGAAACCAGTCCAGAAGCAGATTGCGGGGTAAATGGCCTTGGGCCTGCACAGGCCACACGACGTCGGCCAGTCGCTCATGCACCTGGCGCAATCCGGTCCAGCTCGTAAAGAGGCACAGCGCCCGTCCCCGGCTTACATTGAGCAGGCGTTCGATCTCCGCCGCGACACCATCGTAGAATCGCTCCCGCTCGCGCCAGTCGAAAGCAGGCAATTGGGGCTGATAAAGCACGGCCTGCCGCGGATAGTCAAAGACGGCGCCGGCCACGAATTCATACGGCTGGCCCTGCACACCGCAACGGCTCTTGAAGTGGTCGAAGTTTCCATCTGTAGCCAGCGTCGCGCTCGTGCAGATGACGGTACGTCCCTCTTCAGCGAAAAGATGCTTCGCCAACTGTTTTGCCGGATCGATGGGTGCGGCATGAAGCCGCAGACGAAGATGGCGTGAACCGCTGATCTTCTCTCCATAGCGGACGATCCTGTCATCGAGCGAACCGCTAGCCACGGCTTGAAATTTCGCCGCCAGCGATCCAAGGCCCTTCACGGCCAGGTCGTAGTTGGCTGCGTCTTCGGTCTCGTCGGGCGTTAGCTGCGGGCGGCCTTCCTCCTCCGGGAGCTCATAAGGGTTGGCCTGGCGCAATTCGTCCTGCACCTGTTTCAATCCACCCGCCAGCTTTTGCAACTCCTCCAGTTCACTTTCCAGGCGGAAAACTTTCCCCTCGGACAGACCCTCCGCCTCGGCAAAGGCCAACCTGTTCTGCCAGCGCAACGACTCCAGCTGTTCCTGTTCCAGATGCGCTTTGAATACCGCCCTCGCAAGAAGTTGCTCAAGCGCGTAATCCGATGTCTCCACTTCAAAGACCGAGGTGGCAGTGTTTTCGAGCTGATGCGCCTCATCGACAATATATATGGATGCTTCAGGCAGAATGGAGAAGCCGATCTCGCCCAGTTCCAAGGCATTGAGGAGCAGGTGATGATTTGTGATGATGACCTGCGCCTGGCGGGCCTTGTCGCGCATCTGATTTACGTAGCAGTTGTCTTCGAAATGACCGCAGCTACGCCCGATGCAGTCGTCAGGGAAGCTGACAACGCGCGTACGAAGATCGTTGGACGGTACAAAAGGCAGGTCGTCGATGTCTCCCGTGCCCGTCTCCCCGAGCCAGCGCCGTAGAAGACTGACCTGATCATCCTCTTTGTCATACAGGGCGAGGCGGTTCCGTTCGACCGACTCCTTTTCCCACTTCAGATTGCAGACATAGTTGCTGCGACCCTTTACGACGACGGCCTCGACCGGTTTTCCCAAGACTTCGGCCAGAAGCGGAATGTCTTTGCGGAAGAGTTGGCTTTGCAGCGACTTGTTGGCTGTCGCGACAACGACTGTTCGCTCGCTAAGCAGGGCAGGAAGCAGGTAGGCTATCGACTTGCCTGTCCCTGTTGGCGCTTCGATCAGAGCGGTACACTCGTCAAGTATCGCCTGCTTGACAACCTCCGCCATCTTGACCTGCCCGGGTCGCGCCTCGTAGTCGGGCAGCGTGTGCGCCAGCGCTCCGCCTGCCCCGACCAGGGCCGTTAGGTCGGCTGTCTCCAGGAGAGACGGCTTCACGTCTTCCCTTTCATCGCCGTAGCGCCCGTCCAACTCCTTGACACGCGCTAGGGACAGTGTTCCGGGCAGTTCCCCAACGTAGAACTGTTCAGTCGTTTCCATGGCATGATCGTAGCACAAATGTGCAAGGCGTGCAAAAGAATAACGCCCCTGGTTCGGCGAACCAAGGGCGTCTCTTGCCGATCGCTCCGGGCCCTTTGTCAGCGGCCCTCTTTTGCTGCACTTACTGCGAGTTGCCGTCCGGTTCGGGCAGCAACTCGTTGATGAAATGGATGACGCCGTTGGAGGCGGTCACGTCGGACGTAATGATACTTACGCCTTCTACCTTCAACGTGCCATTCTCGGTCGTGATCGAAATTGTGCTGCCCTCAAGCGTCGTCAGCGACGTCTGCGATGCCAGATCGGACGACGTCAGAGTCCCTGAAACGACGTGGTATTTGAGGGTGTCCGCCAGCTGAGCTGAGTCCGCCATCAGCGTATCCAGCCTGGTCTCGGGAAGCGACGCGAACGCTGCATTCGTCGGCGCGAATATCGTATAGGGACCACCATCGGAAATGGTAGAGGTCAGTCCTGCCAGGTCCAGCGCCAGCAGCAGAATGTCCAGGTCCTCGTAGTCTTCGGCCACCTCGACCAGATTGCCCACGCCCGGGGACGCTACGGCCGTCGGTTCCGGCAACGCCTCGGTCGTCGGTTCCGGTGTCATTGCTTCGGCCGTCGGCTCGGGCGTCATCGCGTCGGCCGTCGGCTCCGGTGTCATTGCTTCGGCCGTCGGCTCAGGCGTTGCCGTCGCTTCCGGCTGTTGCGTGCCAGTCTGGGCCAGTGTCGGGATACTCAAAACAGCGCCGACCTCGATGTAGTCACAGTTGGCCAGCGAATTGGCGTTGCAGATCGCAGACCAGTGTGTAGTTGACCCATACGCCCGATTGGAGATCGTGCCCAGTGTATCCCCAGTCTGAACGGTATAGGTAGCTCCCGGCGTAATGTCGGTTCCTGACGGCGCGGGCGTACCGGCCGCCACTGTGGGTTGCGCTGCCGGGGCTGCCATTCTGTCACCCTCTACCTGCGTACCGGATTCGTCTATGAACTTGACATTGGTACCCGTCAGCGTGTAGGAAATCGGAGTTGTCGTGTCATTGTATGTGACCAGTGTCACAATCGTAGGCGCGTTTTCAGATATGACTTCGGCGGCCTTGTGCTTTGAGCCGTCAGTCGTTTCCTGATGCGAAGATACGAGCGCGCTCTCTGAAGGCGGCACAGCGGACGTATACTGGTTGAATCCAGTTTGGGTAAAGACGTAAAAACCGGAACCGGCATCCAGCGTCGGACTATCCTGGGGATCGTAGGCCATCTTGATGGAAACCGGCAGGCTGGTATCGACAACCTCTAGTCCCAGGTAGTGCTTGGCAAACTGCTCGCTCAGTGTGCCGCGAACCCAGGTCGACTTTACTCCGGCCACCATCGCTGTGGGTGTGGGCGCCGATTGACTCGCCGTCGCTCCGGATGCGGGTGCGGGTGTCGAAGCTGCTGAACCGGGCGTCGCCGCAGGCGCCGGGGTTGCTGCCGGGGCGGGCGTGCTTCCCGCCACAATCTGGGTCCCCGAGTCGTCGACGAACCGGACGTTCGTCCCTGTGAGCGTGTAGGATAGCGATGTGGTCGAATCGTTGTAAACAACCAGGGTCACTATTGATGACGCCACATCGGCTCCGTAATTGAGCGATTTCCGTTTGATGCCGTCCACTGTCTCCAAATGGGATGACTGATATGCCGTCTCGGAAGCCGGCTCAGCGTTTACGTAACGGTTGAAATTGCCAGCGTCGAAAACATACATTCCGGCGTTTTCGTCTAGCGGCAGGCTGTCTTGTGGATTATAGGCCATGTTGATCTCGACCGGCTGCATCGGGTCGATCACCTGTAAACCCAGGTAGTGCTTAGCGAACTGCTCGTTGAGCTGACCGCTGACTGTCGTAGAGACTATTCCGTTCTGCGCGGTCACCGCGTAGGGAATTGCGACCAGAATCAGCGCCACTGCAGAGGCGATTCTTGCAATACGCCATTTCGTGTTCAGTTGCATTTATCATCTCCAATGTAACTTGGAACGCACGAGCGTGACGCCCGTAATCCTAGAGACCGGATGTTTGGCGAACTTTTCGCCAAACGCGCAATAGAACTGCATCCGCGGAAAGGCGCACCGCGCGGACTGAGTTTCAGTGTATCGAATCATATCACCCAGTTCCAATGCGCGATTGCCAAGTGGAGGCGGTCTGGCCCGCTTTTCTCGCCCGTCTGAAACGTTGTGGCGCGTCCGTAGGTACAACGCACTGGAATCGTTGCATTTGCGTTCAATTCATCTGCGCCGAACGACAACGTGATGGCAGGGGGCGTTGCTGGCATCGTCCGTTCGATGTGGGATGAGTATCGGCTGGCCGCGAGGAACACCATTCTGGTCCAGAATGTGCAAGAGGAGGTTCTGCGAGGCATCATGGCTGTAGATTGGAAAGTCGAACCGACCGGCGTCTAACGCGCCGCTCTTGCTTACGGTCTCGTAAGTATTGTCCCAAGCGTCGGTCAGGCGAATTCGAAGGCCCGGCAGCGCTTCTCCACTGCTGGTCAGAGCAAGACCCATGACGTACTGACCGGGGCACTGGGTATCGTGCCAAAGCCGGTCCAAATTGAAGAAAGCAACGCCCTCAGCGATCTGGCTGCCCACGCTTACCAGCCGCCCCGGCACCAACGCGCCGGCAATGTCGGCGCCAGCGTTGTCAAAATCGATTGCCACCCGCCATCCAGTGAAAGCCGACAGGTACTCCATCTCCTCGCACGGGCCCAGGTAGACAGGAAAACTCGCGCCCAGGTTCCATGCCAGCGCGCCTCGCCGGTCTCGCAGCATTCTTTCGGCGTCAAGGAGCTCTTCCTGCGGACCTTCCATCTGCCAGCAATGTCGGCACGTTGCGGTCGATAGCTGCGGCAGGCCGAACGGGTCGGGAAGGGCCAGCAGCGTTCGTGCCGCACCTTCGGCAAATCCGCAAAAGCCAAGCAGGCGCGTCTCTTGGCCCGATTCGCTCTGCCGCGCCCAATAGACGGGGGCCGAAGGTGCGGATTCGACACTGTCGACCAGGGGCGATGCCTCCTCGCCGCGTCCGATTTGGGTCTCTTCACCAGCTGCAGGATTTCGGTCTTCCTCATTTGCCCGTTCAACCTGGTTCCCGGCGTTCTTCTGATCGACTGCCTCAAGCCAGGCGGCGCTGAAAAGCTCTCCGCCCCCCTGCCGGCAGGTCAGGCCCGGCGGACAAGCGTCCAGCTTCTGGACATCATCGCTTAACTTGAACTCCCAGGCTTCTTCCGCTAGCGGCGCGCCCAACGCATCCAGTAAGGTGGAATCGGCCAGCACGGTCTTCATGAACTCGTTCCAGATCGGAGCCGCCGCCCCTGCCCCGGTCGCGTTGCGCATCGGACCGCCGTCGGTATTGCCCGCCCAAACGCCGGCGAGGAGGTAACGGGTATAGCCCATCGTCCAGGCATCTCGATTGTTATCGGTCGTACCCGTTTTGGCGGCAACCGGCCTGTCGAGCGTCAACTGACTGTGGCTGCCGAACATGGGAACACGCGCAGGATTGTCGCTGAGAATGTCGGTGACCAGTGTTGCCGCCGCCTCCGAAATGACCTGTCTGCCCTCGTCGTCAGCCTTCTCGACCAGAGTCATCCCTTGACCGTCGGTTATGGTCAATATCGAGCGGGGCGGCAGATAGCGCCCGCCGTTGGCCATCGTGTGGTAGGCGGTCGCCAGGTCGAGCAGCGTTACCTCGCCTCCGCCCAGCGTCAGGCTCAGTCCGTACCAGTCCGTACCCCGGTGCAGGCTTCTGACCCCCATCGAGCGCGCGCTTTCCAGCATTCTTTCGACCCCGACCGCGTCCAGCAGCTTCACCGCTGGAATGTTATAGCTGTTGGCCAGAGCCGCACGCGCTGTGACCGGGCCGTGCACCCTGCGGTCATAGTTGATCGGCTCATACTCTTCAATCGAACTGATCGTGTAGGTGATCGGCGTGTCCCATAGAACTGTCGCCGGGCTGATGAGATTGTCATTGAGCGCGGTTGCATAGAGCAGAGGCTTTATCGAGCTCCCCGGCTGGCGCGGGCTGATTGCCACGTTGACCTGCCCGTCAATGTCTGTGTTGTCGTAGTCCACGCTTCCCACCATCGCCAGTATCTCGGCCGTGCCCGGTCGCAGCGCAACCAGTGCGCCATTGTCCATGTCGAAGCGCGGCTGCAGCTCCGCCACCTTGTCGGTGACAATGCGCTCAGCTGTCTCCTGAAACGGCAGATCCAGTGTCGTGAAGATATGCAGCCCGCCGCGTCGAACATAGCCCGCACCCAATGCCTTCTCCAACTCCTGGACCACATACTCGACAAAGTGGGGCGCGCGCACTGAGGGAAGCTCGCGCGATTCGTTCAACTTCACAGGTGTACCGAAAACGGCGTTGGCCTCGTCGAGCGTCAGGAAGCCGTGGCGAACCATCAACGAAAGCACAACCCTCTGCCGGGCCTTGGCTGCCCCGAAATCGTCGTACAGATCAAAGAGCGCTGGGGACTGGGGAATCCCGGCCAGCAGCGTGGCTTCGGCGAGGGTCAGGTCATTGGCCGACTTGCCGAAGTAACTGCGAGCCGCAGCTTGAGGGCCATATGAATGATTGCCGTAGTTGAGGAGATTCAGGTAGATCTCCATCAACTCTTCCTTCTGGTAGGCCTGTGTCAGCTCGGTCGCCAGCCCGGCTTCGATGATTTTGCGGTCGAATGTCTGATCGTATCGCTCTTCCGCGCCCAGAAACAGGTTGCGCGCCAGCTGCATCGTTATCGTACTGGCCCCGGAGACGATCTCGCCCCTCTCGACATTCTGCAGCGCCGCACCCGCAATCCTGATCGGGTCAACACCCTGATTGGTGAAAAAAGTTGCGTCTTCGGTCGCGATGGTGGCGTTGATCAGGTGCGGCGACACCTGGTCAAGCGGGACCCACTCACGCCGACCTTCTCCGATCAGCTCGGCCAGCAATACGCCGTTGCGGTCGTAGACAAAGGTCGTCTGAAACAGGCGCGGTACGGGTCCTGGCTGAAACTGCTGCAGGTAGGCTTCGGTGACCGTCGCGAGCGCGATTGCCGGCCGCTTGTCGACGACACGTTCCCGAGATCCGCACGCGGCAGCCAACAGGACGATCAGAAGTAGCAGCGGCCGTATACGGCGCAGGTGTGGCTTCATGTGACGCATGATGCTCTTTTTTTGATGTGAAGGGAACGAGATCGGTCTCGCGGCCGTTCAGCGACCTGGCGAGCCGCTCAGAATCCCCTTTGGGGACGCCGGCTGTGCATCGAAGTAACGGATACAAGGGGGGCGCCGGTTCCGTAGATCCGACGCGACGAGCGGGGCAATCTTGCCCAAGAAGGAGACGTTACTCAAAAGGATTCTGGTAAATTTCGAGGTTTTCCGGCACGTGCAGAAGGTCGCCGGGGCGGAGAATGCTGTAGGGGCGCACTGCCTCGGGATTGGCGGCCCGTAGCAGACGCAAGGGGATGTCGTACCTGGCGGCGATGTTGACCCAGGAATCGCCCGCCTGGACCTCATGAAGAATGCTGTCGACGTGATAGCGGATCGGAATTCCCCTGGGCAGCAACAGCCTTTCGCCCGGAAGCGAGCCGCGCACGTGCAGATTGGCCCCGCGCAGCACGCTTTCAGGCAAATCATGCGCCCGGGCAAGACCGCTCCAGGTGTCGCCTGCCCTCGCCGTGTAGTAGCGCAGTTCGGAACACGAGCCCAGCGAAACTGGAATCCCTTCCTTCATGCTCCAAGACAACAAACGGAACTTCTCAAGTTCCGTCGCAGGATAGTAGTAAAGATCCTCCCTGTATACCGGCGGCGGCACGTTTATTCCTCTGTCATCGGTCTCGGGGGGCGGATCAGTGTTGGGGGGCAGCGGTCTGCCGACCGTGCTGTATCCCGGCGGAAAGGACAGTCCAACCAAGCTCGAAAGCCGCAGCAGAGCACGAATTTCCGGCGAGCCGGACGGCCTTCCCCCACTGTTCGCGCCAGCCCTTCCATCCACGGTACAGAAAGAATAGTCGACGAAGTCGTTTGTACGCGCAAAGTGGGTGGGAAGCGTCCTGGCCGTTACGACCGTACCCGCGAGCAGACCATTGCCGCGCGTCTTGCTCAACCAGCTCGAACTGAAGAATTCGCCTCCCTCACGACATTGCACGGCAGGCGGGCAGTCCGGCAGTTGAACAACCGTGTCCGGCACCTCAAATGTCCAAAGACTGGGATCATCCGGCGCGCCGATCAGCTCGCGCATCCACTTGTCTTCGATTACCGCCTCCATGAAATTCCGCCAGAGGGGGGCCGCCCCGGCCGCGCCGCTGTTTCCCCACATCTCTTGGCCGTCGCTGTTGCCCGTCCAGACGCCCGCGACCAGGTATCGTGTGAAGCCGACCGTCCAGTTGTCTTTCCAGTTGGTGGTCGTGCCCGTCTTGGCAGCCGCCGGCATGCTCAAATTCAAAGAGCTGTTCAGGCCAAAGGCCGGCTTGCGGGCCTGGTTGTCGCTGAGAATGTCGGCAATCAGAAAAGCGACGTCGGGTGAAATGATTCTCTTGAACTCGACCTCAGGCGTCGAGCGGTAGCGGCCCAGGTCGTCAACCATGAAAAGCGCGGACCTGGGTTCGGAATAGAGTCCTTGGTTGGCAAACGTGCGGAAGGCGTTCGTCAACTCCAGCAGTGAGACTTCGGCCGCACCAAGCGAAATGCTCAATCCGTAAGAATTCGGCTCCCTGGTAAGGCTCGTGATACCGAACTCCTTGGCTTTGGCCACAAGGTGCTCGTTGCCGAGCGTAGCCAGCAGCTTCACGGCCGGTACGTTGTAGCTGTTTGCCAGTGCCGTACGGACCGTCACGGGACCGTGAAACTTACGGTCATAATTGCGCGGCACGTAGACGTGTCCCATGCCAACCGTGAAGGAAGTCGGCGTATCCCATATCACAGTCGCTGGAGAGATCATGTCCTCGCTGAGCGCAGTCGCATACAGGATTGGCTTGAAGGAGCTGCCAGGTTGGCGCAAACTGGTTGAGAGGTTGACCTGCCCGGCACCCTCCTCGTTGAAATCGACCCCGCCTACCATCGCCAGTAGCTCGCCCGTTTGCGGTTGGATTGCGACGAGCGCGCCATTGGTCATGCGATAGGCTTCGCCGACCCTGTCGATCCACCTTCGAAGTTCCTGCTCAGCCAGCCATTGCATCGGCATGTCCAGCGTCGTAATAATGTGCATACCGGAGCGGCGCATCTCCCAACGTCCCACTTCGATGCCGAGTGCTTCAGCCATCTGCTCTTCCAACGCCTTCTCGACATAGAACACGAAATGCGGCGCAAGCAGATCCTTCTTTTGCGAGGAGCCGATCAGCAGGATCTCCTCCTCGAAAACGGCGTCCGCGTCCGCTTGCGACAACATTTCGTGGCGCACGAGCAGGTCCAGCACGACGCGTTGCCGTTCCTTGGCCGCGTCGAAATTGCTGAAGAGGTCATAGGCTGCCGGCTGCTGGGGAACGCCGGCAAGGATGGTAGCCTCGGCCCAGTTCAGGTCGATCGCGCTCTTGCCAAAATAGACCTGTGAGGCGGCTTCGGGGCCGTAGGCCTGGTGTCCGTAGTTCACAAGGTTGAGATAGACTTCCAGCAGCTCTTCCTTGCTGAACAGGATCGTGAGGTCATGGGCCAGGCCGATTTCCTGCAACTTGCGATCGACGGTCTGTTCAAACCGCTCGCTGGGATCCAGGAAGAGGTTGCGGGCCAGCTGCATCGTGATCGTGCTCGCGCCGGATGCAATCGACTGGGTCTGCACGTTTTGCAGCGCCGCGCCGACGATGCGGCGGCTGTCCACGCCCCGGTTGGTGAAGAACGAGGCATCCTCCGTGGCGACGGTTGCAGAAACCAGCGCCGGCGAAATCTGATCCAGCGTGACCCAGGTGCGCCGGCCTTCTTCGTAAAACTCGGCCAGCAGGACCCCGTTGCGATCATAGAGACGCGTCGTCTCGAACAACTTGGGCAGCTTGCCGTCCGGCTGATACTGCTGAAGATAGTGCTCCACCACCGTCTTGATGGAACCGTTGGGCCGCGGCCCCAACCGCCACGCGACAAGCTCATCCATCGGCGGGGCTTCCAGCCCGTTGAGGCCGAAGGGCAGCATTTCCGGGCCGCCATCGGCTTCCTGGGAGCCACCGTCGGAACAACTGGCCAATACCAGAACGGCCAGCAGCGCCACGACCCACACGCGCCCCACGCCAACCGGCCGCGAAACCGCCTTCAAGCGGGAAAAGGGTGATTGTCGACTGTCTTTCATGGGAGGACCTGCTTGACTGGTAAATTGTGAATCCGCCATCGAACTCCGAACTACAGTCCTTGACCGCGCAAGTTACACTAGAACAGCTGCACCGGTGCGGCAGACCTGTTTTTGCCTCTTACACTAAAGCGCGCTCTTCATTCTTGCCCCAACTTGAGCGATCTTTCCATCAGTGTGCGGGATCCCAAACCCAGCCGTGATTGGACCGCCAGCCGGCCCGACTATCCCACGTGGGGCTTTCAAGGGAGCGAATTACCGGAACTTGAATTGTATCACGAGAAAAGCGTCTGCCAGCGCGAAGAGAGAATACGCATCGTGGACCTGCCAACCTGAAAAGCGCACAGACGCGCAAACATAGCCACAGAACCCGCAGACAAGAAAACCGCCCACAAGAGCGGTTTGAGGCGACGGCCGGATTCGAACCGGCGATCAGGGTTTTGCAGACCCCTGCCTTACCACTTGGCTACGTCGCCACTCTGACAAAGGGGAATATACCTCTGGATGATGCTAGCAGGACCGCCACCGATTGTCAAATACTCCCGTCGGATGTATCCTATACGACCGAACGGCGGAACCGAAACGTTTCGACTACATTGCAGCGAATTCGCCATGAACGACCAGATGATCCTCTGCGAACGGTGCGGCGTCACCTTTCTGTTGACCATCGAAGACCAGCGGAACGCGATCGGCGGGCCCAAGTCTCGGCCGCACTGCATGGGCTGCGCATTCCTGCTGCCTGACCGGGAAAGAGAGAGGGGGCTGGTCAAGTGGTACAGCGTGCGCAAGAATTATGGGTTCATTACGCCGCGCTCAGGGCCGGACCTCTTCACGCACCGCACCTATTTCATAGAAGTCGGTCGCCTACGGCAGGGGGATCTGGTCGAATTTTCTGTCGCGCGGAGCGAAAAGGGACCGGAAGCCGTCGATGTGCGGCTGCTTTCCCGACCCCCCAGGCCGGAGGCGAGGCGAGACACTTCCGGTCGAGCCGAGAACTGCGCCTCAGTCCCCCCGCTTTAGCCTCCTGAATTGACAAGCGATCCGAAGTAGCCGTCGTACGCTGCAGCGACGACGGGCCAGCTGAAGCGTTCGCGCACTGCGTGTCGCAGTGAAGGGGGTGCCGCCCGCGGCAGCTTCAATCGAGCCGCCGACATAAGGAACAGCTCTTCTTCGTCGTCGTACAAGCACGCCGGGTGAAGGCTTGCAGGGATCAGCTCCGGGTAGCTGAGGCGGTTGGGCAGCAGGGGAAAGGCACCCGCTTGCACCGCTTCCAGGATGCTGATGCCGAAGAACTCGTGGGCCGCCGTGCTGATGACAAGATCCGCCCTCTGCAGCAGGTCAAGATAGGCCTGGCGCGTCGGCAGATAGCCCCAGTGCTCGATGCGATGCGCCAAACGCCGCCGGGCTTCTTCGAACTCGTCCGGCGTATTGCGAAAGTTTTCCCCCGCAACTGCCAAAGAGAAGCTATGACCGGCCTCGTCGAGCCTGTAGAGTAGTTCAAAGAACGCCCTCGGCCGTTTGTCGTACTCCCACCTCTGATTCCAAACGATTAGCGGCGCGCCCGCCAGTCTTCGAGCCCGGCGATCCTGCATGGGTTCCACGCCAACCGGCAGAACGCCCGTACGCGCTCTCACCACTTCGATCTGCGCCAGGTGGTTGTAGTCCGGGAAATGTTTGAGCAGATTCGGCAGCGCCCCAAACCAGCTGCAGCGATGAAACTCGGAATTGAACAAGACGCGGTCGGCGCAAAGCTGGCTCAGCCAGTTGACCATCGCATAGGTCAGGTCCGGCTTCTGACCTTCTTGCCACGGATAGGTGAGCTGGTTCTCGTGCATGTAGAGCACGACCGGCACACGCGCCGGCAGCGTGCGCCGGGTGAGAGCCAACCAGGCCGCCAGATTTGTCATGTCGGTCGCCAGAATCAGGTCGGGCGGACCGGCTGCGAGGCCTGAGTCCGACTGCGCCGCCAGCTCGATCGCGCCCCCCTGCATGCGCCACTTCCAGAAACGCCCCGCCAAGGTCAATAGGCGCACAGAATGCTTGCTGTGGCGCCGATACCCCTCGGCCCACGCCCGGTGGCTGCCGCTATGATATGGGGAGAGCAGCCAGATCTTCAGTCCCGTTTCGGCCACAAGCCTGTCTTCGCCATGCAATTGAGCCACCGCCGCTCCTGCACGCAGGAAACTGTCGCAACCGTCTGCGCGTATTGCCGTTGCCCATTTGGACTGCGCCTTCACCATGCCCCCGTTTTCGATGTACCTGAGGCATTTTGCCTACGCCATTTCGACGATTTGCGGGTTTCACTCTGAAACGCCAAATTTTCGGCGCCCCTGAATCTGAATCTGCTTGACAGTTGCCGCGCTGCCCGCTTAATTTGAACTGTACGATTCGGCCGACTGTGTCGGCAATTTACACCGGCTGGTCTGAAATGAGCCGGTCCTGACGCTAGGCTAATCGTGTCGGCCCGGACGGTGCCCGACTTGCGCATCGTGAAGTCCGGAGCTTGAAAGGAACAACGGATTCGCGCCGAAAAATGTCTACTCAACCGAAGTTCCCACTCGCCTCATATTCCTCCTGTCCCTGGAGGCTGCTGTCCACCAGGGGCGCCGTGGCCGCTGGCGCTGCAGTACTGACTCTTCTGATCCTGTTCGCGGTCGGCATACAGGCGCACAATGCGCACCGCGACCGCTCTACTTTTTTCGGCGATTCCGACCAGAAACACACCAGACCTCCCAATGATCCGCCTCCTACACCAACGCCAACGCCAACGCCGACTCCGACTCCGACTCCAAAGACGGACTGCCTGAACGCAATGGAACTGGTCAGCCTCATCGATCGACCCGTCCCGCCCCAGACGACAGACAGATTTCACACGTTAACCGGGCCAAAGACCGGAAGCCCGGACTGTTTGGGCCACTATTCGAAATGGGTCGAATCGGTCGATTCGGCAAACTGCATCGTGATGCACCAGGCAACGCCGGCGCAACTTTGCATCGTCGATGACGGCTACCAGTACTACTTTATCGGCACGGACCAGACGGAAATCGGGCCCTTCCTGGCGACTGTCGACTCGCTGTCCGAGCTGCATCCGACCGGCACCCAACCAGTCGAACTATACCGCGGCCAGAACCCGCTGACTTCCAAGTCTGTCGTTGTCGAATATCTGCCCGACCAGGAGGTGCTTCGAATCAGCACCTACTACGAAGACACGGAAACCGCGCACAACAAGCCTTACGTCTTCACGGTTGACGAGCACGACGGAGTCACCCACGTAACCTGGTAGCCGGCCGCCTGCCAACGCGGGAATATCGGCCTCCGGGTGAGTGGGCAGTGCCGAGAGACCTCAACGCGACGGTCCTCTCCGCGCGTCTCGACTCAACGCCAACGGCCAGGGATCCAACCTTATTTTGAAGGCTGAGAACCCGACGGCATTCCCTCTTGAACTGGAAGCCTCGTTTGTCGTAACTCCACAGAAAAGTCCACGGAGCAACAAGAAACTACACGAAGAAAGTACTGGTTGGCTCTTGGGTTGAAGTTTCCAAGCAGTTTCCCCTCATAGACCGGGTACCTCGATGCCCGCAGTTTCCCTGATCTGTCCGCCAAGTGACCCGCCTCTGCTTGAAGAAGGCACTTGGTGGATTCTCCCTCCCCCAGGAGGAGAGCCGGCCAGCGACTGCCGCAGGGCTGAGTCTCCGCAACAGACCCTCGCCATGCCGTGTGCAGGAGACCGCCGTTTGAGTTCCGAGCTCCGATCTGCATCCAACGAGCCAGACTCGCTATCGGTCGGTTATCTCATATAGCAAGCCGGTCATGTAGTTCAAGGCGTACAGGCTGCCGTCTTCGCCGGCCCCGACCTTGCTCATTGGAACGGCTGCCTGCCCAAGCAGCAGCAGTTCGCTCTGCCACGTATCCTGCCGAAAGCCTGCGTTCGAACCCTGAGACCGTTTCAGCGCCCAGATTCGGCCGCTGCAGAAATCACCGTAGACGAAGGCACCGTTCAGGTGAGCGTGTTTCCTTCCACGGTAGACCGCGCCCCCGACGATTGCACAGCCCTGTGAATGACCGTAAGCCGCCACAGGCAACGTCAAACCGTCGGCATTGCAACTTGTGGGAAAGAAAGGTGAACAGACATGGCCTTCCATCGTCGGCCATCCGTAATCTTCACCCCCGGCGCTCGACGCAGGCTGGAAGTTTATCTCCTCATTGAGGGTGTCGCCGACGTCGGTGATGTACAGGTCGCCCGTCGCTGGGTCAAAAGCAAAACCCCAAGGGTTTCGTATGCCAGACGCCCAAACCTCACCACGAAAACCGGCAGCACCATAAAAGGGATTTTCCGACGGCACCCGGTACGGCTCGGGGCCCGACCCCACGTCGATTCGCAGAATCTTGCCCAATAGTGTGTCGGGCCCTAGTCCCGGTATGATGACGGCTCCGGTGTCGCCGCCGTCGCCGATGCCTATGTATAGGTAGCCGTCTCGCGGACCAAACGCCATGTGACCACCGTTGTGGTTATCCCGCGGCTGGCTCACAGTCAACAACACCTCCTCGCTACCCGGGTCTGCCGCGTCCGGGTCGCTTGTCGAAGCAAATCGACTTACCGTTGTCGCACCCGCGGCGTTTGTGTATCCCACGTAGAAGAGCCCTGTGTTGGCGTACCCCGCCGGAAACGCCAGCCCGACAAGGCCCTCTTCTCCGCAGCACTTGACACGGTCCGTTATGTCCAGAAACGGCCTCTCGACAACCGAACCGTCCTTCACAATCCGGATGCGGCCCGGATGCTCAACGACAAAGAGGCGTCCGCTGCCGTCCCCGGCATGCGTCAGGTGGACCGGCTTTTCGAGCCCGCCGGCCACTTTCTGCAACGTCCACACCGATTCCTCTTCGCCCTGCTGCGGCCCTTCGGCCTCAGTGCCAAACACGCGTACTTCCCCCCAGGCGACCCAGCTCGGACTGTTGAGCGTGAGTATCGACACCGCATCGACACGGACAGGAGGGTCCAGTTCGATCGTCAGCACCTGTCCCTGTTCCGTATATTGATCGGAAAACCGCCGGTACAGCGTCTGCGTCCCGGAACCGTTTCCCAGCCAGACCTCATGCGTCGTGGGTCCGGCAGGCCTCTGCTCCACGACCAGCTCGATGCGCGCTGTCAGATGGAACGCATCAAGCGACACCGTAAGCCACTGCATCCCGAGGAGATTGGCGTTCCAGTGGGTTTCCGGGTCGCCATCGATTGCCAGTCGTGCTTCTTCTTCGTTGGCCGAGGCCTGTGCGACACCTGCAATTGCAACATTCTCCGCCCGTCGCGTGGTTGGCCCGGGACTTTCCGTTTCCAGCGGTGTTGTCGAAATCGACATGGCGTCGGGCGCGGCGGCCTCTTCCTGAATCAGGATGACGGCAGGCGGGGCCGACCGCGTAGGCGTCGCGGCGGGCACGCGAGAGGTGATCAGAGTGCAGGCGCTGGTACAAAACAGCGCAAGAAGCCCTGCTGAAAACGCGAAACCGGTCTTCATACCTGTACCAACCCTTTTGCGAGGCGGGCGCAAACTACCCGTAATTCCAGGTCTTTGGCAGCCTGTCGTCGCCGTTGGGGGGGATTTCCTGACTTCCGATCTGCCGGCCCACGTTTCCGCTTCGACCGTGTCTTACCATCATAACACAGCCCGCGAACGGCGATAATCGCTTTTCGTCAGAACTGAAAACGGATACCTGAACACGCAGCGCACACCCGACACAACGCCACCCGCACTGTACCGCGCTCGAATCATGGAGCCCACTGCCCCCTGCAACCACTGACCACTGACCACTGACCACCGACCACTGACCACTGACCACTGACCACCGACCACCGACCACCGACCACCGACCACCGCCTCTCCCAGCTCCGGTAGACAGTTTCAGCCACCGCTGGCATAATCTCCCTTCCACACGCTTCCCACCCAATATGTGGGCTGCACACCCGCAGGAGCAGATCACTTTGCGCCATTTCGCGGCTATGCTATAATTCCGAGCGACGCACGCAGTTGTACGTGGCAGCGTCAGCAGATGCGGACGAATGTATGAGAGACATCGTTGACCAATTCTTGACAGTCGAGAGCAGGAGTCGGGAATGATTGAAGTTGTAATCGATAGCGTGCGCGTCAGCCTGATGTCACAGCATCGTATCGTCGTCCTGCGCGAAGAGAACGGTGAAAGATATCTTCCCATCTGGATCGGCCCATTCGAGGCCGACGCCATCACAAT
Organism: Caldilineaceae bacterium; assembly: GCA_034428395.1. Classification (GTDB taxonomy): domain Bacteria; phylum Chloroflexota; class Anaerolineae; order Caldilineales; family Caldilineaceae; genus Bin5. Next base: position 52,652 of record DAOUHX010000043.1, read on the forward strand.
TCAACTGCAAGGCATAGAGGCCGGCCGGCCGATGACACACGATCTGCTGCGCCAGATAGCCGAGTCACTCGACGGCGAAATCACGCACGTCGTCATCAGCGACCTGCAGAACGAGACCTTCTTCGCCGAAATTGTCCTGGAGGCCAACGGCGAAACCCTGGAGATCGATAGCCGGCCCAGTGACGCGGTCGCCCTGGCCGTGCGCGTCAACGTGCCAATCTACGTTGCCGACGAGGTCATGGAGAAAGCCGGCATGGAACCGGAAGAGGAGCTGGGCCCCCTCGACCGCGACGGCGAAACGCCGGAAGAACAGCCCGGCGAAACCGGCGACGAAGACCTGGATGTGTTCCGCGACTTCATCGAAGGACTCGATATCGACAATTAGCAGGACGGATGCAAGGCTGGCCGCCCGCCCTCAAGTTGGCAGGGAGCCGTCCGAAAGGGTTGATTGCGCAAACAAATGAGGCGGCGTTTCAGACGGCGGCGGAGTCGCGTCCATGCGGTTCTCGCCGTTTTTTGCTCCCCGGCACATGGTAGCCTTCGATCGCACATCCGCACGGATACCGGCAGCGCCCACAGACCGGGCTACAGTTGCAAGCGCGCTGCCGCTGCTGGCGCGTCGAGGCAAAATTGCGCTTAAGCGGGTTACTCGAAATTGTTGCACGCTAGACGATACCCCGGCATGGACCCAATCAGTTTCTCGCACCAACCCCGACGATGAGCGAAACCGCTGAAGCCCCGATCAAGACAGTCCCCGCCAATCTGGAAGCGGAGCAGGCAGTGCTCGGTTCGCTTCTGATCGATCCCGACGCCATCATCAAAGTCTCTACCACGTTGCGCGACACCGACTTCTATCGCGAACGCCATCAGTGGATATACAGCGCGCTCCTGGCGCTGTATGAACGACGCGAACCCGCCGATTTCGTCACGCTGGTCGACGAACTCGAGCGCAACGAGCAGTTGGACGGTGTCGGCGGACCGGCCTACATTACGGAGTTGATCAACCGCACGCCCACGGCAATTTATGTAGACCACTACGCGCGCATCGTCGAGCGCACCGCGACTTTGCGCCGCCTGATAGGCGCGGCCGGTCAAATCGCCGCAATGGCGTACGACGAAAGCAACGAAACTGACGATGTGGTCGACAGGGCAGAACGCCTCATCTTCGGCATCAGCGAGAGCCGTATCCACCGCGATCTCACCCCGCTCTCCAAACTGATGCCCGACGTCGTCGATCAGATCGACTTTCTCGCCCGCCATCAGGACCGGATGATGGGCGTTCCCACAGGATTTGTGCTCCTCGACAAGATGCTCGGCGGATTCCAGAAAAGCGACCTGATCATCGTTGCCGGCCGTCCGGGTATGGGCAAGTCCAGCCTGGGTCTCTCGATCGCGCAGAATGCCGCCATGCGCCACAAAGCGCGCGTGGCGATTTTCAGCCTCGAAATGAGCAACGAACAGGTCGTCCAACGTCTCCTCGCCATCGAGACCGCCATCGACAGCCACAGTCTGCGTTTGGGCCAAATCGACGAAGAAGACTGGCCGGTGCTGGTCGACGCAGCCAATACCCTTGCCGCCTCCAATATATTCATCGACGACACGCCCGGCGCGGCGATGATGGAGATCCGCACGAAGGCCCGCCGGCTCTACGCCGAGCACGGCATCGATCTGATCCTCGTCGACTACATGCAGCTGATGTCCGGCGGAGGCAGTGGCCACCGCGGCGAAAACCGCCAGCAGGAAATCAGCTTCATCAGCCGTTCGCTCAAAGGCCTCGCCCGCGAGCTGAACGTGCCCGTTATCGCGCTCAGCCAGCTCAGCCGCGCCGTCGAAAGCCGCGCAAACAACAAGCCGGTTCTGTCCGACCTGCGCGAAAGCGGGTCGATTGAGCAGGACGCCGACGTTGTCATCTTCGTCTACCGCGAAGACTATTACAATGAAGAGACCGACCGCCAGAACATCGCCGACCTGATGGTTGCCAAACACCGGCACGGGACCACCGGCACGGTCAGCCTCTACTTCCGCAAGGAGCTGACGCAGTTCCGCGACCTCGAGGTGCGGCGCGAGGACCTGGAATACTAGCTCCTCGCCAGTTCTCTGAACTATGATTCATCATTTCTACGTCATGGACACAGTTGACGGCACCGGCTCGCCCGGCCTGGAATGAACATGTCCAAAACGCTGCCTGGATTCATCGGCTTCCCCGACGCAAAGATGCTGGCCGTCACCGTGCCTGACCTTTTCTTCGTCGACCTGCTGCCCCAGATCGACGACCTGGCCGAGCTCAAGCTGACAGTCTACTTCTTCTGGCTGCTCAATGAGCGGGAAGGAGACCTGCGCTACATTCGCGGCGAGGACATGAGAAGGGACGAAACCCTGCTGAACAGCCTCAACCTGGAAAGCGACCTGCGCAGCCCCCTGGCCTCGCTCGAAGACGCGCTGCAGCGGGCAGTGGCGCGCAACACACTGCTGCGCCTCGACATCGAGACCGGTCCGACACCGCAATCGCCCGGCCCGGAGCGCAAAACGGCCGGCGCGGCGCCTGACAAGGAGGACTGGTACTTCCTCAATACCGCCAAGGGCCGCCAGTCGGTTGCCGCCATCCGCCAGGGTAGGCTGGCCGAGCTGCAGTCAGTCGTCCCCGCGGAGGCGCGCCTCCAGGTGGAGCGGCCCAACGTCTTTGTTCTATACGAACAGAACTTCGGGCTGATGACCGCCATGATCGCTGACCAGCTGAGGGACCTGGAAAAGAGCTACCCGCCCAGCTGGATCGTCGATGCCATGGAAATCGCGCTCGTTAACAACAAGCGCCATCTGAACTACATTCGGGCCGTTCTGCGGCGCTGGGAAGTCGAGGGCAAGGACAACCACCATGGATGAGATCAGCGAGCTGCTGCGGAAGTTTGCGCCGGATCCCGGTTCGGAAAGGCGGCGGAACCTGGACCGTTCCCCACCGCCCGGACTGCCTTCCCGTTCGCAGAGGCTGCAGGGCCCCCAGGCTGAACCCTGCGAGCTGTGTGGCGGAGCAGGCTTCCTCCTTGACGATCTGCCCTTGGGACATCCCGATTTCGGAACGCCGGTCCCCTGCAAATGTAAGCTCGAAGAGCGCAGTCAGAGACGCAGGAGCCGCTTCCAAGGCGTGAACGAGCTCGACGCGCTGGCCCGCTTCACGTTCGAGTCCTTCAACCCGGAGTCGTCGGAACTTTCGCCTGCTACGCGCAAAGACCTGGCACGGGCCTATGACAGGGCGACCGCATTCGCCGATAAGCCACAGGGATGGCTCCTCTTTACGGGCCGCTTCGGTTGCGGCAAGACCCACCTCGCCGCCGCCATCGCCAACCGTCGTCTCGACAACGGCCAGGCGGCTATCTTCGTCGTTGTGCCCGATCTGCTGGACCATCTCCGCATAACTTTCGGTCCCAATAGCGAGGCCAGCTACGACGAACTCTTTGACGAAGTGCGCCGTGCCGAGCTGCTCATTCTCGACGACCTGGGGGCGCAGAGCGCGACGCCCTGGGCGCAGGAGAAGCTGTTCCAGATACTCAACCATCGCTACAATGGCGGACTGCCAACAGTCTTGACAACGAATCAACGCATGGAAGAGCTGGACCAGCGTTTGCGCAGCCGCCTGCGGCATCATGCCCTAGTCGACCATATCCACATATCCGCGCCGGACTACCGCATCAGCGACGATTTGGAGCAGGACTACCTGAGCACGCTCCAGTTCTACCGTACCATGAATTTCGAAAAATTTAGCTTGCAGCGGCAGAACTCGACGGCCGACGACCTGTCCAGCCTGCGCAGGGCAAGGGAAGCGGCCGAGCAGTATGCCCAAAACCCAACTGGCTGGTTTGTTCTCATGGGTCCAAGCGGGGTTGGCAAGACGCACCTGGCTGCCGCGATTGCGCAGACCCAGGACTTTGTCGGGCAGCACCAAGTCAAGTTTGTTGTCGTCCCCGACCTGTTGGACCATCTGCGCGCTACCTACAGCCCTCAGTCGCCCGTCTCCTACGATCGCCGCTTTGACGACTTGAAGCGCACGCCAATGCTCGTGCTGGATGACCTGGGCACCGAGAGCGCTACGCCTTGGGCCAAGGAGAAACTCTTCCAGCTGCTCAACTACCGCTACACGGCAATGTTGCCGACTATCATTACCACCCGCTTTGGTAAGCGGGATCTGGAGCCGTGGCTGCGAACTCGAATTCACGATACTGACCGCTGCCGTGTGTTGGAGCTCAAGGCGAGCAGCTACCGCGGCAGCACGGAACAGGCCGGGCAGAGGACATCTTTACTCAAGCGGGAAGAGCCCGATCCGAACGTCTGGCGAGAGTGACCGGGAAGAACCGGCGTAACCGGCTCCGGCCGCTGGCAATGCTTCGCAGTCTTTCGCCTTTGAATCCAAGAACTTCAGCTCTCCAAGCCTCTCTGCTCTATCCACGCAGCCACGCTCAGGGCAACCCACCCGGGTAGGTCCCCTCTTGGACCCGCGATCGTGCCGGGAGGCGGCAACGCGGCAGCACTGGAGTTTTCGCCCTTTCCATCTGACTTAGCCGGCAGCCGCCAAGGACGTGCGGCAAGTCGCTCAACATACCGAGATTCCGGACGACGCTTTCTTAGTGTCCCTTCGCCCAATGGCGTGGACAGTCCTGACGGGCAGAGAGAATCCGGACTCTCGACTTCATCACAGAAACAGTTCGGCTTCCTTTCGCAGCTCTCTCGGCCGGCCGCCTTCGCCAGGTACAGTCCGATTTCGGGTTACATATTCCTTTATCTTGTGCACCAACCGAGCCATACCCGCCCTCTGCAGTCCCTGACCACTGACCACTGGCCACTGACCACTAGCCACTAGCCACCAATCACTGTCCACTATCCACCGCCGTTCGACGGTCGGCCCGTTCCGGCCCTCCCTTGTGCGGGGGGACTCCCCACGCAACGCCCCCCTGACACCTCCCCTACCGCACCGTGTCGGCTCTATCGGATAGTTAGAGGTCAGCGCAGCCGCGGTGATGCCACCTTGCCTGCGCGTCGCCACCCGATCGCGCGTTCAACCGGCCGGCACCTACCCCTGCAGTTCCTGACCACTGGCCTCTGACAACTGACCACTGATCACTATCCACTATCCACTATCCACCGCCGTTCGACGGTCGGCCCTTTCCGGCCCTCCCTTGTGCGGGGGGACTCCCCCCGCAACGCCCCCCTGACACCTCCCCTACCGCACCGTGTCGGCTCTATTGGATAGTTACAGGTCAGCACAACCGTGGTGATGCCACCGTGCGTGCGCGTCGCCCGCCGATCGCCCCTTCAACCTGCAGGCACCTACCCCTGCAGTTCCTGACCACTGGCCTCTGACAACTGACCACTGACCACTGACCACTGACCACTAATCACTATACACTATACACTATACACTATACACTATACACCGCCGTTCGACGGTCGGCCCGTTCCGGCCCTCCCTTGTGCGGGGGGACTCCCCCCGCAACGCCCCCCTGACACCTCCCCTTCCGCACCATGTCGGCTCTATTGGATAGTTAACCCGAGTTCGGAGTTAGATTAGGGCCGGCAAGAAGGCCATATCTTTGTCAGAGAGATGGAGAGATGGCTTCTTGGGTTGCCAAGTGTAGGCGATCAGGCCGGCGATGAGATTGACGATAAAGTTGGTCGTGCTGCGATTACGGGTATGTTCAATCTGTGAGATATTCTTGAGCTGGTCAACGATGGTCTCAATGACGAAGCGTTTACGCGTGAGCAGCTTGTCTTCGAGAACGACGAGTCGATTCTGCATGTTTTTGCGGATGGGCGT
>DAOUHX010000044.1:0-1637 GCA_034428395.1 Caldilineaceae bacterium
GTCGGCGAAATCCTGGCCGGTATCGTCATCGGACGCAGCGGCTTCGGCTGGGTCACCCACGAGGAGCCCCTGCTAACGCTCCTGGCCGAATTCGGTTTCGTCTTTCTGATGTTCCTCGCCGGGACCGAGATCGACTTCGCCAATCTCAACGTCGAGCGCACAGGCAACCTGTCCGACCGCGCCGCCCGCACCGAACGCGCGACAACCGGCGCGTATGGCCTTCTCAGGCCCGGGCCGTTCTCAATCGGCCTGCTCAGCTTCCTACTCACGCTCGCCCTCTCCACCGTCGTCGGACTCGTGCTCATGCGCCTGGGGCTCGTCCGCAACCCCTGGATGATGGCCCTGATCATGTCCACGACCTCACTCGGTGTCGTCATGCCCGTCCTCAAAGAGCAGGGGCTGACCCGCGGCCGCTTCGGTCAGACTATCCTCATCGCCGCCCTCATCGCCGACTTCGCAACCATGCTCCTCATCACCATCGTCGTCGCGACCGTCTCACACGGCCTTAGGCTCGACATTCTGCTGATCAGCGTTCTCTTCGTCGTCTTCTTCATCCTCTACCGCCTGGGCATCATGGACAGCGTGCAGGCCGTCCGCCGCAGGCTCGACGATCTCAGCCACGCCACCGCACGCCTCAAAATCCGCGGCGCCTTCACCGTCATGCTGCTCTTCGTCGTCCTCGCCGAAACGCTCGGCGCAGAGATCATCCTCGGCGCCTTCATCGCCGGCGCCATGCTCTCGCTCATCTCCACGCGCGAGGACATGGAGGCGATGCACCAGCTTGAGGCCGTCGGCTTCGGCTTCTTCATCCCAATCTTTTTCATCATGGTCGGCGCCAACTTTAACCTCGGCGTTCTCATCAGCTCTCCTGGGGCCCTGCTCATCCTCCCCTTCCTCGTGATCGCCGCCTTTCTCGTCAAAATGCTGCCGGCCCTGTTTTTCAGGCTACAGTTCACCTGGCGCGAGACCTTTTCAGCCGGTTTCCTCCTCTCCTCGCGCCTCTCCCTCATCGTCGCCGCCTCGGCCATCGGCCTGCAGCTGGGAATCATCAGCGAATCGATCAACGCGATGATTATCCTTGTCGCCGTCGTCACCGTCACCGCCGCCCCCCTGATCTTCAACCGCATCGTGCCCCGCGTCCCCGCCGCCACACTCCATCCCATCGTCGTCTTCGGCGGTGACCGCGTCGGCATCCAGGTGGCCGAACAGCTGCTGGGCCACCACGAACATGTCCTCATCGTCGACGCCGACCCCAACCAGGTCGCACGCGCCCGACAGCGCACCTCCGACGGAATCGACGTCATGCAGGCCGGAATCGACGACAACGACCCCGTCCTCGACGAACGGCTCGACCAGGCCCCCGCCGTCGTCGTTACCTCCGCCGACACCGACCTCAACCTCCATATCTGCCGCGCCGCCCGCACGCGCTACGGCGTCAACCACATCGTGACGCTCGTCTCCGACTCCAGCCGCCTGGCCGAATTCGAAAACATAAACGTCACCGTCTTCAACCCCGCGCTCGACCAGGCCGCGCTCCTGAGCCTACTGGCCCGCAATCCCGACATCTACGAACTCCTGACCCGCACCGATGACAACAAAGAAGTAGGCGAAGTCGCCGTCTATGAGCCAATCTTCTA
>DAOUHX010000045.1:0-2695 GCA_034428395.1 Caldilineaceae bacterium
ACAAGGTCCTTGATCAGCGGCATCGAGCGCAGCGGTTCGACCTGGCAGACGTCACCCACATCCTGCATCAGCACTTTGCATGCCAAGGCGTTGCGCCCGTTGATCACCATGGCGTCGCTGCCGCAGATGCCGTGGGCGCATGAACGCCGCAGCGTCAGCGTACCGTCCTGATACCACTTGACCTGGTGCAGGGCGTCCAGCACGCGATCCGACTCCTCCACGTCAACCCAGTATTCTCCCCACCACGGACTGGAGTCGGTCTCCGGGTTGAATCTGAGAATCCGCATTTTGATGCGCATTTTAGTAGGTTCGCTCCTGGGGATCGTGGATTGAAATGTTCACCGGCGCGTAATCGAGGCTGATCTCACCGTCAGTCTTCGACGCGTATGTATGGGTCAGCCAGTTCTCATCGTCGCGCTCTTTGAAATCTTCGCGACTGTGGGCGCCCCTGCTCTCCTGGCGCGCCAGCGCGCTGGCCGCGGTGATCTCGGCAAGGTCGAGCAGATTGTGCAGCTCGATCGCCTCCAGGATGTCGGTGTTGAAGCGCTTGCCCTTGTCCATAATCGTGATGTCACGCGAGCACTCCTGCAGCTCGCGTATGCGGGTCAATGCCTCGCCGATGCCTTCCTCAGTGCGAAAGACGCCCACGTTGTCCATCATAAGGGCCTGCATCTCAGTACGCAGATCGGCCACGTTGTACTTGCCGGAGTGGCCCAGCATCCGCTGCAGCGTCGCCTGCGTAGGCTCCCACGTCTCCGACGGCAGTTCCGACCAGTCGTTCTGCTGGCAGAAGCTCACCGCCGCCTTTCCCGCCCGCTTGCCGAAAACGACAAGGTCCACGAGGCTGTTGGTGCCCAGTCGATTTGCCCCGTGAACGCTGACGCAGGCCACTTCGCCGGCGGCGTAGAAGCCGGGTACGGTGTCGCCCTGGGCGTTGCGCTGCACCTCGCCGTCGACGTTTGTCGGGATGCCGCCCATGGCGTAGTGTGCGGTCGGCTGAACAGGCATCGGTTCAATCGCGGGATCGATTCCGAGATAGGTCTTGCAGAACTCAGCGCTGTCGGCCAGTTTCGTCTCGACCACCTCGCGGCCGAGGTGCGTGGCGTCAAGATGGACGTAGCGCGCGCCGTCAATGCCCTTGTTGTCGCGGACCTCAAGATAGATAGCGCGGCTGACCACATCGCGGCTTGCGAGGTCCTTCAAATTGGGCGCGTAGCGCTCCATGAACCGCTCACCCTCGCGATTGCGCAGGATCCCCCCCTCACCGCGCACCCCTTCGGTGATGAGAATGCCCATCTTATAGATGCCGGTGGGGTGAAACTGGAAGAACTCCATGTCTTCGAGCGGGATGCCCTTTTGAAGGGCAATTGCGGGACCGTCACCGGTCAGGCTGTGCGCGTTGCTGGTAATCTCCCACATGCGCCCAAAGCCGCCGGTGGCGAAGATCAGCGCCTTGCCGTGAAAGACATGCAGGTCGCCGCTGTCGATCTCGTAGGCGACGACGCCCGTTGCCTTTCCGTCGTCGGCGAGCAGCAGGTCGAGAACGTGAAACTCATCGAAGAAGCGCACGTTGCGGGCGATGCACTGCTGATAGAGAGTCTGCAAAATCATGTGACCGGTGCGATCGGCCGCGTGACAGGCGCGGCGCACTGGTTTTTCCCCGAAATTGCTGGTGTGGCCGCCGAACGGGCGTTGGGCAATCTTGCCTTCCGCGGTACGGTCGAAGGGCAGGCCCATGTGCTCGAGCTCGTAGATAACCTCGACCGCCTCCTGGCACATGAGGTCAACCGCGTCCTGGTCGGCGAGATAGTCGCTTCCTTTGATCGTGTCGAAAGTGTGCCATTCGGCGCGGTCTTCTTCAAGATTCCCCAGGGCTGCCCCGATCCCGCCCTGCGCGGTGCCCGTATGGCTGCGCGTGGGGTAGAGCTTGGTGAGGACAGCCGTTTCGCTACCCTGCCCGGCATAGAGCGCCGCCATCAGACCGGCGCCGCCGGCGCCGATAACGATCGTTTCAAACTTGTGCGTGTGGATCATCTCGTCCTCATGTAGCGAAGGGGAAGATCGTCTCGTGCTAACCCATCAGGCGCTCGAACAGCCGCCCGAGACCGCCGGCGCCCAAGATGATGGCCAGGCTCCCTAGAAAAATCAAGAACAGTCCGAGGCCGAAGACGAGGGCGGTAAGCAGAAAATTGAGAATCCTGTTATGCACGTAGTCGTTGATCGTGAAGCGAACGCCGTTCATGCCGTGCCCCATCCCGAGAAAGAGCAGCGAAGCGTCAAACAGACGCCAGAAAACGCCCGCCGGGCCTGACCAGCGGGCGTCGATATTGTTGAACGTCAGGTTGTCCACGCCGATGAACATGTGCATGTATAGCAGGTGAAAGACCACCGTTATAAACATCACCAGCCCGCTCAGCCGCATGAACAACCAGATTCTGCGTTCGTGATTGGGAGCGCCGTAGCGGAGTTTTCCATCGATTGGTCGACTTGATGACGTGGCCATTATCTACTCCTCAGAAGGCGCCGCCCAAGGTTGCGATAGCGTAGGGGATGAGAATTATGACGACAATCACCAACTCAATTCGCACGACCGTCCGCTGATATTTCCCCAGCGCCGGGAAGAAATCGATAATGATAATCCGCATACCGTTAAAGGCGTGATAGATGACGCCGAAGCCCAGAAAAATCTCCAGCA
>DAOUHX010000046.1:0-52953 GCA_034428395.1 Caldilineaceae bacterium
CCGGGCGGCGCGCTCCAACAGAAGCGCGAAACGTTCGAAATCCCGCATAGTCAGGTTGAATTTCACTTCTGCCACGACCCAGAGTGGCGTATCGGGACGGGCCGGGTCATGGACCTTGCCAAAGACATCGATCTCCTCTTCAGTTCCGTCCCACGACTGCCAGGCGCGCCCGAGCCCGTCGACCTGCCACCCCAGCTCACGCTGAAGCGAGTCATGGATAAGGTCGGCGGCTATATCTTCCAAGTCCCCGCCCATCCGATTACTCAGTCCGCCCACTTGCTGTGCAAGTTGCTGGACCGCGTATTCTGTTCGTTGTTGAGCCTCTGCCAGTTCCTCGACACGCTTCTCCGTGCGGCCCTGAGCCTCGGCCAGCGCCTCGACACGCTTCTCCGTGCGGCCCTGAGCCTCGGCCAGCGCCTCGACACGCTCCTCCGTGCGGCCTTGAGCCTCGGCCAAGTCGCGGACAACATCTTTGAGCTCGTTGAAATCGGCGCGTCGAATCAGTTCATTGTAGGCGTCGAAAATAACTTCAGACAATACCTCGGCTTGATCTTCCGCAAAAGCGTTGCCAAGTTTCTCCAGCATGGCAATGCGATCCGCCATTCCCGTCTCTCTCCTCTTTGTTTCCAACGAGAGCACTCACCGGGCTCGATTATAGCATAGTCCTCAGGTGAACGCTCTTTTGGCTACGGACTGTGTTCTACAGCCTGCGTTGAGCCAGCGGCGGATGGGCCATAGTTACTTGGCCGCAATTCATTGTGCATTCTGCCGCATTCGAGAGTTGCACATGTTACAATTGTGGATATAATAGGGCGAAATGTGGAGCGAATCAGCGGATTTGCGCCAGAATTGACCTGAAAATGACTGCTTTCTCGCCGGCAAACACAGTTATTGGCCTCGTCCTCCTTCTTATCGGTCTCGTAGCCCTTCTCGTAAGCGGCTTGAGGCCGTATACGGTTGGCGAAGGCGCGAAAGCCAGGATGTGAGGCTTCTCGCACAGGTCAGTGCAGACCCTTCCTCAGCCGGGAAGGGTCTTTTTGTATACCAAGAACGGGGCATTCCAAAGGTGCGGTTCGACGTGTCGTGGAACTGCAGCGGTGGGAAAAGGCAGGCGACCTGACTGGGAACTTAGAGAGACACAGAATCGTCAATGAGATTTGTGTGCAGAAAGAATGCAGGAGGCGTCAGATGGCACTAGCCAAGAGAGAACCGACCAGCAGCGGACACGATTTGGGACCGCAGGAATTCACCGGTTCCCAGATGGTATGGGAAGCGCTCCTGCGCGAAGGGGTCGATCTGGTATTCGGCCATCCCGGCGGCGCCATTCTGCCGGCCTATGACGCCCTGGCCGAATACGAAGGCGACGGGCGCATCCACCACGTCCTTGTGCGCCACGAGCAGTGTGCCGCGCACATGGCCGACGGCTACGCTCGAGCGACCGGCCGCGTTGGTGTATGCATCGCAACGAGCGGGCCGGGCGCAACCAATCTTGTCACCGGCCTGGCAACTGCGCAGATGGACAGCGTGCCTGTCGTCGCGATCACCGGCCAGGTCCCAACCAACCTGCTCGGCACGGACGCCTTCCAGGAGTCGGACGTGGTCGGCGTTACTCAGCCCGTCTGCAAACACAATTATCTCGTAACCGACATCGAAGAGCTTCCGCTCGTCATGAAAGAGGCCTTCTACATCGCCCGCGAGGGGCGGCCCGGCGTCGTGCTTGTCGACATCTGCAAGGACGTGCAAATTGCGACCGGCACGTTCCGCTATGACTATGATATCCAGCTGCCAGGCTTTGAGCCGTGGCCTGAGTTCAGCCCCGAATCTGTGGAGGACGCTGCCGAGCTACTGAATGGCGCCGACCGTCCGCTGATCCTCGCCGGACACGGCATCCACCTCTCCGACACCAGCAAAGAGCTGCTGCAGCTCGTCGAGAAGGCGGGAATACCGGTCGTTACAACCTTGCTCGGTACCGGCAACATTCCCGAAACGCATCCGCTCAGCCTGGGAATGGGCGGAATGCACGGTGAGGCGTTCGCCAATCGCGCGGTCCAGGCCTGCGACGTCCTGGTGGCCATGGGAATGCGCTTCGATGACCGCATCACCGGCCGCCTGGACCGCTTCGCCGCCGACGCCAAGATTATTCATTTTGAGCTCGACCGGGCCGAAGTGGGCAAGAACATCGTCCCCGACGTTGCCGTAATCGGCGATCTCGCCGAGACGCTGCCAGCATTTCTGCCACTCATCAAGGAGCGGCAGCACAAAGACTGGGTGGCGACCCTGGACGAATGGCGCGCCGAGACCGACGAAGCCGACATCATCCAGTTCGAAGTCGAAGAGTTGATCCCGCCCTACGTGATCCGCCAGTTGTGGCACGCGACCGAACAGACGGACCAGCGCGTTATCGTCGTTACCGATGTCGGCCAGCATCAGATGTGGGAGAGCCAGTATTACATCCACGAGCAGGCCGGCATGTTGCTCACCAGCGGCGGCCTCGGCACGATGGGCTACGCGCTGCCCGCCGCGCTCGGCGCGCAGATGGCGGACCCGCAAGCGCTGGTCTGGTGCGTCGCCGGCGACGGCGGCTTCCAGATGACGCTGCAGGAGCTCGCCACGATTCAGCAGGAAAAACTGCCCGTGAAGGTCGCCATCATCAACAACGGCTTCCTCGGCATGGTGCGCCAGTGGCAGCAGATCTTCTACGACAAACGCTACGTCGGCACACCGGTACTCTCGCCCGACTACGTGAAGCTGGCCGATGCCTACGGCATTCCCGGGGCAGTCGTGCGCCATCCGAGCGAAGTTGTGCCCGTGCTCGAACAGGCGCACGCAACCGACGGGCCCTATCTCGTCGACTTCCAGGTCAAGGAGGAGATCAACGTCTATCCGATGGTCGCTCCCGGCGCGGCGGTGGACGAACTGATCCGGCGGCCCAAACCGGGCTACGTGCAGGGATACAGCGGCGTGCAGCCGAGCTGGTAGCGTCGAGTCGAAATCATTACGCTCTTTTGATGCTGATTCAAGCGTAGCAACCGAGGAGACCCATGCAATACACACTCGTCGCCTGGATGCGCGACAAACCCGGCGTGCTGAACCGTGTGTCCGGCATGTTGCGCAGGCGCAACTTCAATATCGACAGCTTGCAAGTCAGCCACAGCGAAACGCCGGGCATCAGCCGCATGACTTTTGTGGTAGACGGCGACGAGCGCGTTGCCGAACAGGTCGTCAAACAGCTGCGCAAGGTTGTCGACGTGACCGCGGTAGAGGACATCACCAACCGGTTGGCGATCTTGCGCGAGCTGGCGCTGATTCGCGTGCGCACGACACCGGAAACGCGCGGCGAGATAATGCAGTTCGCCGAGATCTACCGCGCCCAGATCGTGGACGTAAACGCGGAAAACCTTGTCGTGCAGGCGGTTGGCACCGAGGACAAGGTCGATTCGCTGATCGAGCTGCTCCGGCCCTTCGGCATCGACGAAATGGTCCGAACCGGGCGCGTCGCCCTCTGCCGAGGCGACGAACGGCCCAAGCGTAGAAAGCAGGCCACCGCCATCTTCAAGGCCGCCGCCAGTCTGAATGGAAATGGGCGCGGCGAGTAAGTTATTGAAGAGGAAACCAGAGGTTGCGCAGATTCGTCTGTACAGGTTGAAAGGTGGCAGGCGGCGCGGCCGCGGTTGCCTCCAATCGAAAGAAATCATTTTCCGGAGGACACAGTGGCAACGATCTACTACGAGAATGACGCCGACATTTCCCGCATCAACGGCAAAAAGATCGCCGTCATCGGCTACGGCAGCCAGGGCCATGCCCACGCGCTCAACATGAAGGACAGCGGCCAAGACGTCCGCATCGGGCTGCACGAAGGCAGCCGCAGCAAGGCCAAAGCTGAGGCGGACGGTCTGCGCGTCGTAAGCGTCGCCGACGCCGCGCGCGAAGCCGACACGATCATGATCGTCATTCCCGACCCCATCCAGGGCAACGTCTATAAGGAGCAGATCGAGCCCAACCTTGAGCCGGGCAACACCATCATGTTTGCCCACGGATTCAACGTCCGCTACGGCTTTATTGCTGCCCCCGATGACGTCGATGTCTCGATGGTAGCGCCGAAAGCCCCCGGCCATCGCGTGCGCGAGGTATTTGTCGAAGGCTCAGGCGTGCCCGCGCTCGTCGCCATCCACCAGGACGCATCCGGCGACGCGCTCGCTAACGCGCTCGCCTACGCCAAGGCAATCGGCTCTACCCGCGCCGGAGTCCTGGAGACGACCTTCGCCGAAGAGACCGAGACCGACCTCTTCGGCGAGCAGACCGTCCTCTGCGGCGGCGTCAGCGAGCTGATCAAGGCTGCATTCGAGATCCTCGTCGACGCCGGCTACCAGCCCGAGATCGCATATTTCGAATGTCTGCACGAACTTAAATTGATCGTCGACCTGATGTACCAGGGCGGGCTGAATTACATGCGCTACAGCGTTAGCGACACGGCCGAATGGGGCGACTACAAGAGCGGCCAGCGCGTCATCACCGAGGAGACCAAGGCCTCGATGCGCAAGATCCTGGCCGAAGTCCAGTCTGGATCCTTCGCCGAAGAGTGGATGGACGAGTATCACGGCGGCGGCAAGATCTATTACGAGCGGCGCCGCAACGAACAGGGTCAGCAACTGGAAAATGTCGGCAAGCAACTGCGTAGGATGATGACCTTCCTCGACGCAAAGGAAGTCTGAACCGCGCCAGTTGCAGGTGAGATCTGCGGAAAGGGGGTGATGGACATGGATGATGGCCTTAGTGACCTTATGCGCATGAACAGTGGCTGCGCCGGGAAGGCCCTGTTGACCGTCCTCGGCGGCCTGGAGAGTGCAAACCATCCATCATTCGAACAAATCACCCCCGGAGGCACTTCACAATGACGACTACAATCGATGACACTGAGCAGGATGTCGCAGGCGCAGACGGAGAATCTGCCATCGACGTGGAGGATTTCCGTCTCGACGACGTCAACCGCTGGGCAAGCGAAATCGCTCATGGCAACACAATCCTCGTATTCGACACGACTCTGCGCGACGGCGAGCAGTCGCCGGGCGCCACCCTCAACGAGCAGGAGAAGCTGGAAATTGCCCGTCAGCTTTCCCGACTCGGTATCGACGTCATGGAGGCCGGCTTTCCCGCGGCCTCGCCCGGTGACCTCGCCGCGGTCAGGCGGATCGCGCTGACCGTCGGCCGCACGCCGCGCGTCGATGAAGAGGGAAACACCAGCGCGCCGCCCATCATCGCCGGCCTGGCCAGAGCCAACAAGAACGACATCGACAAGGCCTGGGAGGCGGTCCAGGGCGCGGTGCGGCCGCGCATCCACACCTTTCTCGCCACCAGCGAAATCCACATGCAGCACAAGCTGCGTATGTCGCCTAACGAGGTGCTCGAAACGGTCGGCGACATGGTGCAGTACGCGCGCGGTCTCTGTGACAACGTCGAGTTCAGCCCGGAGGACGCGGGCCGCAGCGATCCCGAGTTCCTGGTCGAGGTGCTGAGCGTGGCCATCAGGGCCGGCGCGACAACGCTCAACATTCCCGACACAGTCGGTTACACAACGCCCGAAGAGTTTGGCGAGCTGATCAACTACCTGCGAGAAAATGTCGAGGGCGGCAAGGACGTCATCTTCAGCGTTCACTGCCACAACGACCTGGGGCTGGCGACGGCCAACACGCTCGCCGGCGTGCAGAACGGCGCCCGGCAGGTCGAGGTCACGATCAACGGGATCGGCGAACGGGCCGGCAATACCAGCCTGGAAGAGACGGTGATGGCGCTCTTCACGCGGCAGTCCGTCTTCGACCTGCGCACCAACGTCCGCAGCCAGGAGATCCATCGCTCCAGCGACATGGTAAGCCGCTACACCGGCATGGTCATCCAGCCAAACAAAGCGATCGTGGGCACCAACGCTTTCGCGCATGAGGCCGGCATTCACCAGGACGGCATGCTCAAGAACAAGCGCACGTATGAAATCATGGACGCCGATACCATCGGCCTCCACCAGAGCCGCCTGGTGCTCGGCAAACATTCCGGCCGCCATGCGCTCGGGGTGCGCCTGCAGGAGCTGGGCTATCATCTCGACCGCGAGAAACTGAACGAGGTCTTCCTCCGTTTCAAGGAGCTGGCCGACAAGAAGAAGAGTGTCACCGACGCCGATATCGAGGCCCTCGTCGCGGATGAGCTCTACCAGCCGGTCGAGATCTGGGAGCTGTTGGGCGTGCAGGTGCAGTGTGGCACCAACATGACGCCGACCGCTGTGACCACGCTGCGCAACAACGAGAGCGGCGATGAGATCACGGAAGCCAGCTTCGGCTCCGGACCGGTTGACGCGGCCTACCAGTGTATCGACAAGATCGTGCAGCGGCCGAACGAGCTGACCGAGTTTCTGGTGCAGGCGGTTACCGAGGGTATCGACGCCAACGGCGACGTCACCGTACGAATCGAAGCGCCCGACAGCCGCGGCCACAGCCGCACGGCACAGGGCCGGCCGCGGCGGCGGCTGTACAGCGGCCGCGGCGTCGACACCGACATCATCGTCGCCAGCGTCAAGGCCTACCTGCAGGCGCTGAACAAGCTGTGCGCGGCTGATGAGGCCACGGACGCAACCGTCGCCATCGCGGCTGACGATACGCAGGTGGCTACGGTCGGGATATAGTTGGAGCTGGAAGAGGACAGGCGGCGATTGGGGAAATCCCAATCGCCGCTTTATCGATTGAGGCCGGATCGTAGAGATGGTAGTTTGGGAAGGGACAGAAACATGGCTGAAGGGATCACGGTCAGTCTGCCTGAAAACAGGTAACGCCAAGTTGAACTGGTTGCCCAGGCACGAGATTCCAGCGTTTCGGACGTTCTCGTGAGCGCGATAGCGGATATCTTTGCGCCCCTCCCGATGCACGCCGGACGGGCTGAAAAGAAGAGCGAGGTCGCAGCCTACCGAAATCTTCATCCAGAGCTTGTCAAACAGTACTTGGGCCAGTATGTCGCAATCTGTCGGGGCGAATAGGTAGATCACGATGCAGACCCGGTCGCATTGCATTATCGAGTGGTGGCTGATTATCCAGGAGAAATTGTGTTGAGTCGAAAGGTCGAACCGGAGGCGGAGGTGGTTCTTCACATGAGGTCCCCCGAATTGAATTCTTGCCATGACTATTGCAACATTTCATTATGACAGATCATTTGTGCCCTCTGCGCCTGTCTAGGAGATTGAAATTGATGGGTACAATAGAGGGATGGGGAAGCAAAGGATACTCGCACTGATCGATTCCGGGGCTGATGCAACACTGATTCCTGCGACCGTTTTGGAGACTGTGGGTGCAACATGCCATTGAGACTCCTGTCCTTTTTTCGAGCGTCCATAGGCTCCTATACCCGCTGCGGCATGACGCCGCGCATCGCCAACGCATTCCTCGTTGTCCTCCTTATCTCCACGATCCTGCTGGCGCGTCCTACTTTCGCGCAGGATACACAGCCAGTCCACATTTTCCAGGAATGCAATCAGGCCGAAGAGGCCGGTTTACGGGATGAACTGAACGGCATTGCCCAGGCCGTTTTCGCCGAGGAGCAAAGTGGACTGGACCTAACCGCGATTGTCGAAGACAATTGGGACGTGGCTGGTATGGACTCAGCTGTGGATTCGGCAGTTCGCGCGGCGATTGGAACTGTCAGCAGTAGGACGAACTGGTGGCAACGGGTCCAATCCAATTGGTCCGCGGCGTGGGCAAAGTGGTTGGCGACCAGAGTCGCAGCAGCTGCCTTCGGCTCACAGCGTTTCCGCGACAGTTTCGACCAGTTGTCTAAGGGAATCGCTGACGATCTCGACAGGGAGATTCGCGCAATGGCCGCAAAGTCGGCTTCATCCGCGCTAAAGTGTCTGGAGGAATTCATAGGCGAATCCTTTTCCCAAACGATGGCGCAGGTTTTGGAGAATCAGATTCTGGCTAAGGTCGATGTTACGGAAGGTGATCTGGTTGTGGAAGACCGGGAGTTCGTCGATTTGCTCGAGTCGCACCCGGAGTTAATGGCAGGTGTATCGCTGATCATTGGCGCTCAAGTCTCAAAGCAGTTGGCGCAGAAGATGGCGGGGACCATCATCGGGCAAGTTGCAACGCGCGTCTTGGGTAAGATGGCCACTTCAGCCATTCCACTCGTCGGCTGGGTTATTGGCGGGGTTCTCATTATCGTAGACGTGGTAAACGCCGGAGAGGGAGCGCTACCCCAGATTAGGAAGTCCCTGCGAGGGGCTAAGGCCAAGGCCACCATTCGGAAGAAAATTACAATAGAAGTGCGCGGCGTGTTGGAAGAGGAACTCCCTCGTTTGGGTCGCTCCATCACTGATGACGTCTTCAGTCTCTGGCTAAGTTTCCGATCAAGGCACAAACGCGTCCTGGAACTCGCCGAAGCAAATCCGCGTTTCAGATCGATTCTGGATTATTCGACAGTAGATGATGTGGAAAAGCTGGCCGAACTGGTTGCGGTGGCGGACGCTATCTTGGAACCGGAAAAGATAGACGAGATAATCCGCACGGGGCAGTTCGAGCGCTTATTTTCTCTCCCCGTAGAGGCTTACGAAATCCTGAGCGTGGGCGAAGTAGGGGATGAGGTAAGGGATCCAGTGGAATTGGTCCTCGCCTGGGCCGAGCTTGCCGGTGAGGAAGGTGAGGATATAATCGTTGGCGTCGTAACGACGGCGTTGCACCAACTCGCTTTTCCCTCGGATTTTGGAGGACGGGAAACTCTGGAGCGCGTGCTTGCCCTTGAGGAGCCCATCATCATCGAAATGTTGATGCGGTTAGGCGATGCGGAGCGGGACGCGCTGATACGACTGTCCACAGCGCAGACCAAGTGGGCGCTCACTGTACTGACAGCAGAGGATATTCTCTGGCTGGCCGCATATCTGATGGAATTGCCGACGCAGGCGCAAGGTGGACTGGTCGATTATGTGAGGCGGGAGCGGGGATTGCTCTCCCACTTACAGGAGTCAGAGGAACTGCGGGCGAAGCTCCCTGCCGTGCTGTCTTTTGCGACGACGAACGCCCGATTCCAGACCATTCTGGACAATACGACCGCCGAGCAGGCGCCCAAGCTGACTGAACTGGTTGCGTCGGCGATGGAGGCGCTGGAACCGTCGCAATTAAACGAGATGATCGACACAGGGCAGTTCGAAAGGATTCTTGCTCTCCCGCAACAAGCGTTTGTCATTCTGCGGGAAAACAGGGATCCGGCGTCGGTAACGGCCTGGGCCGATCTGGCCGGCGACGCCATCGTTCAGGTCATGGAGATCGATCTGTACCGCGTTGCCACACCTGCCGAATTCAGAGACCGGGACGAGTTGGAGAGGGTTCTGACTTTGCAGGACACCGAAGCCGCTCAGATTCTGATGCGGCTGAAACAGGGAGAGAGGGACGCGCTGCTGGAACTGCCTGCGGAGTTGACGCGGTCGGCTCTACTTGAGTTGCCGCAGCAGGACCACTCTTGGCTGGCCTCCTACTTGCAGGACCAATCGCCCGCCGCAAGTGCCGCCTTGGTGGAACGCATCCTGCACGAGCCGGAGTTAATGGACGAGTTGAGATCTCCAAGCAACTCCGAACCCTTGACGGAAGACCAAGCTACAAGGGAACCCGTTCCGACAGCGACGACAAGCAAAAATGGTCCGTCGCTGCTGCTCTACTTTCTGCTCATCCTGGCCGGGTTGATCATTATTTTCTGGGTGGGGCGAAGAATCTTTGCTCGCAATCGGATACAGGATGAAGATACGGCCGCCGACCTCCCTGAACGCCGCGACCAGAACAGGGACAGACCATGAATCCAAGCGCTCCCGCTTCTTCATGGCGCTGCCATTGATACAAGGAAGGAACGGCAAGATGGGCAGGCAACTGATTTACGCATTCGTCATCGCTTTCCTGTTTGCCGCGATTTTGCCGGCGAAGGTGACGCGCGCCCAAGGTGCCCCGCCCGCCGTCTATACCGTTCAGGAATGTGAGCGAGTCGAAGAGGCCGGCCTGCGGGACGAGCTGAACCGCATCACGCAGGCCGCGTTCGCGGAGGAGCGGGGAGGGCTTGATGTCGCCGCAATCGTCGCTCGCAACTGGGTGGCGCTGAACATGGACGAAACATTGGACGCGGTGGTGGAGGTAGCCGCCCAGAAGGTCCGCGACGACACACCCTTCTGGGAGCGGATCTGGTCCTCCTGGAATCCTGACACCGCAGAGGATCTTGCCACCAGAATCGCAATAGAGACTTTTGAATCGGAGCGTTTCTCCGCCGAATTCGACGAACTGTCGGCCAAAGTTGCCGACGACGTCGTGGGCGAAATTCGAATTGTCACTGCACAGTCGGCTTCTTCGGCGCTGCTGTGCGTACAGGAATTTCTTGGAGACACATTTTCGCAAACAATGGCTACCGTATTGGAAAGGGAAATCCAGGATAAACTCGACGATATTAAAATAAACCCCGATGCCGATAAGGATTTTCTCGATATCCTCAAGCAGCACTCGGGGCTTGCAGGCGGCGTCGTTGTCATTCTCGGCACTCAGATTGGCGTTCAGATCGCCAAGAGGTTGGCGCAAAAAGTAGCCCAGAACATCGTCGGTAAAGTTGTGATACGTATTCTTGGCGGGGCAGTAATAAGTGTCATTCCAATTGTCGGGTGGATTATAGGCGCCGTACTCATCGTTGTGGACATATTTGATGCCAGAGATGGCGCCCTGCCATTTATCAAGGAATCTTTGCAGAGCGAGGAGGTTAAGGCCGAGATCCGCGCCTGGACCGCGCAAGAAGTGAACAAGGAACTGCGAACCGAACTGCCACTACTGGCGCGTGATGTCGCCAACAGCGTTTTCAGCCAGTGGCTGGAGTTTCGCAGGAAGTTTGTTCGCGTATTGGAGCTTGCCGAAACGAATGCCCGCTTCCGCAGAATTCTGGATGACACTCCTCCCGAAAACGTGAAAGCGCTCGCCGATTTTGTGGACGTGCTGGAAGCAAAGCTGGGTTTAGAGGGGTTAGAAGAAGCCATTGACAAGGGACACTTTGCGCGCCTACTCGGACTTCCCGAACGAGTTCTTGAAATGCTGGAGTATGGTGTTGAACTGGAAACGGTCATCGCTTGGGCGGACTTGGCAGGGGACTCCATCTTGAAGGTCATCGAATTTGAGGTCTATAGGACCGCCTCGCCTTCCGAGTTAGGAAGAAACGACGACCTTGCGCGAGTTCTTGCGCTGGATGACGCAGCAGCTATTCAGAAGCTGATCTTGTTTCTTCCGGAAGAAAGAGAGGTCTTGCTGGGTCTCACATCAGAAAACAGCCGAACTCTCTTGCTCGCAGACTTGCCGCCGTTACAGCTTTCCAGATTAACCGGCCAGTATCTGGCGATGCTGGATGCAACGGATGCAAATCTTCTAGCGGGATACATTGTTGGAAATCCAGCACTGGGAACTGTTCTGGAAAACGAGGCGGTTCGAAAAGCATTGTTGGATACCGAAGACATGAGGGCGTCGTTAGCCTACCTGGCCAGGGGGCTAGAGGGAACTGGAAGTAGAGGGTATTTACGAATCTTGGGAGACTTAGGCCCTGTTCTTTCCGGCCAAGTGCCTTGGGCGCTCTTCTGGCATAAAAACGCGGCAACACTGGGCAATCCGCGCAATCTGCTATACGTGTTGGCTGGATTGATCATTCTCTATCTGTTGCTCCGCTTCTCCTTTCGCCGCCGCCAACCGGAAGTGAATGTAACCGTCAATATCCCTGAAAGCCGTGGTAGGGAAAAGGACAGTTCATGACCCTGATCGCTCTCGATCAGCCGCACCGCTCGGACGTCGAAGTTGGTGATCTGCTCGTGGTCGTGGTGGTGTACGCCGCCAACATCGTCCAGGACGTGCGCGAGAACATCCGCAATCTTGTCGGAGGCCGCATGTCCCACTACGAATCGCTTATATCCAAGGCCATCGATCAGGGCCTGACCGACCTAAACGAGAAAGCCTCTGCCAGGGGATACGACGGCGTCCTGGGTGTGAAAATCAGCCATCCGCTTGTCGTCGATGGCGGCGTGGAGGTTATCATTTATGGCAACGGGTTTCGCTTGCACGTTCAAGAGAAGGAAAGTTGACGATATAGCCATTTTCGTGTAGAGTAGCCGGAATATAATTTAGATTGGTTGCACAAAAACTAGGCCAGTAGGCAAGGTAGGCACGTATCGACAACGACGTCATCCGGTCTGCACAGTTGGTCTTGCTTCGCATTAGTTGTTAGTTGCGAGCGTTCGTTTGCGGTGAAGAGGCCACAAGGCTGCCCGCTCGGAGCGAACGACACGAAACTAAAGCTTTATGAGGAGATGTCGTTATGCTAGAGTCTGATCTTACTCCCTCCTGTCCCCATCATCCCACGCCACATTCCCATCCGGGTCTTCCCGAAAAACAGGGGCTCTACGATCCGCGCTACGAGCACGACGCGTGCGGCGTCGGCTTCGTCGTGGACATCAAGGGCAGGAAGTCGAATGCGATCGTGTCGCAGGGGCTGCAGGTTCTTTTGAACCTAGCACACCGCGGCGCGTGCGGATGCGAGCCGAATACGGGCGACGGGGCCGGCATCTTGATGCAGATGCCGGACAAGTTCATGCGCAAGGTCGCCGCGGCTGAGGGGTTTGAACTGCCCCCTCCGGGCGAGTACGCGGTGGGAATGATATTCCTTCCCCAGAGGGGAGACTGGCGATTTCTGTGTGAGCAGATGTTCGAGAGAATCGTCCGCTCGGAAGGGCAGACTGTCCTGGGATGGCGCTCGGTTCCGACGGCCAACGGGGAGTTGGGACACACCGCCCGCATCGGTGAACCGGTCGTCCGCCAGGTCTTCATTGGCCGTAATCCCGACCGGCTGATAGGAAAGGACCAGCTGGCATTTGAGCGCAAGCTGTATGTCATTCGAAAGCGGGCCGAGAACGAGTTGCGCTACTCCCAGGTCCGTGAAGGCGACGCATTCTACGTAGCCAGTCTTTCCTCGCGCACAATAATCTACAAAGGCATGTTGATGTCGGTCCAGGTCAATGGATTTTACCCTGATCTGCTCGACGAAGACATTGAGGCCTCCCTGGTTGTTGTCCACTCCCGCTTCAGCACCAACACCTTCCCCAGCTGGGAACGCGCCCATCCCTATCGCTACATGATCCACAACGGTGAGATCAATACGCTGCGCGGCAACGAAAACTGGATGCGTGCACGCCAGTCCCTTTTCGAGAGCAACCTGTTCGGCAGAGACATCAAGAAAATCCTTCCTATCATACACGATGACGGCAGCGACTCGGCCAAATTCGATGAAACGCTCGAATTCCTCCACTTGTCCGGACGGTCGTTGCCGCACGCAATGATGATGATGATCCCAGAGCCGTGGTCGCAGCACGAGACCATGAGCGACGAGAAGAAAGCCTTCTACGAGTATCACAGCACGATGATGGAGCCCTGGGACGGACCCGCCTCCATCGTTTTTACCGACGGCACCGTGGTTGGCGCGGTCCTCGACCGCAACGGCCTTCGTCCCTCGCGTTACTGCGTCACCAAGGACGGCATGGTCGTGATGGCGTCGGAGGTTGGCGTGCTACCCATGGACGCGGATCGCATACTCCTGAAGTCACGGCTTGAGCCTGGGCGAATGTTTCTCGTCGACACCAACGAGGGCCGCATCATTTCGGACAAGGAGCTGAAAGAGACGATGGCGGCCGCCCATCCATACCGTGAGTGGCTCGACGAGCACATGGTCAGCCTGGAAGAGATCCCGCAGCCCGACGAGGAAGTACCTGGAGTCGATCACAACACGCTCATCGAGCGGCAGCAGATCTTTGGTTACACCTTCGAGCAGCTGCGCATCCTGCTTGCGCCGATGGCGACCGACGGTGTCGAAGCGCTCGGCGCCATGGGCAATGACACGCCGGCCGCTGCCCTGTCGAACCACTCGCAGCTGCTTTACAACTATTTCAAGCAGCTCTTCGCCCAGGTAACCAACCCGCCCATTGATGCAATCCGCGAAGAGTTGATTACCGCCACCGAGGTGATGCTTGGCACCGAGCTGAACCTCCTCGAAACCAGGCCAGAGAACTGCCGTCAGCTTAAGCTGCGCCAGCCCATCATCACCGACAGAGAGTTGGCAAAAATCCGCCACATTGAAGACAGCGGCGCCAAGGGATTCCGCGCCAAAACGCTGCCGATTCTCTTCGACGTTAACGGCGGCCCCGAAGCGTTGGAAAGTGCGCTTGAGGACCTGTTCCAGGCTGCAACCGATGCGATAGAGGATGGTGTAAACATCCTGATTCTCTCCGACCGCGATGTCAAGCCGGGCGTTGCACCTATCCCTGCTCTCCTGGCGACTTCGGGTCTGCACCATTACCTGATTCGCAATGAGACCCGCACGAGGACTGCGATTGTCGTCGAATCGGGTGAGCCGCGCGAAGTCCACCATCTTGCTCTGCTGATCGGTTTTGGCGCCACCGCCGTGAATCCATATCTGGCAATGGAAACGCTCGATCAGATGATTGAGAGCCGCCTGCTCGTAGATATCGACCACGAAACCGCGGTCTACAACTACGTTAAGGCCGCGATGAAGGGTGTCGTCAAGGTCCTGTCAAAGATGGGCATTTCGACGATTCAGAGCTACTGCGGCGCGCAGATTTTCGAGGCGCTGGGGCTGAGCCAGCGGCTTGTCGACAAGTATTTCACCTGGACCGCCAGCCGCGTCGAGGGCATCGACTTGCCGGAGATCTACGCCGAAGTCAAGATGCGGCACGATCGCGCCTACCCGGTTCGAATCTATTCGCAGCTGAGCAACAACGGCCATGCCGGCGAACTGGAGCAGCCTGCTGTCAACGGCAACGGCAGCGGCGGGGGGCAGCTTCTTGCACCAGGGGGAGACTACCAGTGGCGCAGCGACGGCGAGCTGCACCTGTTCAATCCGCGTACGATTCATCTGCTGCAGCAGGCGACGCGCACCAACGACTACGCCTCCTTCAAGGCCTATACGAAAGATATCGATGAGATGAACAAGGAGTGGTGCAACCTGCGCGGCCTCCTTGAGTTCGATTTCGACAGCAGCCAGAGCATTCCGATAGAGGAGGTAGAACCGGTCGAGTCGATTTGCAAACGGTTCAAGAGCGGCGCGATGTCCTATGGCTCGATCAGCAAAGAGGCGCATGAGACGCTCGCCATCGCCATGAATAGGATTGGTGGTCGCAGTAATACGGGCGAAGGCGGCGAAGACCCTGCCCGCTACATGCTGGAGCCGAACGGCGATTCGAAGAACAGCGCCATCAAGCAGGTTGCATCGGCCCGTTTCGGCGTCACGAGCAATTACCTGGTCAACGCCAGGGAGTTGCAGATCAAAATGGCGCAGGGCGCGAAACCGGGTGAAGGCGGACAGCTGCCCGGCAAGAAAGTTTACCCATGGATTGCGGAGGTGCGGCACTCGACGCCAGGTGTGGGCCTTATTTCGCCGCCGCCGCACCACGACATCTACTCGATTGAAGACCTGGCCGAGTTGATCCACGACCTCAAGAACGCGAACCATTACGCCCGTATCAACGTCAAACTGGTATCGGAAGTTGGCGTGGGCACGATCGCTACCGGTGTCGCCAAGGGCCATGCCGACGTAATCCTGATCAGCGGCCATGACGGCGGGACGGGCGCGTCGCCGCAGACGAGCATCAAGCATGCCGGCTTGCCATGGGAGTTGGGGGTAGCCGAGACACACCAGACACTGGTTATCAACAACATGCGCAGCCGTGTTGTCGTCGAGACCGACGGCCAGCTCAAGACAGGACGCGATCTCGCAGTCGCCGCGCTTTTGGGCGCCGAGGAGTACGGGTTCGCAACCAGCCCGCTCGTCGCTTTGGGCTGCATCATGATGCGGGTCTGCCACCTGGACACCTGTCCGGTCGGCGTCGCGACACAGAATCCGGAACTGCGGGAGAAATTCACCGGCGACCCGGAGCACGTGGTCAACTTCATGCGATTTGTAGCCCAGGAATTGCGCGAGTACATGGCGAAACTCGGGTTCCGTACCGTGAACGAGATGATTGGCCGCACCGACCGCTTACAGACGCGCCAGGCCATCGAACATTGGAAGGCAAAGGGCATCGACTTGACGGCTATCCTCCACCGCCCTCACGTGCCCGACGACTGGGGCCGCTACTGTCAAATCGATCAGGACCACGGCCTCGATCTGGCCCTGGACAATACGACGCTGCTCGAACTCTGCAAGCCGGCCCTCGAAAACTGCGTCGAGGATGTGCGCCGGGCGCACGAAGGGCGGCAGGATGAAGAGGCCGCCGACGCGTTGCAGAGGGTGCGCGCGACGCTGCCCATCGCGAACACGAACCGCGTCGTGGGCACGATAACAGGTAGCGAAGTCACCCGCCGCTTTGGCCCCGAGGGACTTCCGGAGGACACAATCCAGCTCCACTTCCAAGGGTCTGCGGGCCAGAGCTTCGGCGCCTTCATTCCCAGCGGTCTGACGCTCGAACTGGAAGGCGACGGCAACGACTACTTCGGCAAGGGGCTTTCCGGCGGCAAGATCATCGCCTACCCGCCCTACGGCTCCACCTTCAAGGCCGAGGACAACATAATCATCGGCAACGTCGCTTTCTACGGCGCCACAAGCGGTGAGGCCTACGTCCGCGGCATGGCAGGCGAACGTTTCTGCGTGCGCAATTCAGGCATGCAGGCGGTCATCGAGGGCGTCGGCGACCATGGATGCGAGTACATGACGGGCGGGCGCGTCGTCGTGCTGGGTCGCACAGGACGCAACTTTGCCGCGGGCATGTCCGGCGGCATCGCCTACGTTCTCGACGAGCAGGAAGTGGACGGCGTTCGCTTCAACAGGCGTGTCAACCTTGAAATGGTCGAACTCGAGGATCTGGAGGACCCGGAGGAGTGCGAGGAAGTCCGCGCGATGATCCAACGCCACTACGCCTTTACCAATTCAGAGGTTGCCAGACGCGTCCTGTCGAATTGGGACGAATACTTGCCCCGGTTTGTCAAAGTTCTGCCGAAGGACTACAAGCGTATGCAGCAATGCCTGGCAGAAGTCGAAGCCGCCGGTCTCAAGGGCGCGGAGGCGCTGATGGCCGCATTCGAACGTAACAGCCAGGACCTTGCGGCGCGGGTTAGCGGAAACTGAGTATTGCGTATCGGGCCAGGCAGTAACCGGTATTGCGAACTGATGAACTCACGCAATACGCAGTCAGGAGATTAGTGATGGGTAAACCGACCGGCTTTCTTGAATTCGACCGTCAGACCTTTCCGGAGCGGTCGCCGCTGGAACGAATTCAGGACTGGGATGAATTTCATCTACATCTGACGATCCAGGACTTGCAGCAGCAGGGCGCTCGTTGCATGGACTGCGGCATCCCTTTCTGCCATACCGGGACGATGCCCGAGGGCGGCTGTCCCATCAACAATCTCATTCCCGAGTGGAACGATCTGGTCTACCAGAATCGCTGGCGCGAGGCGCTGGACCGTCTGCACGCCACTAACAATTTTCCCGAGTTTACGGGACGCGTTTGCCCGGCGCCCTGTGAGGGCTCCTGCACATTGGGCCTGATCGAGCCGCCGGTTACGATCAAGAGCATCGAATGCGCCATCATCGACCGCGGCTTTGAGGAGGGCTGGGTCGTCCCGCAGCCGCCAGCGGTTCGCACCGGCGAGCGGGTTGCGGTCGTCGGCTCGGGGCCGGCGGGACTGGCCTGTGCCGCACAGCTCAACTCGGCAGGCCACACCGTTACCGTGTACGAGCGGGCCGACCGCGTCGGCGGCCTTCTCATGTACGGCATCCCCAACATGAAGTTGGAAAAGGAACGGGTCGAGCGGCGCGTCGACCTGATGCGCGCCGAGGGCGTCACTTTCATCACCAACTGCGAAGTCGGCACGGACATTCCCGCTGAAAGCCTGTTGGAGGAGAACAGCGCGGTGGTCCTATGCGGCGGCGCGACAAACCCGAACGACCTGCCGATCGAGGGCCGTGAACTGGATGGCGTACACTTCGCGATGGAGTTCCTGCACGCCAACACCAAGCAGCTCCTGGACGGCAAGTATGGCCAGGTTCCGGGGGAGGGCTTCACCTATCCCTTCATTTCGGCCGAAGGCAAGGACGTAATTGTCATTGGCGGGGGAGACACCGGTAACGACTGCCTCGGCACTTCGATGCGCCATGGCTGCAATAGCGTCAATATGTTCGAGATCATGCCCAAGGCGCCGCCAACGCGCGCGCCGAACAACCCCTGGCCGGAATGGCCGCGCATTTTCCGCGTCGATTACGGCCATGCCGAGGCCGCGGAACGCTTCGGCGCGGACCCGCGCACCTTCCTGATCAGCACAAAGCGATTTGTCGGCGATGAACAGGGCCGGCTGAAGGAGCTGCACACGGTGATGATCGAATGGGTGCCCAGCGAGAACGGCGCACGTCCCCAGTTGCGCGAGGTACCGGGCACTGAGAAAGTGTGGCCTTGCCAGCTCGTGCTGCTGGCGATGGGCTTCCGGGGACCTGAAAACCCCGTCCTGGACCAGTTGGGCGTGGAACGGGATGCGCGCTCGAACGCCCAGGCCGAGTACGGCAAATATGCCACCAATGTGCCCGGCGTCTTTGCCGCCGGCGACATGCGCCGCGGTCAAAGCCTCGTGGTCTGGGCCATTAACGAAGGGCGCGAAGCGGCGCGCGAATGCGACCGCTATTTGATGGGCGAGACAAGCCTGCCGTAGCCCGTCCGGCAACCGGAGTCCCTTCGCAAGAAACAAGGAATCAGTGCATGGGAAAGACGCTGTACGAAAAGATCTGGGATGCGCACGTCATCGCGCAGGATGAGGGCGCTCCGGCCGTGCTCTATATCGACGCGCACCTGGTGCACGAAGTCACCTCGCCCCAGGCCTTTGCGACGCTGAGGGAACGCGGGCTGCCGGTGCGCCGCACGGACAAGACCTTCGCCACGATGGACCACGCCATTCCAACGCGCATCGGCGCGGTAGAACTTGACTGGCCGGAGGACGCGGCCACGCAGGTGCGCGCGCTACGCGTGAATTGCGCCGATTTCGGCGTTCCCCTGTATGACATTGAAGGCGACATCCAGGGCATAGTCCACGTGATCGGCCCGGAGCTGGGCATCACGCAGCCGGGGATGACAATCGTCTGCGGCGACAGCCACACGAGCACGCACGGTGCCTTCGGCGCGCTCGCCTTCGGCATCGGCACCAGCGAAGTGGGCCACGTCCTGGCAACGCAGTGCCTCATGCAGAAGAAGTCCAAGACCTTTGCCATCAACGTCGAAGGCGAACTGGGCAAGGGCGTCACCGCCAAAGACGTCATATTGGCGATTATTGCGAAGAACGGGGCCGCTGGCGGCGTTGGATATGTTTTCGAATACCGCGGCGCGGCCATTCGCGCGCTCAACATGGCCAGCCGCATGACCATCTGCAACATGAGCATCGAAGGCGGCGCGCGCGCCGGTCTGATCGCTCCCGACGAGACGACTTTCGACTACATCAAAGGCCGAGAATACGCCCCCAAGGGCGACGACTGGGAGCGCGCTGTCGGCCACTGGCGCACGCTGCGGTCGGACGATGACGCGGCTTTCGACCGCGAGCTGACGTTGGACGCTGGCGCACTGGCGCCAATGGTGACCTACGGCACCAACCCCGGCCAGGGCGTGGCCGTGACCGGGCGCGTCCCGAAGGCGGAAGAGCTGGAGGACCCGGCGGACCAGCGCAGCCTGCGGAGTGCCCTCGACTACATGGGGCTGAGCGAGGGTCAGCCGATCGAAGGACAGCACGTCGACATCGTCTTCATCGGCTCCTGCACCAACAGCCGTATCGAAGATCTGCGCGCAGCCGCGGCTGTCGCCGAAGGACGGCGCGTCTCCGATCACGTTGAGGCTCTGGTCGTGCCGGGGTCGAAGGCAGTCAAGGCTCAGGCCGAGGCAGAGGGGCTGGACCGCATCTTCAGCGAGGCCGGTTTTGAGTGGCGCGGCGCCGGTTGCAGCATGTGTTTGGCGATGAACGATGACAAGGCGGGCGAAGGAAAGTACGTCGCCAGCACCAGCAATCGCAACTTTGTCGGGCGGCAGGGTCCGGGCAGCCGTTCCCTGCTCATGAGCCCCATCATGGCCGCCGCTGCCGCGGTCAACGGCCGCGTCGTCGACGTTCGGGAGATACTCTGATGCAGGCCTTTACAAAGCTGACTTCGACCGGCATGCCTCTGCGGGTGGAAAATGTTGATACCGACCAGATCATCCCCGCGCGCTATCTGACGGCGGTAACGCAGGCTGGAATGGGCGAAGGCCTCTTTTCCTGGTGGCGATACAATCGCGATGGCAGCCCCAACCAGGACTTTGTCCTGAACCAGCCCCAGTTCGAAGGGGCCGAAGTGCTTGTGGCAGGCCGAAATTTCGGGATCGGCTCCAGCCGCGAACATGCCGTTTGGGCGCTGTCCCAGTACGGTTTTCGCGCGGTGATTTCGTCCGCTTTCGCTGACATCTTCTATAACAACAGCCTCAAGAACGGTCTATTGCCAATACAGCTGGCTGAAGAGAGCGTTGCGCACCTGCTCGATCTGATCGAAGAGCTCCCGCAGACGGAGTTCGCCATCGACCTGGCACGCCAGACGGTCGAACTGCCCCAAATTGGCGGCTCACAAAACAGCTGGACATTTGAAATCGACCCGTTTCGCAAGCAATGCCTGATACGCGGTCTCGACGATCTCGGATATCTATTGGATAAGGAGGAGCAGATCAGCGCCTTCGAAGCCGCAGCGTCATTTTGACATCTGTACGTTCCTGGTTGCCTATTGCAAAGAAGCAAATGCATGCTACAAGTGATAGAAGACCGGGAACTCGGAAGGGATTGCGCGAAGTGACGGCAGGCGCGGCGTCGACGGAGTCAACGGGTTCGTTGTGGAAGGACCCCGGGCTGGTCAGACATTACCTGCTCCAGGCGCGCAAAGGGCTGCCCCTGGCTCAGATCCAACTGGATGTGATGATGCGGGTCGTTGCCGGGGCCAAGAACGCCTCCGACTTGAGTGAACAACCCGTTCGCAACTTCCTGGACCTGGGCTGTGGCGATGGCATTCTGGCCGCCACAATTCTGGATAAGTACCCGCAGGCAAGGGGGACGCTGGTCGATTTCTCGATGCCCATGATTCAGGCCGCAATTCGCAATCTGCAGGCCTACAGTAAGTCCCTTCACATTTCATCGGTTGACTATTCCGACCCCGCCTGGTTCGACATCATTTCCACCCACGCCCCTTTTGATGTCGTCGTATCCGGTTTCTCCATCCACCATCAGCCCGATCCTGTCAAGAGCCAGCTCTACCTGGACATCTTCGATCTGCTGGAGCCGGGTGGCGTCTTCGTCAATATCGAACACGTCGCCTCGGCTACGTCCTACATCGAGGCTCTCTACGACGACTACTTCATCGACAGTCTGTGGGCGAGTCAGCTAACCGAAAGCGAGGCGCAGACCCGCGACCAGGTGGCGATGGATTACCGCAAACGGGAGGACAAGAAGGCCAACATCCTGGCGCCGGTGGAGCTGCAGTGCGACTGGCTGCGGCGAATCGGCTTTGAAGACGTGGACTGTTATTTCAAGATATTCGAACTGGCCGTATTCGGCGGGAGACGTCCCCAGCAGAGCGGCGAAGAACGGGATTGAACATCCAACCAACGCCCTTGAACGCCCGCAGCCAGGCCTGCAGAGAGTGGGCGTTCTCGCAAGGAAAGGCACGCATGGAAGCAACGATTGTCATTTTGGACGGCGACGGCATCGGCCCTGAAGTAACGGCGGAGGCCAGGAAGATCCTGACCGCGGTGGCCGACAGGTTCGGCCATACCATCGAGTTTGATCACCAGATGATCGGAGGCCGATCCATCGACGAGCTTGGCACCAGCCTGCCTGACGGGACGGTGGAGGCTGCAGCCGGGGCCGAAGCCGTTCTGCTCGGCGCGGTTGGCGGACCCAAGTGGGACGATCCTGGCATGCCGGACAGACCAGAGCGCGGCGTTCTTGCCCTGCGTAAGAGCCTCGACCTCTTCGCCAACCTCCGCCCGGTTAAGCTCCAGCCCCAGCTTCTCTCGGCCAGCACAATCAAGGAAGAGACACTGGAGGGAGTGGACCTGCTCGTCGTGCGCGAACTGACCGGGGGAATCTACTTCGGCTCGCGCAAAGAGGCCGACGACAACTTCGAGGCCTACGACACAATGGTCTACACGCGACCGGAGATTGAGCGCGTCGTCCGCTTGGCGGCCGACTCGGCCATGGAACGCAACAGGCGTTTGGCCAGCGTGGACAAGGCCAACGTACTCGCCTCCTCCCGCTTGTGGCGCAGTGTAGCAACGGAGACCCTGTCCGACTATCCCGAGTTAGAAGTCGAGCATATCCTCGTCGATGCGATGGCGATGCACCTGATACGCCGGCCGGCCGACTTCGACGTGATCGTAGCGGGCAACCTGTTCGGGGATATCCTCACAGACGAAGCGTCGATGCTGGCCGGATCAATGGGCATGCTGCCATCCGCCAGCCTGGGCGACATCAGCAACCGGCACGAGCTGCCCCTGGGCCTCTACGAACCGATTCACGGCAGTGCGCCGGACATCGCCGGCCAGGGCATCGCCAACCCGCTGGCCGCGATTCTGAGCTGTGCCATGCTCCTGCGCCATAGCCTTGGCCTCGAAGAAGAGGCGGTCGCTGTGGAGAAAGCCGTCGATTCCGTACTTGCCGAGGGCGTCCGCACACCCGACATCGCCCAGCAGGGCACCGAGACGACCGGCACTGAGGTGATGGGCGACCTTGTAACGCAAGCGCTCCTGGAGGCTTGAGTCGTCCTTCCTTCAGAGAGGCAAGGTTCGGCAATCCTGCCTTGCGCATGCGGCCCCGAGTATGGCAAAACATCGAGCGAGTTTGATTCGTTGCAGGGGGCACAGGTAGTGCGGTGAGCGGTGGTTTCGAGTGAGGTGGCAATAACGTGGCAACCGAAGGTGAGAACACGAACGCCCCTTCCGAGGCCGACGCCAGATTGCGTCGGACAGTGCGCCAGCTGGGCAACCTGTTGGGCGAGACCATCGTCGAGCAGGAGGGGCAGGAGATATTCGACCTGGTGGAGGAGTTGCGCTTCCTGACCCGCGCCCAACGCCAGGGCGATGCGCGCGCCGGCGTCCGTATCGAAGAATGTTCCGCCCAGTTGGCGAACGATTTGGACGGGACGCTGGGCGTGCTAAAAGCCTTTACTACCTACTTCCAACTTGTCAACCTGGCTGAAGAGCAGCAGCGCGTGCGCGTGGTGCGGCAGCGGATGGCACGCGCCGAGGAGGAAGGCCTGCCTATGCCCGAAACGATCGCGGCCGCGTTCGAACGGTTGCGAGACGGCGGGACGGGGCGCGCTGAGGTCACCCGGCTGTTGCAGGAGATGATGATCCAGCCGGTCTTCACAGCCCACCCGACCGAGGCCAAGCGGCGCACCATTCTCCTGAAACTGCTCGACCTGTCGACATTGCTGCACGACCTTGAGTTCCGCGTGCTCCTCCCCAGTGAAAGGGAGACGATCTGGCATCAGGTACGGGAGATCGTGGTCTCACTTTGGCAGAGCGACGTGAACCGGGAACGGCGGCCGGACGTGTTGGACGAGGTGCGGGAAGGGCTCTACTTCTTCGATACGACCCTGTTCGATCTTTTGCCAGAGATCTACACCGAATTCAAGAGGGCGCTGGAGACGGTCTTTCCGGGCGAAGCCACTGACGAGACGGTGGATAGCTCAGCTGCTCATCTGCCGACTTTCCTGCGATACGGCTCATGGATCGGCGGCGACCGCGACGGCAATCCGTTTGTCACGCTGAAGGTAACCGAAGACGCCCTGCGCCAGCAGAAGCAGCAGGCACTCGAACTCTACCGGCGCACAGTCGTCGGAATGTACGGTCATCTCAGCGTCGCGCGCTCGCGCGGCGCGTTCTCGCAGGAGTTCCTCGACAGTCTAGCGCGCGACCTGGAACGGGCGCCGGAAAACGACAAAGCCCGGCTTGAACGCTTCTCGCTTGAACCGTACCGCCAGAAGATGATTCTGATCTACCGGCGCCTCGGGGCCACGATGGCCCAGAACAGGGAAAGCTGGGCGTCGCAGAGGCCTGACCCATGGGCCTACCGCAATGCCGATGAATTCATCGCCGACCTGGAGATGATTCAGCGCAGCCTGCGCCGGAACAAGGGCAGCCGCCTGGCTGAAGGACGGTTCGCCCGTCTCGTGCAACAGGCGCGTATCTTCGGTTTCCACCTGGCGTCAATGGATGTGCGACAGCATTCAGAGCGCCACCGGCAGGCGGTAGCCGAACTGCTTAATCGCTTCCATATCGGTCACGACTTTGACTATATGGCGCTGTCAGAGGCAGAAAGGACGCAGCTGCTGGTCAACGAAATCGAGAGCCCCCGTCCGCTGACCGCGCGCCTACAATATAGCGACGAGACCAATGAGACTGTAGCCCTCTTCCGGCTCATGCGGAGGGCGCACGAGCGCATCGCGCCCCAGGCGATCGGGGCATACATCATCAGCATGACGACCTCCGTCAGCCACGTGCTCGAAGTTCTGCTCCTGGCAAAGGACTCCGGACTCTTCGGTCAGATCGACATTGCTCCCTTATTCGAGACGATCGGGGACCTCGTAAGTGCACCTGAAGTCATGCGAGCGCTGTTCGATTCTCCGATTTACCGCCAGCATCTGGCGCAGCGCGGCAACCGCCAGGAGATCATGATCGGGTACAGCGACTCGAATAAGGACGGCGGCTACCTGCGCTCAACCTGGATTCTGTACCAGGCACAGAAGAGGCTCGCCGAGACCTGCAGAGAACGCGGCGTGAAGTTGACCCTCTTCCACGGCCGCGGCGGGTCGATCGGGCGCGGCGGCGGACCGGCCAATCGGGCGATTCTGGCGCAGCCGCCCGGGTCGGTACAGGGCCGAATCAAGATCACGGAGCAGGGAGAAGTGATCAGCGCCCGTTACAGCAACCGTGCGGTCGCCCAGCGCCATCTCGAGCAGCTTGTAAACGCTGTATTGCTGGCAAGCTGCGAGAAGAGCAGGCCGCTTGAAGATAGAGGCCAACTGGCAGACGCCTCCCTTTCCTTCGAGGAGAGCTGGGTGGACATCCTGGAAGAGGCCAGCGAGCGCGCCGAACGCAAGTACCGGACCCTGGTCGAGCACCCTGACTTTCTCAGCTACTTCCACGAGGCGACGCCGATCGAACAGCTGGCGCAGATGAATATCGGCTCGCGGCCGGCCAAGCGCAGAGAGACGACCGACATATCGGACCTGCGCGCCATTCCCTGGGTCTTCGCCTGGACGCAGAGCCGCGTCAATCTCCCGGGCTGGTACGGGCTCGGAACCGGTCTGCGGGCAGAGTCCCCGGCCCGAATGGCACTGCTGCAGAACATGTATCAGGACTGGCCGCTCTTTCGCACCGTCATCGACCGTTCGCAACTCTCGATGCGGCGGGCCGACATGACGATTGCGACACTGTACGCCTCACTGGCCGGGAATGAGACGCGCCGGACGATCTTTGGCGAAATCATAGAGGAGTTTCGTCTCACGGAACGGATAATCCTGGGCATCACCGGGCAGGATGCCCTTCTGGACAACGAGCCGTGGCTCCAGCGCAGCATCAGACTGCGCAACCCCTATGTCGATCCGCTCAACTATATCCAGGTCGCCTTGCTCAAAAAGAAGCGAGCAGCAGACCGGCAGAAGGAGAACCGCACACAGGACGCGACGGCTCTCGGCGAAGACGACCGTCGGCTTCGCCACGCGATCCTGCTTTCCATAAACGGAATCGCGGCTGGTCTTCAGGCGACAGGCTGATGCTTTCCGGCACGGTCTTGTCGTGAAGGCAGACGAAGGCGCGATATCGATTGCGACTGCCTATGTTTGGAGTTACGAAGAGTGACGATTCAGCTATTTGACACGACTTTGCGCGACGGCGCCCAGGCAGAGGGCGTCTCGTTCAGTTGCGACGACAAACTGCATATCGCCGCCCGCCTCGACGAGTTCGGCGTGGACTACATCGAGGGCGGCTGGCCCGGGTCCAATCCCAAGGACATGGAGTTCTTCGAGCGAGCGGCGCGTGAGCTGGGCCTGCGGCGCGCGCGGCTCACAGCCTTCGGCTCAACCTGCCGCCGCGATACGGAGCCGGAGACAGATCAACAGATCCAGCTCCTGCTGCAGGCGAACACGCCGGTGATCTCGCTGTTCGGCAAGAGTTGGGACCTGCACGTGCGCGATGTCCTGCAGACTACGCAGGAAGAGAACCTGCGCATGATCCGGGCATCGATAGCCTATCTTACAGCCCGCGGCAAAGAGGTCATCTACGATGCCGAGCATTTCTTCGACGGATTCAAGGAAAACGCCGGCTACGCGCTGGCGACCCTCAGGGAGGCGATTGCCGGCGGGGCAACCTGCATCGTCCTGTGCGATACAAACGGCGGCAGCCTGACCTGGGAAATCAGCGAAATCGTCGGGGCAGTTCACAGCGCCCTGTTTGCGGGAGACGGGCGACCGGGCAGGAACGGCAGTAACGGGAAGGCGGGCCTGCCGAGCGGCATCGGGGGCGCGACCCTCGGCATTCACGCGCACAACGACATCGATTCGGCCGTCGCCAACTCGCTCGCCGCGGTCCGCAGCGGTTGCACCCACGTTCAGGGCACGATCAACGGCTACGGCGAACGATGCGGCAACGCCAACCTCGTCAGCATCATCGCAAACCTGCAGCTGAAGATGGGATACGAACTGATTGCGCCGGAAAAACTGGCCTCACTGACCGACCTCAGCCACTACGTCAACGAGCTGGCGAACCTGCGTCCGAACACGCACCAGCCATTTGTCGGCCAGAGCGCATTTGCGCACAAAGGCGGCACGCACGTCAACGCCGTGCTCAAGAATGTCGACAGCTACCAGCATATCGTGCCCGATGTGATCGGCAACCAGTCGCGCGTGCTCGTGAGCGAGTTGAGCGGCAAGGACAACATCACGATCAAGGCGGACGAGTTCGGCCTGGAGGGGCTGTCGCGCGAGAAGGAACGCGCCGTGCTGCAGCAAATCAAGGAGTTGGAGAACAACGGCTTCGCCTTCGAGAGCGCAGAGGCGAGCGTAGACCTTATGTTGCGGCGATCCCAGCCGCAATATCAGCCCTGCTTCTCCTTAATCGACTACACAGTGAACGTAGCGAATATGGGTGGGGGTGTGCTCTCATCGCGGGCAACGGTAAAGGTTGAGGTCGGAGAGAATGTTTACCATGAAGTTGCGGAAGGCAACGGCCCGGTGAACGCCTTGATGCTGGCGCTGCGCAAGGCGATTCAGCACCGCTTCCCGCAGCTTGACCGCTTTCACCTGCTCGACTACAAGGTGCGCATTCTCGACGGCAGCCAGGGTACGGGCGCGTCGATTCGGGTGCTGATTACCAGCACCGACGGCGTTCGCAGCTGGACGACTGTCGGAGCGAGCACAAATATCATCGATGCCAGCTGGACGGCCATGTCCGATGCGGTCGAATATTTCCTGGTCACCTGCAATGGAGCGGGCGACAGCGCGGACGACACGACGAGTCCGTTTGAAAGTCCAGTTGCACACGAAGGACAGCTTCAGGCGGGCAGCCGGCCAAACACGGCGAATCCCGAACCCGGATAACGCAGGCTTAGTTCGAAGCGGCATATGTGACAAAGATTCGGCAACGGCTTCATCTCTGGGGTCTACCTCACTTTCTACGGGGAAGAGAATCTCATGGCAGCGACGACGAACCACAAACTCAACAAGTACAGCAGCGTTCTCACGCAGACGATCTCGCAGGTCGGCTCGCAGGCGATGCTCTACGGCGTGGGCCTGAGCGACGAGGACATGCACAAGCCGCAGGTAGGCATCGCTTCGATGGGCTGGGAGGGCAATACCTGCAATATGCACCTCAATGCGCTGGCCCGCCGCGTCAAGCAGGGCGTCCAGGACGCGGGGCAGGTCGGCCTGATCTTTCACACAATCGGCGTCAGCGACGGCATGTCGATGGGCACCTCGGGCATGAAGTTTTCGCTACTGAGCCGCGACATCATCGCCGATTCGATCGAGGCGGTCATGCGCGCCCAGTGGTACGATGCCAACATCTCGCTGCCCGGCTGTGACAAAAACATGCCCGGCGTGCTGATGGCGAAGGCTCGGCTCAACCGCCCCAGCCTGATGGTCTACGGCGGCACGATCAGCCCTGGCAGCCTGCCCGTGCCCAAGAAAGAGTCCGACAGCAAACTGGACATCATCTCCGCCTTCGAAGCCTACGGCCACTATCTCGCGGCTGACATCAGCGAAGAGGAGATGCGCGAGGTGCTGCGCAATTCCTGCCCCGGCGAAGGCGCCTGCGGCGGCATGTACACCGCCAACACGATGGCCTCCGCCATTGAGTCGCTCGGGATGAGCCTGCCCTACAGCTCCTCCTACCCGGCGACCAGCGAAGGCAAGCAGCAGGAGTGCGTCGAAGCCGGCGCCGCCATCCGCAACCTGCTCGAAATGGACCTAAAGCCGCTCGATATCCTGACGCGCCAGGCGTTTGAGAACGCCATCACCGTCACTGTCGTCCTCGGCGGTTCCACCAATGCGGTGCTCCACCTGATGGCAATCGCCAAGTCGACCGACGCCCAACTGTCGATCGACGACTTCCAGGCCATCTCCGACCGCACGCCGCTGCTGGCCGACCTCAAGCCCAGCGGGAAGTACGTAATGGAAGACCTGTACGAAGTGGGCGGCGTACCGGCGGTACAGAAAATGCTGCTGCGCGAGGGCTTCCTGCACGGAGACTGCATGACCGTCACCGGCAAGACGTTGGCCGAGAACCTGGCCGACGTGCCCGACCTGAGCGAAAGCCAGAAGATCATCATGCCCGTCGACGAGCCAATCAAGGAGACCGGCCACTTGCAGATCCTCTATGGCAACATGGCCGAGACCGGCG
Organism: Caldilineaceae bacterium; assembly: GCA_034428395.1. Lineage (GTDB taxonomy): Bacteria > Chloroflexota > Anaerolineae > Caldilineales > Caldilineaceae > Bin5. Next base: position 28,979 of record DAOUHX010000046.1, read on the forward strand.
CGGTGGCCAAGATCACCGGCAAAGAAGGCGTCCGCTTCAGCGGGCCGGCGGTCTGCTACGACTCCGAGGAGGACTGCCTGGCCGGAATCGAGAGCGACGAAGTGCTGCCGGGCAACGTCGTCGTCATCCGTTACGAGGGGCCCAAAGGCGGGCCGGGGATGCGCGAGATGCTGAGCATCACCGGCGCGATTATGGGCAAGGGCCTGGGGCAGGACGTTGCGCTGATCACCGACGGGCGTTTCTCCGGCGGCAGCCACGGCTTCGTCGTCGGCCACATCACGCCCGAGGCGCAGGAGGGCGGCCTGCTCGCGCTGGCGCAGAACGGCGATACCATCTCGATCGACGCCGAGAACAACACGCTCACGCTCGAGGTGGCGGAAGAGGAGATCGATCGGCGCAGGCTCGCCTGGACCGCGCCGGATTACAAGGCCAGCAGCGGCGTCCTCTGGAAATACATCAGGACGGTGTCGAGCGCGTCCGAGGGCTGCGTCACCGACGGCTGATCGCCCGATTGTCCATCACTTTGAGATGAAAACGTTCGCAGGAGCAGACGGATGACAACTGAACACAGCAACGGCCTTCGCCTGGGCACCTCGACATACTCCTACTGGCACTTCACTGCAGAGAAGACACCGATCGAAGGGGTCCTCGACGCGGCGGCCGAGCTGGGGCTGAACGGGGTGGAGATCCTCCACCGCCAGTTGGCGTCGGAGGAGAACGCCTACCTGCAGAAACTCAAGCGACAGGCCTTCACGCTCGGCCTCGATCTGTATAACCTGTCGATTCACCAGGACTTCGTCCACGACGATGCCGAGGTGCGGCAGCAGCACATCGACCACACGCTTGCCTGCATCGACCTTGCGCACGAGATGGGAATCCCGTCGATCCGCGTCAACTCGGGCGGCTTTCGCAAGCAGGGCAGCTTTGACGACCTGATCAAGGCCAAAGGGTGGGTCGAGCCCTGGGAAGGCTACACCATGGACGACGCCTTCGGCTGGGTGATCGACGCGATCGAGCGCTGTCTACCGCATGCCGAAAAACGCGGGGTGCTGCTGCTGTTGGAAAACCACTGGGGTCTGACAACCTTCGCCGGAGACATGCTGCGCATCATCGAGACGGTCGACTCGCCCTGGCTGCAGGCGATCCTCGATATGGGCAACTTCCTCTTCGAAGAGGACATGTACGCTGCCATGCAGCGCATCGCCCCATACGTGCAACTCGCTCACGCCAAAACATACCCGGGCGGTGGATCCTGGTATACGCTCGACCTGGACTACGCGCGCATATTCAGCATTCTGCGCGATGCAGGCTGGCGCGGCTACTGCTCGATTGAAATGGAAGGGGCAGAGGCGGCGGAAACGGCAGTGCCGAAGAGCATCGAAATGCTGCGGAGTGCCTGGGACGCGGCAACCTGATTAATTGGCCAGAATAGCTGTTCCCTGCCTGTCAGCCGTCGGCGAACTGCTGGCGCAGGACCTTCTTGTCAAACTTGCCCGTTCCGGTCTTCGGCAGCTCCTCGATGAAGACGAAGTCGTCGGGCATCCACCACTTGGCGATGTGGGGTTCGAGGAACGCCTGAAGCTCTGACGCCGGTGGCGGCTCCACTGCGTCCGTCGGCACGACGACCGCAAGCGGGCGCTCGTTCCAACGCTCGTGCGGCACCGCGATCACCGCTGCTTCCAGCACCTGCGGATGCGCCATCAGCAGGTTTTCCAGCTCGACCGACGAGATCCACTCCCCGCCGCTCCTGACCAGGTCCTTGGTGCGGTCGGTTATCGTCATGAAGCCGTCGCGCGTGATCGTCACCACGTCCCCGGTGCGAAACCAGCCGTCCTCGGTGAAACTGTCGCTGCTGCCGTCCAGTTTGAAGTAGTCGCGCGCCACCCACGGGCCGCGCACCTGCAGCTCCCCCATCGTCGCGCCGTCCCAGGGCAGCTCCTCGCCTGCTTCGTTGACGATTCGCATCTCGACACCCGAGATCGGATAGCCCTGGCGCGCCTTGACGTCCCACTGCTGGTCCTGAGGCAGGCCCTGGTGGCGAGTCAGCAGCTTCGAAACCGTGCCCAGGGGCGACATCTCCGTCATGCCCCAGGCGTGGACGACGTTTACGCCCAACTCCCTTTCGTAGGCCTCGATCAGGCTGCGCGGCATCGCCGAGCCGCCCACGACCAGTGACCGGATGCAGGAGAAATCTCGCCGGTTCTGCCGCAGGTCGTGGTATAGTCCGTTCCAGATTGTGGGCACGCCCGCCGCGACCGAGACCCGCTCCTCTTCGATCAACTCGGCCAGGGCCGCCGGCTGCATGTGCGGACCTGGCATGACCAACTCGGAGCCGACGTTGATCGCCGCGTAGGGGAGACCCCAGGCCATGGCGTGAAACTGCGGCACGACCGGCATCGTAACGTCGTTCTCGGTCAGGCCGATCGCCGCGGCCTGGCACGCGCCGATCGTGTGCAGGTACATCGAGCGGTGGCTGTACAGCGCGCCTTTCGGGTGTCCTGTCGTGCCGCTCGTGTAGCAGAGGCCCATCGCCTGGTTCTCGTCCTCGACGCGCCAGCTGTAGTCCTCGTCCGCGCTGGCCATCAGCGCCTCGTAGCTGTGGACCTCGGCTGGCAGATTGGTCGCCGCGTCCTGCGGCGGCTCGTTGAATAGCACAAAGTGTTCAACGCCCCTGATCTCGTCCGCCAGCTTCTCGATCAGCGGAAGCAATGTGGCGTCGATGAAGACTACCTTGTCCTCGGCGTGGTTGATGATGTAGGCCAGCTGGCCGGGAAAAAGCCTGATGTTGAGCGTGTGAACGACCGCGCCCGCGCCCGGCGCGCCAAAGTAGAGCTCCAGGTGCTGGAAGTTGTTCCACGCGAACGTGCCGACGCGGTCGCCCGGCGCCACGCCCAGTCCCTCCAGCACGTTGCAAAGCCGTTTGACCCGCCGGTAAAGATCGCGGTAGGTGTAGACGTGCATCGCGCCGTCAGGCAGTTTGGTTTTGATCTGTTTATAGGGATAGAGGCGGTTGCCGTGTTCCAGGATGCGGTCGATCGTGAGCGGGTAGTCCATCATCAGGCCGGACAGCATGCGGCGGCTCCTTGTCTTCTGGCGGTTCAACTTGAGGGAGAGCGGCGCAGGGGCCGTGGGAGGATTGTAGTACCTGCCAGCGGAACGGTCAACAAGAGGTGGATTGTGCTATCATCGCCACTCAGATCAAACGAAAGCGCCGATGCCGGTCAGTTCCCGTCCGGCGATCAGGAGGTTGATCTCGTTCGTGCCCTCGTATGTGTAGGTTGCCTCGACATCGGTGAAGAGGCGCGCCGCGTGGTGATCGAGGAGGATACCGTTCGCGCCAAGGATCTCGCGCGCCAGCGCCGCCGCGCGCCGCGCCTTGGCCGCACAGCTCTGCTTCGCCAGCGAAAGCTGACCCGCCGTCTCCGTTCCGGCCTCCATCAAATTGGCCAGCCGCCAGACCATCAGCTGCGACTGCGCCAGGTCGGCCGCCATCTCGACCAGCTTGGCCTGCACCAGCTGGAACGAGGCGATCGGCTTGCCGAACTGCTCCCGCCGGCAGGCGTAGTCGAGCGCAATCTCGTAACAGCCCGCGGCCAGCCCGACAGCCTCCCAGGCCACACCCGCGCGCCCAAGCGCCAGCACGCGCGCCAGGTCGCGAAAGCTGTTGCAGTTTGTCAGCCGATTCGCGGCCGGCACATGCACCTCATCAAGCGTTAACTCCGCCTGGTGCACGGCCCGTTTCGAGATCTTGCCCGTCATCGCCGTCGCCGTGAATCCAGGCAGCTGCGACGGGTCCTCCAGCACGAAGCCGCCGAAGCGCCCGCCCTCGTCGCGCGCCCAAACGATGATCAGGTCGGCGATCGTGCCGTTGCCGATCCACCGTTTGCAGCCGTTCAGGACATAGTGCTCGCCCGCTTGGCGGGCCGTGGTCAGCACATGCGCCGCGTCCGAGCCGCGTTCCGGTTCGGTCAAGGCGAACGCGCCCAGCCGCTCCATGCGCGCCATCGCCGGCAGCCAGCGCTCCCGCTGTTCCTCCGAGCCCAGCAGACCGATCGATCCCATCGCCAGCCCAGAGTGCACGCCGAAGATCGTGCTGATCGAGCCGTCGACGCGACAGACCTCGTACTTGACCAGCCCGTCGCTGACACTGTCGAGCCCGGCGCAGCCGTGGCCCTGCAGGGTGCCCCCGATGATCGGTAGCTCTTTCAGGCCGAGCGCGAGATCGAGTGCGATTTCGGCGCGTTCCCAGTAGTCGTTGATCGCCGGCTTGACGGCCGTCTCCATGTAGTCGCGCACTTGGTCGCGCAGTGCGCGCTGCTCCGGTGTTAGCAGGCCGTCGAAGTCAAACGGATCGTATAATGGCGCTGACATCGAGATCTCCTCCGTGGTGGCAAGTGCCTCATAGGAGCTTAATTCTTGCGCGACCACTTCGCAATTGTAAGTGCTGCAATTTGAACCGAAGTCCTGCTGGCGAACGCGTCTCGTCCGCGCGGCAGGGGCTGATAGCCCCGCTTGTCCAGATACCTTGCCTGCACTTCCTTACCTGCCATATACTGACTTGCATCTTTGGGAGGACAGACTGACAGCGCGACACCAAGATCGCCAACCACAGAGAAGGAAAACGACAATGCAGAATCCGCTGCACATTGCCACGACAGTGCTGCCGGGAGGCAGGATCGAAGTAATCGATCAACAACTTCCCGTAGGAGAGTCCGTCAAGGTGGCAATCCTCGGTTCGTCGACGGCAGAACAGCGGTCCGCGTTGGACATCCTGAGCGAGGCGCCCGGTCAGCGTCTTTTCAAGACTGCCGAGGAAGTGGAGTCCTACCTCAGGGACGAAAGATCTTCATGGGACCGCTGACGCTTCCGCAGGAAGGACCGATCTATCTTGACGCCAGTGGATTCATCTACAGCGTGGAGCGCATCCAGCCCTATTCCGACTTGCTCGATCAGTTGTGGCGCCAAGCCCAGACCGGACAATTCAGCATTCTTTCCAGCGAACTGGTCGTTCTGGAAACACTGGTCAGGCCACCGCGTGAGGGCGACGCGGTTCTCGAAGGCCTTTTTCGCTCGCTTTTTGATGCCGCGGAAGTCACGTTGGTACCAGTGCCCCGCCAGTTGTGGGAGGACGCGGCAGGTCTACGCGCCACGACAGGGCTTAAGACTCCCGACGCACTGCACGCCGCGGCAGCCATTCATGCGCAATGTACGTTTCTCATAACCAATGATTGCGACTTTCGCCGGCTTGAAGGCTTGCCCGTCGTTTTACATTAGCCCCAACTGGACGCTGCTGCTCTCTCACATAAAGGTCCACCCTTGACCACTCACATGCACGCGCTCTTTCGCATCCCCGGCCCTTCCCAGGCCGACATCGACGCCTTCCACAACGACGGCTACATCGCCTTCCCCGACGTCTTTACCGACGAGGCCAGGGAAGCTCTGATCGACGAGATCGAAGAGCTCGATCACGTGCGCGCCTACATCAATCAACTGGGAACCAGCGCCACAGAACAAAAGCCCTACTTCATCCGCCCCTGGGACGACCGCGGCCCCTACGCCGACCGGCTGATCGACGACCCATTCATCACCGCCCTCCTGCAGGCAACCATCGGCAACGACTACCATTTCTGCCACTCCGCGCTCAATATCGCGCCGCGCGGCGCCCCGCCGATCCGCTACCACCAGGACCACCACCACTGGCGGCACGAGAACCCCGTCAACCTCGCCGAACGCGACAAGTACTACATCCAGATCCTTTACTACCTCAACGGCTTTACCCTCGGCGACCGCAACCTCAAGGTGATCCCCGGCAGCCATAAGGTCGCGCCAACCCAAGAAGCGACACCTGAAAGGATGTTCGCCGGCGAGTTCGACCACGAGGCCGGCCGCCCGCTCAGGGAGAAACGGCTCGAATTGCCGCCCGGCAGCATGGTCTACATCAACGCCCGTATCTTCCATGCCGTCGAACCCAAGCCGGTGGACTCAGCGCAGCCCTACCGCTTCTTCAACATCGACATCTTCAAAGAGGCCGGCCCACCTCACCGCTACACGCAGGAGATTCCGCCCGAGTGGATCGCCCGCGCCGGTCCGCAGCGCAAGAAGCTGTTCACGCGCGCGGCCTACACCGAAGGCTGCTGGGACTCGCATTGACCCGAGACGCACGAATCCGGTAACCTGGTACTCTGCCTCCCCTTCCTTCTCCTTTCGCAACCCAATCATCAGGAGCACCCAACAAAATGCAGGACTTCCTCCGCTTCCGCCAGGTCCACCTCGACTTCCACACCAGTGAAAAGATCAGCGGCATCGGCGCCGAATTCGATCCCGCAGCATGGGCCGAGATGCTCGTAAACGCGCACGTCGACTCCATCACCTGCTTCGCCCGCTGCCACCACGGCATGATCTACTACGATACGCAGGCCCACCCCGAACGCCGCCACCCCCACCTGGCGCGCAACTTGCTTGCCGACCAGATCGAGGCCGCCCACGCGCGCGACATCCGCGTCCCCATCTACACCACCGTCCAGTGGGACTACTACACAGCGCAGCACGAACCGCAGTGGCTGCAGGTCGCCCCCGACGGCGCAATCCAGGGCCAGAAACCCTACGAACCCGGTTTCTATGCGAAATTGTGCCTCAATTCGCCCTACGTCGACCTCCTCAAGGCACATGTCGACGACTTGTTCGCAACCCTGCCCGCGGTCGACGGCCTCTTCTTCGACATCGTCCAGGACCAGGACTGCTCCTGCCCCGCCTGCCGCCGCGAGATGCTCGCCCAGAACATCGACGCCTCCTGCGACGAGCAGCGCCGCTCCTTCGGTCAGCAGGTCACCGACCGCTTCAAGCGGGATTTGTCCGCCTACGTACGGGCCCACAGCGCCGACTGCACCATTTTTTACAACTCCGGCCACGTCGGTCCGCGCCAGGCCGCAACCGCCGAAGCCTACAGCCACTGGGAGCTTGAGTCGCTGCCCTCCGGCGGGTGGGGCTACATGCACTTCCCGCTCTCGCAGCGCTACGCCCGCACCACAGGCCACGACTGCCTCGGCATGACCGGCAAGTTCCACACCGCCTGGGGCGACTTCCACTCCTACAAGAACGAGGCCGCGCTCCAGTTCGAGTGCTTCCAGATGCTCGCGCTCAACGCCAAGTGCTCGATCGGAGACCAGCTTCACCCCACCGGCCGCCTCGACAAGGCAACCAACGACCTCGTCGGCCCGGTCTACGCCGAGGTCGCAGCCAAGGAGCCCTGGTGCCGCGGCGCCCAGCAACTGACCGAAATCGGGGTCTTCACGCTCGAAGAGTTCAGCGGCGAACGCCTCACGCCCGAAACGATCGCCGCCGTGCGCATGCTGCAGGAGAGCGGTCACCAGTTCGACATCGTCGACAGCGGCAGCGACTTCACGTCCTATCGCGTCCTCATCCTGCCCGATGCCGTCCTCCTGGACGATGGACTCGCACGCAAAACTGCCGCCTACCTCGACGGCGGCGGCAAGCTGATTGCGTCCTTCGAGTCCGGCCTCACGCCCGACAAGTCCGACTTCGCCCTGCCCCAGTGGGGCGTAAACAAGGTCGGCGACGGTGAGACCGACAGCCAAGGACAACCCGTGCGCGGCCGCCAATTCCGCAGCGGCGACTACGTTGACTACCTACGCGCCGAAAACGTACTCGCCCGAGGACTACGCGAAACTGAGTACGTGCTCTACATGCGCGGCCTTGACATCGGCGCCAACGACGACACTGAAATCCTCGCCAGGTTCGTCCCCTCCTACTTTGACCGCACCTGGCAGCATTTCTGCTCCCACCGCCAGACACCATCCAGCGGCCGGCCTGCCGGACCCGCCGCCACCCGCGCCGGCGACCTCATCTACTTCGCCCACCCCATTTTCCGCCAGTACCACCGCAACGCGCCGCGCTGGTGCAAGCAGCTCTTCCTCAACGCGCTCGACCTCCTCCTGCCCGAGCCGCTCATACGCCACAGCGGCCCCAGCAGCTTGGTGACCGCGATCAACCGGCAGGCGGCCGAGAACCGCTGGGTCCTCCACCTGCTGCACTACATCCCCGAACGCCGCGGCCAGGACTTCGACGTCATCGAAGACGTAATCCCGCTCTACAACGTCGGAGGTCAGCCTGCGCCTGCCCGGTCCCGTCTCAACTGTTCGCTGCGTTCCTGATGGGGCGACCCTCGAATTCGCGGCCGAGGTTGGCCGCGTAAAATTTGGCGTGCCCGCAATTGCAGGGCACCAGATGGTGGAGATTGCTGCGGAGTAGGCCCAAACGGGGGATAGGCCTGCATTACTTTTCTGGTCTTCATTCGCAAAGAATGCGTGCCGGAAACTTTCGGGCCTACACCCGTATCGGCGCGGCAGTTCCAACCCTGGTTTCTGAAACTACAAACGCCTCCAATAGTCCACCACGACCACCTTCTCCACGTGCGGCTTCACCAGGTCTGCCAGCGCCAAATGGTCAGGATGCGGCAGATAGGCGTCGCGGTCCGCCTCGCTCGCAAAGGTGAGCAGATAGCAGTGCCTGTATCCCTGCGATAGGCCCTCGACGCTCACATCCGTCCCCCACTCGAACGCCTAGATCTCCTCAAACTGCCCTTTCAGCGCCAAGAACCCCTCTTCGATCTCGCGAATCTTGTCGTCGGACGTCCCCTCCTTGAACTGCAGCAGCACCACGTGACGCAGAACCGGCTCTTCGGGCATCACTCCCCTCCCACGTTCTTGTTCTTCATACTAGCCTATTTGCCGAGACTGTTGCACCGTCGCCTCCCGGCGCACGGTCCCCTCCCAAACTTACCGAAACCGGCGCCAATCGCAATCCCGTCACGCCCGCCCCCGACTGGAATCCATCTGCCAAAAACTGTAGAATAAGCGCACCGGCCCAATAGCGCCGCCAACGATCTTCAAGCAACCAAAAAACTCAAAACCAGAAACTAGAAACCAGAAAACCATGCGCCCCAACATCCTCTTCATCATGTCCGACGACCACGCCTCGCACGCGATCGGCAGCTACGGCAGCCGTATCAACAGGACCCCGCACCTCGACCGCATCGCCGAGGGTGGCATGCGTTTCAACAACTGCTTCTGCACCAACTCGATTTGCACGCCCAGCCGCGCCGTAATCCTCACCGGCACCTACAACCACGTCAACAACGTCACCACCCTCGCGTCCAAGCTCGACGGCCGCCAGGTCACCATGCCCAAGCTGCTGCAGGCGGCAGGATACCAGACCGCCATGATCGGTAAGTGGCATCTCGGCCACGGCGGCGTCAACGACCCGACCGGTTTCGACTACTGGAACGTGCTGCCCGGCCAGGGCCTCTATCACGACCCGGAAATGATCGAAATGGGCGAGCGCAAGACCTCTCCCGGCTACACTACCGACCTCATCACCGACTTCTCGCTCGACTGGCTGCGGGCCCGCGACCCCGATCGCCCCTTTTTCCTCATGTGCCACCACAAGGCCCCCCACCGCCCCTGGGAACCAGACGACAAACATGCACTCATGTACGAGGACGAGGAGATCCCCTACCCTCAGACCTTCGACGACGACTACAGCAACCGCGCCGCTGCGGCCGCAGCTGCCGAAATGCGCATCGATCGCGACATGACCCTCACCGACCTCAAACAGCCGACACCCGAGGGCCTCACGCCTGAAGAGGAGAAAAAGTGGAAGTACCAGCGCTACATCAAAGACTATCTGCGCTGCGTCGCCTCCATCGACGACAACGTCGGCCGCCTGCTCGACTACCTCGACGATGAAGGCCTCGCCGAAAACACCATCGTCGTCTACACCTCCGACCAGGGCTTCTTCCTCGGCGACCACGGTTGGTACGACAAGCGCTTCATGTACGAGGAATCGCTGCGCATGCCGCTGCTGGTCCGCTACCCCGACGCCGTTCGGCCCGCGACAGTCAACGACGACATGGTCCTCAACGTCGACTTCACGCCCACCCTGCTCGACTACGCCGGCGTCGAGATCCCCGCCCACTTCCAAGGCAGCAGCTTCCGCTCCATCCTCTCCGGCCATACGCCCGCCGACTGGCAGACATCCATGTACTACCGCTACTGGATGCACCTCGCCCACCACCACGTCTACGCCCACTACGGCGTCCGCACGCACCGCTACAAACTGATCTACTACTACGCCGACGCCCTCGGTCAGCCCGGCACCATCGACGACAAAAAGGAGCCCGAATGGGAGCTCTTCGACCTCGATGTCGACCCCTACGAGCTCAACAACGTCTATCACGATCCCAGCTACGCCGACGTCGTCGAAGAGCTCACCACCGAGCTCCAGCGCCTGCAGGCCAGAGTCGGCGACGAACCGTACGATCATCCGACGGCGGCGGGGACGTGGCAGGGCTAGGAAACTGGCTGAGTGCATCCCAGCGTAGGGGCTGGACTTGCCACCACCCAGTTCAGTTCCTGGCCACTATTCACTATTCACTATCCACTGCAGTTTGGGCGGACGGGCCGTTCCGGCCCTCCCTTGTGCGGGGGGACTCCCCCCGCAACGCCCCCCCGGTAGCTATGCCACCATGATGGCTCTTTTGGAAAGTTAAGAGGCAGCGCTGCCGGGCCGACGCCACCGTGCCTGCGCGGCTCCCGCAGTTCGAATCACGAATCACGAGTCACGGCCGCACTGGGCGGTCGGGCCGTCCCGGCCCTCCCTTGTGCGGGGGGACTCCCCCCCGCAACGCCTCCCCGGTAGCTATGCCACCATGATAACTCTTTTGGATAGTTAAAGGGCAGCGCAGCCGGGCCAACGCCACCGCGCCTGCGCGGCTCCCGCAGTTCGAATCACGAATCACGAATCACGAGTCACGGCCGTTCCGGGCGGTCGGGCCGTTCCGGCCCTCCCTTGTGCGGGGGGACTCCCCCCGCAACGCCCCCCTGTAGCTATGCCTCCGTGCGTGCGCGACTCCAGCTTGCCGCCTACGCGCCGCGGCCGCGATGCCACCATGTGTGCGCGTCACCAGCGGATCCCGCGTTCGACCTTCAGACGCCGCCCCCCAGTCTGCCAACAAGGAGGCCTCGGTATGGGCAGGCCTTGTGCCTGCCTCTCCCAAAGCTGACAAACGATCGCAGCCACCGCCGGCATGAATTCCCGGCAAGACGACTCCAACCCAATACGAGGGCTGCACCCACCCCGCCATGATGACTTGACCGAAGCGTGCGTCAGTTGCTAGAATGGCACGTATGTACTATCTCGCGTAATGCTTGAACGATAGGAGACCCCCGAAAATGGCGACACAACCGAATGACCGGCCCAACGGAACAGGACGAATAGACCGCATCGAAGCGCTGCTGGAACGCACTGCCGAACAGCAGCGGCAGAACACGCAGGGACTGGCAGAAACAAGAAGGCTGATTGAAGGCATGGCCGAGCAGCAGCGGCAGAACACACATGGACTGGCCGAAACAAGAAGACTGATGGAAGGCATGGCCGAGCAGCAGCGGCAGAACACGCAGGGACTGGCAGAAACAAGAAGATTGATACGCGACTTGGCGAAAGTCGTTGAGGGCATAGGAGAGTTCGTGTCGACTCACGTGGAAGATCGATCTGCGCACTGTTGACCCTCCCTTCAAGGACCGCAAACTCCGACCACCGGCAAACGACCAGAGATGAACCAGCGCGACTTCATCGCCAAATGGCGCGCCTCCGAGCTCAAAGAGCGCTCCGCGGCCCAGGAACACTTCATCGACCTCTGCCTCCTGCTCGACGAGCCGGCGCCGGCCGAAGACGACCCCACCGGCCAGCGCTACTGCTTTGAGCGCGGCGCGCGCAAGGACGGCGGTGGCAGCGGCTGGGCCGACGTCTGGAAGCGCCACTGCTTCGCCTGAGAATACAAAGGGCCGCATAAGGACCTCGACGCCGCCTTCAACCGGCTGCGCCAGTACGCCCTCGCCCTCGAGAACCCGCCCCCCCTCATCGTCTCCGACATGGTGCGCTTCCGCATCCACACCAACTGGACCAACAGCGTACGCGTCGTTCACGAGTTCACGCTCGACGATCTGGCCGACGGCGCGGTGCGCGACAAGCTCAAGTGGGCCATGTCCGACCCCGAACGGCTGCGGCCCGGCGAAAGCCGCCAGTCGCTGACCGAGCGCGCCGCCTCCTCATTCGCCGCTCTTGCCCAGGCCCTGCGCGACCGCGACCACGATCCCCAGGAATTCGCCCACTTCGTCAATCGCCTCGTCTTTTGCATGTTCGCAGAGGACGTCGGCCTCCTTCCCAACGAGATGTTTACCCGCTTATCGGAGCACGCGCGGGGAATGCCGCAGGAGTTCGCGGCCATGGCGAGCGAACTGTTCGGCAAAATGGCGACCGGCGGACGGATGGTCTTGACAGCATCGAGCACTTTCAATAGAATGGCACAAATGGGCTAGAATCCACCTGGACAGCTATGGCACTGGCGACGGCCTATGCCCCGTGATTGGAGCTATACCTAACAGGTATACCGCGCACTGAGACAGAGAAAGAGGAACCCCCGTGACCGAACCAACGAGCGAAAGCGAAAAACGCGTCCAGCGCATCGAACTCTGGCTTGACCGCCTAATGGAGCGCCAGATCCACACAGACAACCGCCTGGACAGATTCGAAAACGGGCTTGAGGACACCCAGAAGATCCTCAAGCGCAACGCAGAGCAGATCGAACGAAATTCACAACTCATCGAACGAAATTCAAAGCAAATAGCCGATCTCGCCCGTGAGATAGGCTTCCTGCGGGCTGCCGTCCTAGGCCACATCTCGCAGTCTACACCGCCGGCTCATCCGGATTGACACTGCCAGTATCCCAGCTAACTGATTCGGAATAACAAGGCGACGCCACTTCTGGGCCGGCATCTTAAGCACGCGCCCCTAAGGAAACCATCGTCAAACCAAAAACTGGAGAAGTGAGAACGAGGGGTAGTTGTCTGAACCATGATTCATCTGATTTGAGGATGGACTGTGATTCCAAAAGCTCAGGTTCAGACGATAGCGTCAATCGCTATATGGCAGTTCAGACTGCACTCCCCGACCCACCTTCACACTTCTCCCAAGCTAGCCCACAGTCCTGCCCATCGGATAAATCAGACAATTCACCGTTCCGACAATTGCAGGCGACAATCGGTGTCCACAAAGGAATACAAGCATTCGCAGCTAACCGGGAAAATCATCGGGTGTGCGATGACCGTGCATTCGGCTCTTGGCAATGGCTTCGAGGAGGTCATCTAACAGAGGGCGCTTGCACTTGAAATGTCGGACGAAGGAATCTCCTTCAGTCGTGAACACGAAATGTCCGTCTCATACAAAGGCCGCACGATTGGCTTAAGGCGAGTCGATTTCCTGGTTGGAATGTTGACGCCGTCGAACTGAAAACCGTCCTCCAGTTGGAGGACGTTCACTTGGCGCAGGCGATTAACAACCTGGAGGCATACAACCTTGAAGTAGGGCTGCTAATAAACTTCGGCGCGCGAAGCCTTCAATTCAAGAAAATCTTGAATCGTGACTTCAGGCCGGGGTCCCGTGGAGACTAGCGTCAGTGGAAAACCTAGAGGAAGGAGAGCGAGGCGCAGTTGTCTGAACCATGATTCATCTGATTAGTGGATAGACTGTGAATCCAAAAACCCAGATTCAGGCAAAAGAGGAAACCCCCATCTAACTGTTCAGACAGCCCTCCCCATCCAACAATCATACATCCCGCAAGCCAGCCCTAAATCCGGCCCATCAGACAAATCAGACATCAATGTTCAGACAGCTCCGCCCATCCCAACAACACACTCCGCGCAAGCCAGCCCTAAATCCTGCCCATCAGACAATTCAGACAAATCAAAGTTCAGACAGCCCTCCCCATCCAACAATCATACATCCCGCAAGCCAGCCCTTAATCCCGCCTATCAAACAAATCAGACAAATCAAAATTCAGACAGCTCCGCCCATCCCAACAACACACTCCGCGCAAGCCAGCCCTAAATCCTGCCCATCAAACAAATCAGACAAATCAAAGTTCAGACAGCTCCGCCCGTCTCACCATCTCAATCCATGCAAGCCAGTCCTCAATCCCGCCCATCAAACAAATCAGACAAATCAAAGTTCAGACAGCTCCGCCCATCCCATCAACACACTCCGCGCAAGCCAGCCCTAAATCCCGCCCATCAAACAAATCAGACAAATCAAAGTTCAGACAGCCCGCCGACCCCCACTAAACACTTTCCCTCTCCGCCGCCACCGCAAACAGATGCGCCCGCCCCAGCCACAGCGCCATTACCGCAAGCAGCCCTGAGAACAGCACGCCGCTCACCGCGACCGCCACAACCCCGCTGATCGAATAGACATTCCCCGTTCCCAGGCTGCCCACAGCCGACGCCACCGCCACGCACGCCTCGCTCACACCCTGCACGCGCCCGCGCTGTCGCGACCCCGCCAGCGCAGCCGAAAGCAGCGCCGAACCCGCAATGTAGCTGAAATTCCAACCCAGCCCCAGCAGAAACAGCGAAGCATACAACACCGGCAATTCCGTCGAAAGCGGCATCATGATCGCCGCCAAAACCTGCACCAGCGCCCCCGCGAAGATCATCGGCACGCGGCCCACTCGCGCGACCAGCCACCCGCTCAATCCAGACAGCCCGAACATCCCAAGCGTGTGCGCCATCAGCACAAACGATATCGCCTTCGCATCGTAGTCCGCCCGGTTCATGTGCAGCGGCGTCACAACCATCAGCAGCGTCATCACCATCTGACCGATCGCCATCGCCGCAATCGCCAGCTGCACGTCCGGCAATCTCAGCAGCTCCAGTACCCGGTTGAATCCCTTATTCTCCGCGCCCCTGGCCAGGTTCCCCTGCGAACCCTCCTCCCCTTCGCCGTGCGCCGTCCCGTCTTCCGCACCGTGCCCCAGCTGCGCCGCAAGGTCTTTCGGGTCCGGACGCAGCGCCACCAGCAGCAGCACCAGCGCCAGCGCCATCACGGCCGCGCCCAGCCAGAACGGCCCGATATGCTCGTTGAAGCCCCGGTCCCGCGCCGCGCTCACCGCCGGTTCGACCAGTAGCGGCCCACCCACTGCGCCCACCGTCCCCGCAAAAACGATGATGCCAATCACCTTCGACCGCTGCGACAGTGGAAAGATCTCCGCCGCCGCGAAACGCGTCTGCTCCAGTGCCGCCCGCCCCACCCCCAAGAGCACCGCGCCGGTCAGGAAGAAGCCCAGCGAGCCCGCCGCAATCGCCGAGGCCGAGACCAGCATGCCAAAAATCACGAACGAGAGCCCCGCGGCCAAACCGATCCGCCGCCCGGCCTTGTCCAACAGCCACCCCAGCGGATAGCCTGCGCCCGCACGGCCAGCCATCGACAGCGCGTTCGGCAGCCCGATCAGCGGTATACTGCCACTCAGCGAATACGAAATGATCGGCGTTAGCACAAAGCTGGAGATCATCGCCGCGCTGTTCAGGCTGCTCACGACAAACAGTGTCAACAACAGCCGAAACTGCACGCGGGACATTTCAGGCATGGGTAACGAGTCCTTCGCAGGTAGGGTCCGCCTGGCAGTACGCAGACCGGGCGCAATAGGGCCTGTGCTTTGGATGGCGTGCTGCCCATTGTAATCAGTCGGCACGTAAAGAGCAATTGCGGCGCTGTTTCACGCCGCGTGTCAAATCCCTTGAAATCGTGAAACAGCGCCGCTGCCCGCCTATCTTTAGATGTGCCCCTGCAGAAGCCCCAGAAATCGCATATACTGTCTCCAAGACCGAGCTGCTCTGGCACCAGCCATTTTCCGTTGCCGCGATGCAAAAGCGCTACTTTTGGAATAAAATGGGTTGTCGAGGGCGCCGTCACGCATTCGGGACCGCTGCGCCTAGCGTCGAGTTCCTGAATGTCCAGAACGAGGAGGCAGATTGGAATCCGCTCTCATGACATCAGATAGGAAAACAGGAGCGTGATTTCGCGTCGCTTCGCGTCATTTTGTGTCGTCTGACGACGACGCCAAACCGGTCGAGCTTGATCCGACAATCGCAAACAGCGAGTCCTCCATTGAGCCGTCCTCAAACGCGGGAAACTTTTCGTGGAGCCAGTCGAATCTGTTCCCGACGGGCCCGAATGCCAACGATTGCTTCAAGATGCGACAAAGGAAACCTTTGCGTTTTCGTACGTCTCAGATCGTCTCAGATCGTCTGAGATCGTCTGAGATCGTCTCAAAGCGTCCCATTGCGACCATGCTCACCTTGTCTTTCAATCCTGCCTTTTCGGAGGACCTCCCTTACGCGGACGCCTGGTTTCTGCGGTTTCGCGGCGCGTTTTCTGGCATTGATTCCATGCTAAACTGCCGGAAAATATGGCACTGCCCCGACTTGACAGGACCTTACCGGACTTGGCCGGACTTGACGCGACATGATTTGATCCCAGACGCCTTTTCGCGAGCGCCCACGACTTTTCACGGCTGTAAGCGACAAGACACAGCCGGCATTGCCCATTTCGGCCTCGAAACGGCCCTTTGCCCTGACCGCCCGCCAGACCGCGGCGGCCCACATCACCTCCCTCGACGCCAAACAAGCCGGCCGCGGAAACAGGCTGGGGGAGCAACTGAACTACCGGGCTTTTTTCTTGCCGCGTACTTCACGATGTGTTACCGTTTCACCAACCTGCAAGTTTCTTCCGAGACTTCCATTTCCGGCACGACCCGGCGCCCGCAAGCGGTCCGCACGCCACGCCCGCATACCGGGTCCCCACCACCGCCCTCGCCGCACCGGCAGGACCTTTCCGGTTCACCAGCATAGAAGGAAAGCCCGATGGCACCGAATGCAAAACCGAACATCATCCTCTTCGGCATCGACTCGCTGCTCGCCGACCACATGAGCTGCTACGGCTACGACAGGCTCACCAGCCCCTACCTCGACCGCTTCGCCAGCCAGGGAGTCCTCTTCGAGAACACCTACAGCGCTCACATCCCAACCACCAGCGCGTACGCTTCTATGCTGACCGGCCTCGACGTCTTCTCGACGCAGGTCGTCGCCCTGCGCCACCAGGGCCCCTTGCGCCCTGAAGTGAAAACACTGGCAGAGATCCTGCGCGACGAGGGTTACCACACCGTCTGTGTCGGCTTCGACGGCAACCCCAGCAGCCGCGGCTTCGACGAATACCTCAGCTACCCGGCCTGGGGCTCCTGGGAGGAGGGCCGTCTACCCAAGGCCCAACTCCTCAACGAGCAGGTCCTGCCCGCGCTCGACCGCCTGCTCGCCGCCGACAAGCCGTTTTTCCTCTTCCTGCGCCACATGGACCCGCACGCGCCCTACCTGCCGCCCGAGCCCTACGAGCGCATGTTCTACCACGGCGACGAATGCGACCCCGACAACAGGTCGATGGATCCGGTTGTAGCCTTCAAGCCCTTCCGCGACTTCCTTGTCTCCTGGCTGCCGCCGGGCATTAGCGACAAGGACTACGTCATCGCCCAATACGACGGGTCCATCGCCTACATGGACGCCGCCATCCAGTCCCTCTTCACCGCGCTCGAGGCCCACGGCGTTTTCGACGAAACGATCATCGCCATCAACGGCGACCACGGCGAAACGCTCTACGACCACGAGTGCTGGTTCGACCACCACGGCATCTATGACGTCGTCCTTCACGTGCCGCTAATGCTGCGCTACCCGTCCAAGCTGCCCGTCGGCAAACGAATCGCCGGCTACAACCAGCACAAGGACCTCGTGCCCACCTTGCTCGAGCTGGCCGAAATCGACGCCGGCATCGACTTCGACGGCCGCTCGCTTCTGCCCATGATCGAAGGCAAGGTAGCCTCGCACGAGAGCGAAATCTACATCACAGAGTGCACCTGGATGCGCAAACACGGCTGGCGCACGCCGCAGTGGAAGCTGATCCGCGCGCTCGAGCCCGACTTCCACTTCAAGCCGCCCGTCGAGCTATACAACCTCGTCGAAGACCCCGACGAGAACAACAATCTGGCCGATGAGCTGCCCGGCGTCGTCGATGCTCTCACCGCGCGCATGGACGCCTGGATCAGCCAGCGCGAGGCGGCGACGGGCCTGCCCAACCCGATTCACCACCAGGGCGATTGGCACGGCATCAAGGGCGTCGGCGCATTCAAGAGCTCGCAGCAGGCGTACGATTCGCTCCACATTGGCGACGCCAGCGCCGCCCGGCGACTTCAGGCCGAGTCGCGCAAGGTCGAAGAAGAGGAGTAAGCGGAGAACCGCTGGATGGCACGCAAGGACAGGCCGGACATCGTCCTGCTCGGAATCGACTCGCTACGCGCCAGCCGTATGAGCTGCTACGGCTACGGACGGCTGACCACGCCCCGCCTCGACCGCTTCGCATCACAGGGCGTGCTCTTTGAGAACACTTTCAGCCCCCACATTCCGACCACCAGCGCCTACGCCATGATGCTGACCGGAATGGACATCTTCACGACCCAGATGGTCGCGCACCGTCCAAAGGGCCCCCTGCGTTCCGAGGTGAAAACGCTCGCCGAAATCCTGCGCGAGCACGGTTACCACACCGTTTCGGTCGGCTTCTCAGGCCGGCCCAGCAGTCGCGGCTTCGACGAATACCTTAACTTCCCGCAGATGAGCAGCTGGTCCGAGGGACGCGCGCCCAAGGCGCAGCGGCTCAATGCGCTCGCCTTGCCCGCGCTCGACCGCCTCGTGGCCGCAGACAGGCCCTTTTTCCTTTTCCTGCGTCACATGGACCCCCATTCGCCCTACCTGCCGCCGCAGCCCTTCGAGCGGATGTTCTATCACGGCGACGAGTGCGATCCCACCAACCGCTCGATGGAACCTGTCCTCGCTTTCGACCCCTTCAAGCACACACTCATCGACATGTTGCCGCCCGGCATCAGCGACAGGGAATACGTGAACGCTCAGTACGATGGCGCCCTCGCCTACATGGACGCCGCCATCCAGTCGATTTTCACCGCGCCCGAAGCGCTCGGCATCTTTGACGAGACCATTGTCGCCGTCAACGGCGACCACGGCGAGGAACTCGACGAACACGGATACTGGTACGACCATCATGGCCTCTACGACAACAACCTGCACGTGCCGCTGATGCTGCGCTACCCGCCCAAGCTGCCCGCGGGCAAACGCGTGCCCGGCTACAACCAGCACAAAGACCTCGTGCCCACTCTGCTCGATCTCGCCGGAATAGACGCTGGCATCGACTTCGACGGCCGCTCACTGCTCCCCATGATCGAGGGCAGAGTCCCCTCGCACGCGGGCGAAATCTACATCACCGAGTGCGCCTGGATGCGCAAACACGGCTGGCGCACCCCCCATTGGAAGCTCATCCGCGCCCTAGAGCCCGACTTTCACTTTGAGCCGCCGGTGGAGCTCTACAACCTGGTCGAAGACCCCGGCGAGCAGCACAATCTAGCCGCCGAGCAGCCGGACGTCGTGGCCGCCCTCACCGCCCGCATGGACGCATGGATCAGCCGGCGCGAGGCAGAGACAGGGCTGCCCAACCCGATCCACCACCAGCCGGGCTGGCACGACGTCGAGGGAATCGACTATTTCTCCAGCTCGCAGCAGGCCTACGACAATCTGCGCATCGGCCGGCCCAGCCGGGAGGCGCTGCAGCGCCAGCGTGCGCAGTCGAACGCTTCACAAAACCGGAACTCAGACAGGGCGGACCGGGCCGCACCCGGCGCAGTCCCGCAGGCTGGCCCGACCGACCGCCTCACCACGGAGCGAAATTCATGAAACTTGGCGCAAATTCAGTACTCTTTGGCGGATACGATATGGAGACCGCCTTTCGCTACATCGCCCTCGCCGGCTACGACGGCATCGAACTCGCCGCCATCCCCCAGATGGCCGACCATCTCGACCCCGAACGCTGCCAAGAGCAGACGTCCGAGGTGAAACGTCTTGCGCAGGACTACGACCTGGAGCTGCTCGCGATCGAACAGCCTCGGCGCGACATTGAGATCATGGAGCCGGTCATGCAGGCCGCGGCCGAAAGCGGCATCCCCATCGTCAACGTCGGGCCCGGCGGGGAGTCCGGCAACGAGGAGAGCCTCGTTGAGACCATCGACGAGCTCGGTTCGCTCTCTCTGCTGGCCGAGAAATACGGCATCACCCTCTGCGTCAAGGCCCACGTCGGCGCCAGCATCTTCGACACGCCCACGACCCTGCGCGCGATGGAGGCCATCAGTTCGCCCAACTTCGGCATCGACATGGACCCCTCCCACATCCATCGCGCCAACGAGAATCCGGTCGAGGCCATCGCCGCCGTCATCAGCCGCGTCAAGCACGTCCATATCCGCGACTGCAAAGGACGCCAGCAGGGGCCCGGCAGACCCGAAACGCAGGCCAACGGCCGCGGCGACATCGATCTCGTCGGCTACGTACGCGTTCTGCACGAAAACGGCTACGACGGGCCCCTGAATCTAGAGGTCATCGGAGCCAGGGAATACAGCCTTGAACAGTGCTGCACGATCGCAGCCGAAAGCCGCGGCCACATGCAGGCCTGTCTGCAAGCCTGCGGCGCACGCTGACCCGGTGCGGTGTCGCAGCTTCTATCGCCGCTCAGGTTGGTTGGTCCACTGGACTCAAGGAGAGCAACATGCTTACCACAACGCAGGTCGAACAGTTTCACGAAAACGGATTTCTCAACGGCGGGCGGGTACTGACCGACGACGAAGTGGAGACCCTGCGCACTGAGGTGATGCGCGTCATCGACGAACGCGAGCGCGGCGACATCCCCCAACCGGTACACGTGCGCAACATGAGCCGCGACGACAGCCGCGCCGTCTGGCAGATCGTCAACATCTGGCAGGCCAGTGAGCCATTCCACCGGTTGATCAGCCGCGACGACATCACCACAGCCATCGCCCAGTTGACCGGCGCGGGCGAACTGCGTATCTGGCACGACCAGATCCAGTACAAACCGCCGCAGACCGGCGGTACGACCCACTGGCACCAGGACGCGCCCCTCTGGCCTATCATCCGGCCCATGACCGAAGTGACAGCCTGGGTCGCGCTCGATGACGCCGACGAGGCCAACGGCTGCATGTCGATGGTGCGCGGCTCCCACAAGTGGGGCGACAACATCGAGTATCTGAAGCAGCTGGAGGCGATCAAGGCGATGCCGACCGAGCACGAGGGGCGTCCGCTGCGCGTGGCAAGCTGCCCGGTCAAGAAGGGCGAGGTCCACTTTCACCACTCGCTCACCTGGCACGGCTCCCACAACAACACCAGCGACCGGCCGCGGCGCGCCATCGCCCTCCACTACATGACCGGCGAGACCCGCTACGTCGCCAGCGGCGAACATGTCATGAAGCAGTACGTCGAGGTCGCGGACGGAGAACAGCTGCGCGGTAGCTACTTCCCGCAGGTTTATCCGAACGCGTGAGCGGCACAACACAGATGACCCGATCTCTCACAGCACGCGATCTTGAGTTCGCAGCTTACAGCGGGAGCCTTCCCAAATGATCCGTATCGGCATCGTCGGCTGCGGCCGCATCCTTAACGCCCACCTGCAAGGCTACCGCCTCCTGCGCGAGGCCGGCTGCGACGACTTCCGCATCACCGCGCTGTGCGCTCGCAACCGTGACGACGCGCTCATGTTCCGCAAGCGGGGAGAAGGCCCGCCCCCGCGCGCAGCCGTTCTGCCCCCCGAAACGGGCGACCCGCTGGCTGCGCCGCACATCTACCTCGACGACTTCCAGCCCGATACCGAAGTCGCCGTTTTCACCGACTACCGCGAAATGATCGCCGCCGATGCGGTCGACGCCGTAAACGACTTCACCACCCTCTCGATGCACCACCAGATCGGCGCCGCCTCCTTCGATGCCGGCCTCCACCTGCTCGTGCAGAAGCCGCTGGCCATCTCGGTAGCCGCGGCCCGCCTGCTCGTGGAAATGGCGAAGGCAAATGGGCTTACGCTCGGCCTCTTCGAAAACGTACGCCAGGCCGAAGCGACCCGCGCCGCGGCCTGGGCCATCGAACAGGGCATCATCGGCGACCTCCAACTCGCGCTCTTCGGCGGCATCGGCGGCCTCTGGTCCCCCGACAAAATCGTGGCCGAGACGCCCTGGCGCCACCGCAAACTTGAGGGTGCCGGCGGCGGCGCCATCGATATCGGCGTCCACGTCATGCACTGGGTGCGCTACGTCTGCGGCGAAATCGCCGCGGTCAGCGGGACCGTCCGTACCTTCGAGCCGCTCCGCCACCTCTACGGCGACCCGGCAACCGGCGAATCGGTCGAAGCCGGCGTTGACGACACCTACCTCGCCACCGTCACCTGCGAGAACGGCACCCTCGCCCAGCTGATGTGGTCATGGGCAACTCACGGCGAGGAGACGCCGATCCCCGGCGCGCCCGTCTTCTACGGCAGCCGCGGCTGCATCAAAGGCGGCGAGATTATCGACGACGACGGCAACCGCCGCGATCTACTGCAGACCTTCTGGAACGAAGCCGAGGCCGGGCTGCTCGACAGGCTGTTCCCTGTCGTCGGGCCGGCCGCCACCCGACTGACCGACCCGTTCGCCATCCAGCAGTACGACTGGCTGCGCGCAATTGAAGGCGGCGGTGAGCCGGAAACCGACGGCGAAGAGGGCCTGCGCGACCTGGCCGCCGCCTTTGGCATGATCGAGTCGTCGCTATTGCAGCGGACTGTCAGCATGGACGAGCTGCTCTCCGGCGCGGTAAGCTACTACCAGCAGGAGATCGACGAACACTACGGATTGAGCTAAGTGCTCCGGTTTAGCCTCCCGTCTACCTCTGGCAGAGAAGCTGCCGGTAGGGGAGCTACCGGCAGAAATCTCTAGCAGAAATGTCAATGTGCGAATCATTCTCTTCTGGACATGCCTCGCAAGATCAGAGAACTCATTAGGGACCTTGAGTCGGCCGGATGCGAGCTTCAGGGGGAAAGGGAAGCCACAGAAAGTTCTCACATCCTAAAGTTTCCAGAGTCGTTGTCCTGTCGGGTAAACTCGGGGCCGACGCGAAACAGCGTCAGGAGAAGGCTGTCAGAATCGCGATCGAAGAGGCAGGAAAATGAAAGACAGCGCCCGATACGTCAAAATTGTGGAGTGGTCGGAAGAAGACCAATGCTACGTCGACAGCTGCCCGGGTCTGTTCTATGGCGGCTGCCACGGAGATGACGAGCAACAGGTCTTTTCTGAACTTTGTCGCATCGTTGAAGAAACGGTTGCGCTTTACGAACGTGACGGGCGGCCGCTGCCAGCTCCGACTGCTGGCAGAGACTAAGCAATTAAAATGCTCGAAGTCGCTTGATGTGACAGCTGTTACATCTGATGCCAAAATCTGTCCAGTAAACGCTCCAGGAGCGGCCCCTGGATACACCATGAACTGATATTTGGAGAAAGCCTGATGCGACGTGTAGGAATCGTTGGGGCCGGCGGCATCTCAAGAACGCACGCCGACCGCTGGCTGCAGATGCCGGGTATCGAACTTGCCGGCTTCTTTGACATCGCCGGAGAAGCAGCCCAGCGCGCGGTCGAAGCCTTCGGCGGCAGAGCCTTCGGCACATTGCACGAACTTTTCGACGCCGTCGACTTTGTCGACGTCTGCACGCCCGGAACGGCGCACGCCGAGCCGGTCATCGCCGCGCTCGAAGCCGGGCTGCCAACTGTCTGCGAAAAGCCCCTCGCCAACTCTGTTGCCGACTGCGAGCGGATGGTGGACGCTGCCGAGCGCACCGGCACACCCCTCTTCGTCGCGATGGTCGTGCGCTTCTTTCCCCAGTTCGCAAAGGCCAAGGAGGTGTTGGACAGCGGCGCAATCGGCGCGCCGGGCGTGATCCGAACCGTGCGTAGCGGCAGCTACCCCGACGCCGGCTCGGCCTGGCGTAAGGGCCTGGCCATCACCAGCTACTACGCTGACTTCGCGCAGAGCGGGGGCGTCCTGCTCGACCTCTGCATCCACGACATCGACTACCAGCGCTGGTGCTTCGGCGAAATCGAACGCGTCTTCGCCCGCGGCATGATGTTCGCCGGCAAGGAGCCAGTCGACCACGCC
>DAOUHX010000047.1:0-1874 GCA_034428395.1 Caldilineaceae bacterium
TGTCCCACTATGACGCCAAAATGAGTGGATTTCGATACAATAGGCCAAGGGCGGCGGAAACCTCCATGTCAGATTCACGAACCTTCATTTTTTGGGGCCGGCGGCCGCACCAAGCAGGATCGAATTTGCTAGGTGAGAAAACTGAAACTTTCGGTTTCAAAAAGGCAATCGTTTAGTTGCTAATATCTGGCCCGGCGAAACGAATTGAGCTGGGCGACACCAATCTCGCCATGAACCAGGATGCCCTGCTGGAAATCAAGAACCTGAAAACGCACTTCCATCTGCAGGAAGGTATCGTGCGCGCGGTCGACGGCGTGTCGCTGGAGATCGAACGCGGGCGGACCCTGGGCATCATCGGCGAAAGCGGCTGCGGCAAATCGGTTACCGCGCACTCGATCCTGCGGCTCGTGCCTTCACCGCCCGGGAACATTGTCGACGGCGAGATCCTGTTACACCGCCGCGAAAACGGTCAAAACTCTAGCCGGCAGGAGGAGGAGACCGACCTGGCGCGTCTCGACCCGCGCGGCGCCGAGATTCGCGCCATCCGCGGCGCGGAGATCAGCATGGTCTTCCAGGAGCCGATGACGTCGTTCGGCCCGATGCACACGATCGGCAACCAGATCATGGAGAGCATCCTGCTCCATCAGGAGGACGTCGACTCTGACGAGGCGCGCGAACTTGCGATCGAAAACCTGAGGAGAGTGGGCATCCCGCGGCCGGGACAAATCGTAGATGCCTACCCGCACCAGCTGAGCGGCGGCATGAGGCAACGCGCCATGATCGCCATGGCCCTCTCCTGCTCGCCGCGGCTCCTGATCGCAGATGAGCCGACGACTGCGCTCGACGTCACCATCCAGGCGCAGATCCTCGAGCTGCTGACGACCCTCCAGGAAGAGTTCGGCATGGCGATCATCTTCATCACCCACAACCTGGGCGTGATCGCCGAGGTCGCCGATGAAGTGGCGGTCATGTACCTCGGGCGCATCGTCGAGCAGGCCGGCGTCATCGAGCTATTCGACAACCCACAGCATCCCTATACGCAGGGGCTGCTGGACTCCATTCCCCACATCGACGAAGAAAAGCTGCCCCGTTTGCGCGCCATCGAGGGCGTCGTGCCCGATCCCTATCAGATTCCCAGCGGCTGCGCGTTCAGCGACCGCTGCCCCAGCTTCATGCCGGGCACCTGCGACAAGGCCATGCCCGACCTGGACCCGACAAGCGAGGGCCACCTGGTGCGCTGTTTTCTCTATTCTGAGGCCGTGGAGGGTTGAATTCGTGCACGTTCGCCGCCTGCGCGCGAACTGCTGACCGAGGTTGCCGATGGCAGAAGAATCCGAGCTGCTGCTCGAAGTCAATGACCTCAAAATGCATTTCCCGATCCAGAAAGGTCTTCTGCGTCGCACGACCGGCTACGTCAAGGCGGTCGACGGTGTAAGCCTTTCGATTAAGAAGGGGGAGACGCTCGGCCTGGTCGGTGAGAGCGGATGCGGCAAGACGACGACCGGGCGCTGTATCGTGCGCGTTTACCAGCCGACCGACGGCGAAATCATCTTCTATGATGAAGGCGAGGCGGTCCTTCTCAACCGGCTGGAGAGACAGGAACTGAAAGCCTTTCGCAGAAACATGCAGATGATTTTTCAGGACCCATTCTCCTCTTTGAATCCGCGCATGACAGTGCTGGAGCTGGTCGGCGAGCCGCTGCTGGCGCATGGCATCGCCCGCGGGCAGGAGCTGGAAGACCGGGTCGCCGCGATGGTGGCCGCGGTCGGCCTGCGCGTGGAGCATCTGCCGCGCTATCCGCACAGCTTCAGCGGCGGCCAGCGCCAGCGGATCGGCATCGCCCGCGCCCTGGTGCAGCGCCCCAAGCTGGTCGT
>DAOUHX010000048.1:0-2922 GCA_034428395.1 Caldilineaceae bacterium
TACGAAGACTGGTGCTCGGTCGTGAACGTCAACTTGACTGGCGTCTTCCTCTGCACCCAGCAGGCCTTCCGCGTCATGAAGAATCAGTCGCCGCAGGGCGGGCGCATCATCAACAACGGGTCGGTTTCGGCGTCCACGCCCCGTCCCAACTCGTCGCCCTATACCTCGACCAAGCACGCCATCACCGGCTTGACCAAGTCCACGTCGCTCGACGGGCGCGCCTACAACATCTGCTGCGGCCAGATCGACATCGGCAACGCCGCCACCGAAATGACGCAGCGCATGCGGACCGGCATCCCGCAGCCCAACGGCACGGTCATGGTGGAGCCGACAATGGACTCCGACGCGGTTGCCCAGGCGATCCTCTACATGGACGGCCTGCCGCTCGACTCAAACGTCCTGTTTCTGACCGTAATGGCCAATCAGATGCCCTTTGTGGGCCGCGGCTGATCTCGATTGAGCGGTCTCCCCCCGCGGCGCACCCGGCGGACCGGCTGCCTCGATTGACCGACAGAGTTCGTGGAGAAGAAGATGAGAATCGGCGCCTTTGCGAGACTACCCGACCAGGATAACTACCTCGGCTTTCTCAAACAGTACGGCATTCACGATGTAACGCTCAGCTACGTCTCCCACCCTGAGTACCGGACTCGCTTTGCGCCGGAAGCCGCTAACAGGGGCGAAGCCTATTGGGACTTCCCGACGCTGCTACAGCTGCGCGCACAGTGCGAAGACGCCGGACTCAACCTTGCCTCGATCGAAAACCCGCTGCCGAACTGGTGCTACGAGCAGATCGTGCTGGGGCAGGAGGGCCGCGACCGGCAGATCGAGAATGTGGCGCAGACGGTCCGCAACATGGGGCGGGCCGGCGTCGGCGTCTACGGCTACCACTGGATGGTGAATCAGCACGGCGCCACGCGCAACTCCTGGCGCACTTCGCTGACGACGCCCGGCCGCGGCGGCGCCCAGGTCAGCAGCTTTGAACTGGAGAGGGCCAGGCAGGGCCCCCTCTTCCGTGAAAGAGAGTACAGCCGCGCCGAGATGTGGAGCAACTACGAGTACTTCGTCAAGGCGATTACCCCGGTGGCCGAGGAGGCCGGTGTGCGGCTGGCCCTGCATCCCGACGATCCACCGATCGAGAGCCTGGGAGGCATCCCGCGGCTGTTCTATGATCTGGACGGCTTCAAGCGCGCGATGGATATCGCCGGCAGCCCCGCCAGCGGGCTGAACTTCTGCCTCGGCAACTGGACTGCCATGGGCGTCGACATCCAGGCTGCGATACGCCAATTCGGCGGGCGCGACCAGATCGTATACGGCCACGTGCAGGGCGTCCAGGGGACCGGGCCGGCGTTCCGTGAATGCTTCCTCGAAGAGGCCGACTGCAACTTTCTGGAGACCCTGAAGACCTTCAACGAGGTCGGCTTCAGCGGCGTGCTCTTCCCCGGTCACGCGCCGTACACGACCTACGACGGTGCGCGCGTACATCATGGACTGCTCTACGCGACCGGTTACCTGAAGGGTCTGCTCCAGTCGCTCGGCATTGACCATCCCTAGCCGCTTAACCGGCTGGATCGGCACAATATCAGCCGGCTTCACCTCAGGAGAAACGGAGCGATGTATCTGATCCTGATAGGCTGCGAATACGCCGGCACGACCACCCTGGCCCACGCCGTCAATGACTGGTCGAAGGGGTCGCTGGGCACCGAGTTCAAGCTGATCCACGACCACTACAAGCTGCCGGACACCAATCCGCACGGAATTGAGTTGACAGCGGATGAAATCGAAGCTTTCCGCAGCCTCAGCCCCCGTCTGACCGAGGTGGTCCAGCGTCACAACCTCTACTATCACACACCCTGGCAGTCGGGATCGGAAGAAAACTTTCTCGGAATCGGCCTCTACTTCGAGGAGCTGGTCTACGCGCCGCGCTACTACGGCTACGGCGGTGATGGCGAGCCGGGCGACCGCAGGCTCATTTCCCGCATCCTCGAGCAGCGCATTACGCGCTTCAGGCCGGACGCGGTGCTGATACTCGTGCAGGCCGCGCCCGATGTGATCCGCAAGCGCATGGCCGAGGACCCGCATCCCTATCCCGTCGTCCCGGACGCCGACGTTGAGCAGATCATCCAGCGCTTTGAGGAGGAGTACAAAAACTCGCTGATCGCCCGCAAGTTCGAGCTGGATACGTCGAATGCGACAGTGGAGGAGACTGTAGCCGAATTCGCCGCCAAGATTCAACCCTATCTGACCCAAAGCGACCTGCTGCGGCTGGCGTTGAAACAGGGGAGCGAGGTCTAGCGCAATGACCAGGAGCAAGTGCGACCTCCTGATCCAAAACGGTCAGGTGCTCACCATGGATGCGGAACGCCGGATCATTGCTCCGGGCGCGCTGGCGATTGGCGGCGCGCGCATCCTCGCAGTCGGGCCCGACGCCGAACTGCGGCGCCGCTTCGATGCGCGGGAAGCGATCGACGCAGAGGGCGGCATCGTGCATCCCGGCTTCATCGACGCCCACAACCACATCGTTCATACAACCTGCCGCGGCGTCTTCAGCAACATCTTCGACGTCGACGCCGCGGCCATCAAATTCGCCGACTGGAAAGCAGACGTCACCGCCGAGGACGAGGCCGCGGCGACCGCGATGGCCGCTGTCGAGATGCTGGCCAGCGGCTTTACCATGTTCATCGAGCCGGGAACACTCTTTGCGACCCACGCCGCAGCAGAGGCGGTCGAGCGCGTTGGCATGCGCGCGCTCTTTTCCCCACCCTATCTCTGGGACCGGCGCGAAACGCTCGCCGCCATGCCCGGCCTGGAAAGCGACAGCCTGACCGCCCGCGTCCCCATCGACAGCGCGCGTACACTGGGCCAGCTGGACGCGGAGCTGTACCGCAACCGGAATCCCGAAGCGCTCGTGCGCGGCTTCGTCTT
>DAOUHX010000049.1:0-2920 GCA_034428395.1 Caldilineaceae bacterium
CGAAACCGACCCGTTGTTGATGATGCGCCCGCCCTGCGGCGACTGATTCTTCATGACGCGGAAGGCCTGCTGGGTGCAGAGGAAGACGCCAGTCAAGTTGACGTTCACGACCGAGCACCAGTCTTCGTAAGTGATTTCGTCCAGCGCCACGCTGGGCGCGCTGCGGCCGGCGTTGTTGAAGAGCAGATCGAGGCGGCCGAATACTTCGACTGTCCGGTCGAACAGCGCATTGACAGCCTGCGGATCGGTCACGTCGGTCGGCACGACCAGGGCGCGCTCGTCCGCGCCCGACTCTTGGGCAGTCTCCTCCAGTCGATCGAGGCGGCGCCCCGCGAGAGTGACGGAATATCCGTGCGCCAGCAGATGCAGCGCGGTGCGTTTGCCGATTCCGGATCCGGCGCCGGTGATAATTGCGACTTTGCTTAAGGTGGCCATATAGTTGCACTCCTT
This sequence comes from Caldilineaceae bacterium, assembly GCA_034428395.1. Taxonomy (GTDB): domain Bacteria; phylum Chloroflexota; class Anaerolineae; order Caldilineales; family Caldilineaceae; genus Bin5. The sequence goes on from DAOUHX010000049.1 coordinate 451, forward strand.
TGTCGTAGTGGGTAGATCAGGTGGTCGGCGGCTCGTTGCGGCCGCACGCCGCCGGCCGTGAACGACCGCTGCTCCGCTTGCGCACAGTCTATCACGGCAGCAGACCTTTTCCTACTGCAACATACATGGCGGCAAGGGCGTGTTTTGCCTGTTCTGGGGCTGCCGGGACGGATCGGGGCTGACAGAATTGCGACGCGATAGAAGAAGATGTAGCATTGACGCGAACCCATACATATGTGAGGAGAAATGACGATGAAGATTCTGCGATACGCTGCCGGCGGCGCGACAAGCTACGGCATTCTGGAGGAGGACGGCACCATACGCCAGCTGGCGAGCTGCCCTTTCGACAGCCTCGAAGTTAGCGGCGAGACGGCGAATCTGGACGACGTGAAGGTGCTGGCGCCGGTTGGCTCGCCGAGGCTGATCGGCGTGGGGCTGAACTACCTCGCGCACGCCGAGGAAGGCGGTAAGGAACCGCCGGACCAGCCGATGCTGTTCATGCTGCCTGCCACCGCCATCCTCGACCCGGAGGAGCCGATCATCTACCCGCGCCAGGGGCAGAACGTCCACTATGAGGGCGAGCTGACGGTGGTCATCGGCAAGAAAGCGCGCCGCGTTGCCGAGGCGGACGCGCTCGACTGCGTGTTTGGCTACACCTGCGGAAACGACGTCAGCGAAAGGGTGATCCAGGCCAACGAGATGGCCAACGGCTGCCTGTTGATCGGCAAGGGCTTCGACACCTTCAAGCCGCTCGGCCCCTACATTGCGACCGGCCTGGACTCGACCGATCTCGAGCTGACGACCCGCTTAAACGGCGAGGTCAAGCAGCACACCAACACCGACGACCTGATTTTTCCGGTCGCGCAGCTGATCGCTTACATCAGCGATGCGGTTACACTGCTGCCCGGCGACGTGATCATGACCGGCACGCCCTCGGGCGTCGGTCCGGTGCAGCCGGGCGACGTCGTCGAGATCGAGATATCGGGGGTCGGCATACTACGGAATCCGGTGGTTGCGGAGGGGTAGCTGGATCTGAAAATGCTGTGACGGCTCGGTCCGTCCGCGCCGTTTGGACCTGCCGAGAACTCAGTTCTTTCCGGGGGCCTGGGTTTCGGCAGCCCTGCGGACACGGTTCTCAGGCACCGCCAAGACATCGAGAACAGATGCCTTTCACAATCGACAGCGTGGTGCCGTGGGGACGGACGATGGCGGAGTACCGGGGGATGTTCAACCTGGTCGAATCGGACCTGTGCGGGCGCATCCTTGGCTGCGGCGATGGGCCGGCCAGCTTCAACGCAGAGATGTCGGCGCAGGGGCGTGCGGTCGTTTCGGTCGACCCGCTCTATGCCTTCCAGGCGGCGGCCATCGAACGCCGCGTAGAGGAGACCTACGACATTATCATCGAGCAGGTGACGCGCAACCGCGACGATTTCGTCTGGACCCATGTGCCGTCGATTCCGGCGCTGGGCCGGCGGCGAATGGGGGCGATGCGCCGCTTCCTGGCCGACTTTCCGCAGGGGAAGCGCGAAGGCCGCTACGTCGACGCCTCGCTGCCCGACCTGCCGTTTGACGACAATGCCTTTGACCTGGCGCTCTCCTCCCACTTCCTATTCCTTTACAGCGAGCAGTTCGACCTGGCATTTCACCTGCGCGCCTTGCAGGAGATGCTGCGCGTCGCCGGCGAAGCGCGAGTCTTTCCTCTCCTGCAGATCGGCGGCGCGCACTCACCCCATGTCCAATCAGTTTTGTGCACTTTCGCGGCGCAGGGAATTCGCGCTACAATGGAATCTGTTTCTTATGAGTTCCAGCGCGGCGGCAACCTGATGATGCGGCTGCGAAAGCCATGTGGGACGCGGGCATAGCGGTAAGCGGTCCGGATTCAGACCAACGAGACAGAACGGTGGCGGTCCTTCCACATACGTATGAGCGCTACGACCCAATCAATACGCGCAGCAACATCCCCGGCGCCCGCATAATTACGGCGCGCACCTGTGGTGCGACGCAGATGGAGCTGTGGGAACAGTACATGCCGCCCGGCGGCGTGATACCCGTGCACTATCATGACTGCGAGGAGAGCATCACTTTTCTCAGCGGGGAGGTCGAGGTCACGCTGGGCGAAGAGCGCCATCGTCTGGGCGCAGATACCACTCTGTTTGTGCCGGAAGGTGCGCTACACGGCGTTCGCAACGTGGGGCGCGTGCCGGTTCGACTGATCGCCGTCTTCCCCCGGTCAGCGCCGGCCATACTTTACCCCGACTCAGGTGCAGCCGGGTAGGGACGTGCAATTGGCACTACCAGAAACAGTAGATCAGTGCTATACTCTATACTAGCGCGCCGGACTGGAGGCCTCTACCGCATTGCACAGAGGCACGGTCAGAGGCGGGCAACCCATGTCGCTCAATGGCGACGCGTCATTGAAGAAAGATGATCTCTCGCGCACACTTTGCCAGACTGATCGATGCATTGCTGC
>DAOUHX010000050.1:0-19755 GCA_034428395.1 Caldilineaceae bacterium
CGCCGGCGTGCATGTTGCGTGCGGGGCGCTGCCAGCGGAGGCCGTCGTGGCTGACCCACCATTCGTAGAGCAGATGGGGGCCGTGTTCGCCGATCATGAGCGGGCTGCGGGCGTAGTTGCGCATCAGGCCGACGAAGCGGTCGCGGTAGGGGAAGACGGTAAACATGTAGAGCTCGAGCTCGGGCGGGTCGCCGGCGTCGGGCTCGATGAAGTTTTCGAGCCGCGACCAGTGGAGGCCGTCGTCGCTGCTGCGGATGGCGAGGACGCGGCGCTGGCCGCGCGGGTCGTCGGCGCCGATGCTGTCGGGGTAGGGGAAGTGGTACGGGCGCAGCACGGCCTGGTAGCAGCGGTATTGGCGGGAGCGGGGGTCGTAGATGGCGGAGAAGGCGTCGTTGCCGTCGCGGAAGGCGGGGCCGTGCTCCGATTCGCGCCAGTGAAGGCCGTCGGCGGAGAAGGCGGCACCGGCGTTGTGGACGGGGTGAAAGCCGGGCTGGGCTGCGGCGGGCGCGGGTCCCCAGCCGGTGTGGAGCATGGCGTAGCGCCGCTGTGGGGGGGCGTCGTCGTTGCGCATGACGGAGAAGATGCCGCCGTAGTCGATCAGCACGTTGGGCGATAGGGGGTCGGGGACGATGCCGAGGTCGGGCCGCTCGAAGTGGACGCCGTCGCGGGTGCGCGCGTAGCAGACCTGCCACTTCATTTTGGCGGGGTTCCAGCCGGGGCGGGTGAGGCTGAAGGTCTTGGCGCTTTCGGAGTGGCTGCGGGCGCTGGCCTGTGCCGGGTTCAGGTGCTCGACGAGAAAGGGTTCGGGGCTGCGCCGCAGGCTGTACCAGACGTGGACCGTGCCGTCGGCGTCCTGCAGGGTGGTGAAGGCGAGGGCCTGGGCGAACTGGTTGAGGTCCTGCTCGAGGCCCTGGGGCGGGTCGGGGTCCCTGCGCAGCGTGCAGCCGCCGGTCTGCAGCTGCCCGCGCGGCTCGTGCACGTCTGCGATGGACATGAAAAGCAGCGGAAAGGTCATCGGCCGTCTCCTCAGCGCGTGCGGCGCGCCATTGGCAGTCGAACTGCTGCCAGTCGAACTGCTGCCAGTCGAGCTACAGCCAGTCGAGCTACTGCCGGTCGGACTACTGCCAGTCGAACACGGTGCCCAGGAGCTGATGGGGGTTGTCGCGCAGGGTGTCGTAGGTGCGCCGGGCGCCGGTCACTGGCACGACATCCTGGAGCAGGGGCGCGATCCGGATCAGCCCGCGGCACACGAGCCGGCAGACGTTGGCGAGGTCGTCGCGGTCGTAGCCGGTGTTCTGCCTGATGTTGATCTCGTGGGCCTGTCCCAGGTTGAAGGTGTAGTTGACGTTGAAGCGGCCGGCGATGAGCATGAGGCGGCCGCGCTGCTTGAGGGCGCGGATCAGCCGGTCCTCCATGCCTGCGACCCCGGCGGCGTCGATGAGCGCGTCGAAGGCGCGGTCGGCGACCTGTCTCTCCCAGCCTTCGCCGGCGACGTCGAAGATCTCCTCGGCCGCGCCGATCTCCCGCGCCAGCTCGAGGCGGCGGCGGTCGATTTCGCAGACGGCGACGCGTGCGCCCATGGCGTTGGCGATCTGGGCGGCCATCTGGCCGATGAAGCCCTGGCCGGCGATCAGGACCCGTTCGCCCATGCGCAGGTCGGCGTGGCGGCAGGAGTGCATGGCGACGCCGGTCATGCCGAAGAGCGCGGCGTGGGTGGGGTCGACCTCCGGCGGCAGTTTGATGAGCAGCCCGTCCTCGCGCGCGACGACATACTCCATGTGGTCGGCGTTGACGTAGACGAGGTCGCCGACGGCCAGCTCGGCTGCGTCGGGGCCGGTCTCGATGACGCGCCCGACGTGCTGGTAGCCCCAGCCGGCGGGCAGCGCGTCGTCGGGGTGGGCGTAGTTGCCGCCGGTGAGGTCGTTGTGCTCGGTGCCGTTGGTGATGCCGGAGTAGAGCGTGCGGCTCTTGACCTGGTTGCCGGTCGGCGCCGGCGGCGCGGGCCAGTCGTCGACCAGCAGCTTTTCGCGTGTATTGTCGGGCCTGAGCCTTGTGACCAGAGCGCGCATGGGGCCGTCTCCGGGCGTCAGATCCGCCGGGCGGTCCAGCGGATGGCGCGTGCGACGGTTTCGCCGAAGCCGGGATTGGCCCAGGTCAGGTTGTCGTGGCCGGACTGGAAGCAGACGACGCGGGCGCGCTTATAGGTCCTGGCCCAGGCGATCGCCTTCATGCTTTTGGGGTGGTCGGCCGTGAGGAGGATTTCGCTGTCCGCGTCCGGCTCGTCCATCAGGTAGGTCTCGTCCTCCATCTGCCAGGCGCTGCGGCCGGCGGTGATGGGGTGTGCCGGGCGGGCGATCTCGATGCGGACCGTCTGCTCGGGGTGGTGGCGGAAGCTGCGGTCCTCGATGCCGGCGATTTCGCTCCAGAGCGGCCACTGCGGGTAGGCGAGGATGGCGTGGTGCAGGAGGATGATGCCCTGCGCGGTCTCGCCCAGGTGCGCGAGCGCGGTCTTCGGTTTCCCGGCGTACCAGGGCCCGTCGTCGCAGGGGCCGTCCATCAGCATCGTGTAGAAGAGGGCGACGTCGTAGCCGTCGCGCACCTCTGCGCGGGCGGAGGCGAAGTCGTCCATGTGCTGGACGTAGGCGTCGACGCCGGGCAGGCTGCGGAAGAAGCGGTGAAAGTTGCGCACGTCGTAGCCGTGTCCGCCGGTGATCACCGCCAGTTGGATTGGGTTTTCTGCCGTCCTCTCTGCGGTCATCTTCTGCTCCGGCGCCGGCGAATGAAAGGGAACGCTGGAGACGGAGGCGGTCCCGTCTCCAGCGTTGACACCAGTTTCTAGTTTTTGGTTTCTAGTTTCTAGTGAACCCCGGTTTGCGTCGAGAGCGGCAGTTGCCGTTGCCGTTACTAAAAACTGAAAACGCAAAACAAAAAACTGCAGTTCACACCGGTTGGCCGCGGCGCTACTGCGCGCGCGCCAGGGCGGCGTTGTAGGCGTCTACGATATCCTGTGCGCCCATGCTCTCGATGGTGGAGGTGAGCTCGCCCCAGGTGTCGTCGTTAATCTCAAGCTGCCCTTCGATCATCTGCTGGATCGTTTCAAGCAGATAGGTGTCGATCGGGGTGCCCAGGCTGGCGGCCACCTCAGCCTCATCTTCGTTCAGGATGATGGAGGGCAGGGGGTCGCCGTAGGAGCCGCTGGGATTGATGAAGTTGTCGTCGATCCAGCGCCAGCCGTCGGGGAACTCGGGCGCGGGCCAGTCCGCCATCAGGCCCCAGTGGGGCTCGGCCTCGGGCCACCAGACGCGGGCGAGCGAGCCGATGTCGTTGATGAAGGCGGACTCGTTCGTCATCGCGGGCGGGGATTCGGGGATCATCCCGCTGCAGTAGTGTTTCTCCTTGAGGCTGGGGTGGCGCTGGATGGTATCGGTGTAGCACTTGCTGCCATCGGCGCGATAGGTCCAGTCGACGCCCTCTTTGCCCTGGTAGATGAGGAAGCGGCCCTCGGTGCTGAACAGATAGTCGAGCAGCCAGACCGAGGCATCGATCTCCGCCTGGGAGGAGGAGGCCGAGATAACGAGCGGGTTGCCGAGCCAGACATTGGAGGGGGCGGGCCAGAGGATCTTCTCGCCGTCGACCGTCAGCGACATGACCGGGTAGAACTTGCCCTGGTCGATGCCGGCGTTGGCGACGCAGGAGTAGAAGTGCCAGCCGGTGTTTTCGAGGATGGCCCCGGCTTCGCAGGTGCCGCGTGCCAGCGCTTCCCAGTCCGGGTCGCTCATGGTGGCGTATTCGGGGTGGAGGACGCCGTTCTCGAACATCCAGTTCATGAACTCGACCATGGTGCGGAAGCGGGCCATGAGCGGGCCATACTCATACTGCTCGGTGTAGGGGTTGTAGTAGACGGTCAGGTCGGTGCCGAGCCATTTGGCCCAGTTGGCGGTGTGGCCGGTGAAGCCGTTGCGGCTGGAGATGACCGGTTTTCCGCCCAGCTGGTCTTTGAGGCAGAGCATGGCGTTCTTGAGGTCGTCCAAGTTCAGAATGGCGTCCCAGTTGCCGTTCCATCTGTCCTCGATGATGCCGCACTGTTCGATCAGGTCGGCGCGCAGTTGCAGCCACGGTCGCAGTTGGCGCAGGCGCCTGACCTGGGGCACGCCGTAGATGTTGCCGTCGGGCGAGGTCATCAGCCGTTCCATATCGGGCTGCCTGGCCATTTCGGCGACGAGGTTGGGCATCTTGCCGTCGTCGATGTAGTCGCTGAGCGAGACGAAGAGCCCTTGCGGGCCGAACTCGTGCGCGATGTCCATCGGCGTGCCGGTGGTGTCGGCGGGCAGGCCGAGTTGCATGATGTCCGGCAGGTCGCCCGACGCGAGCGTGGTGGCGATGCGTTCGCCGAGGAACTCGCGCGGGATCTGGCGGAAGCCGAAGTTGAAGCCGGTGCGGTCGGCCAGCAGCTGCATCGAGTAGGTCTCGGGCGTGATGTCGCCGAAGACGCCTTCGGGCGCGAGCATCAGCTCGAGCACCAGCTCTTCGGGCTCGGCGGTCATCTGCTCGGCTGGCATACAACCCACGACCAGCATGCTCAAAACGATGAGCAGACCCAGGGATGACGACAGGCTGAATCTCTTCATTTTCTTCTCCTCGATGGTGGAAATAAGGTGAATCGATTGTGAAAGCGGGCCTTCGTACTCCATACTGCGTACTGCCGATTGGGTACTGCCGATTGCGTACTGCCTATGGCGCAAGAGCGGACGGGGCGCTTGCGCGGCCGGGACTTACCCTTTGATCGCGCCGACCAGCGTGCCCCTGACAAAGTATTTCTGCACGAAGGGATAGACGAGCAGAATCGGGCCGGTGGTCACGATGACCGTCGCCATTTTGACCTGGCGGAAGAAGGACTTGGCCTGCAGGGTGTCGCTGTAGTTGCCCTGCACCACCTCGCCGGTGGCGCCGCGGATCAGCATGCGCCGCAGCATGATGGTCAGGGGGAATTTCTCCGAGTTGTTGAGATAGAGCAGCGGGTTGAAGAAATCGTTCCAGACGGCGACGGCGACAAAGAGAGCGATGGTCGCCAGGATCGGCTTGGACAGGGGCACGATGATCTGCAGGAGGATGCGAAAGTCGCTGGCGCCGTCGACGCGGGCCGCGTCCTTCAGCTCGCGCGGGATGGTGGAAATGTTGGCGCGCACGAGGATGACGAACCAGAAGTTGAAGGCGACCGGCAGGACGATGACCCAGGTCGTGTTCAGCAGGCCATAGCCCTGGTAGGTCAGGTAGGTGGGGATGAGGCCGGCGGAGAAGAAGAGCGTCAGCCCGAGGATGAGGCTGATGGGGCCGCGCAGGCGGAAGCGCGGCTCGGAGAGGGGGTAGGCGGCCAGCAGGCAGGCGATGAGGGTGAAGGCGGTACCGAGAACGGTGTAGGTGATCGAGTTGCGGTAGGCGCGCAGGACGGAGTTCGAGCGCGCGATCGCCTCGTAGGGCTCCAGGTTGAAGCCGATAGGGAACAGCTTGACCGATTGGCGCCAGACCGCCTCGCCGTCGCTGACCGAGATCGAAAAGACGTAGAGCAGCGGGTAGAGCATCACGCAGCTGAAGCCGAACAGGAAGAGGTAGTTCAGGTAATCGAACAGTTGCATCTTTCTCAGTGTATGCACGGTTTACTCCCGGCTACCAGAGCCCTTCGCGGTCCTCGCTGGTCCGCTTTACGAGGTAGTTGGCCGCCACGACCAGCATGAAGGCGATGACGGAGTCGAAGAGGCCGATGGCCGCGCCGTAGCTGAAATCGAACTTGATCAGCCCGCGGCGGTAGACGTAGGTGGCGATAACGTCGGAGACGTTGTAGGTTGCCGGCTGCTGCAGCAGGAAGGCGCGCTCGAATCCGACCGAGATGATGGACGAGACCGAGAGGATCAGGGTGACGCTGATCACCGGCAGCAGGCCGGGCAGGGTTATGTAACGGATACGCTGCCAGCGCGATGCGCCGTCGACGATGGCCGATTCATACTGTTCGGGTGGGATGCCGGTCAGCGCGGCGAGGTAGATGATCGAGCCCCAGCCGATGCCCTGCCACAGCACCGAGCCGATGTAGAGCGGGCGGAACCAGGCGGAGGTGCCGAGAATGCGCACCTTTTCGCCGGTCAGGGCGACTGCGATCTGGTTGACGATGCCGTCGGTGCTGAAGAAGTCGTAGATGAGGCCGACGATGACGACGACGGCGATAAAGTGGGGCAGGTAGCTGATCGATTGGGTGACGCGCTTGAAGAGGCCGTGCTGCTGTTTGACCTCGTTGAGCAGCACGGCGAAGACGATCGGCAGCGGGTAGGAGATGACCAGCGTCCAGAAGCCGAGCACGACGGTGTTTTTGACGACGCGGAAGAAGAAGGGGTCTTCGATGAATTTGATGAAGTTCTCCAGACCCACCCAGGGGCTGCCCTGGATGCCGGAGACGATGTTGTAATCTTTGAAGGCGATCTGGAGGCCGTAGAGGGGGTAGAAGCGGAAGAGGAAGAAGCCGACGAGCACGGGCAGGATCATCACATAGAGCTGCCAGTTGAGCTGCATCTCTCTGTGCAGACGCGTTCGCCAGTCACGCAGGACTGCCTGTGGCGCGGACGGCCCCGAAACCAGCGCAGCGTCTAAGGTTGCATCGTCGCTCATGGGGCCACCTTGCGATCACGGGGAAGGCGGGCGAGAATTCCGCGGGTGGACAGGTCAGGATTGGAGAGTGCCTCGATCCTGCGGCGCAGCATACATGAGGGGCTACTTGTAGTCAAGTAGATTAACAATTGGATGTGCGCAAGGCGGGAACTGTGCTAAAGTGCCCGGGCAGCCATATCCAGCGGAGGGGTTCAGCGACATGCAACTGACAACTGTCGAAGCGATCAGGGTGCCGCGCGATGCCGGTCCACGCGTGAGGACGGCGGCGGACGAGCTGGCGCGCTGGGTCGAAGAGTTGGGCGGCGCGCGGCCGACTGTCGGCGTGCATGCGGCGCAGACGCAGGCCTCCGTCTGGCTGGACGACGCCGGGCGCGATTTGAAGCCGGAGCACTTTCGCATCGAGGTGGACGACGGCGCCGCGCTGCGCATCAGCGGCGGCGATGGGCGCGGCGTGTTGTACGGTGTGCAGGAATGTATCGACCGCGCGCGGGCGGGCCGGCCGGTGACGGCGATGACGGACGGCCCCCATTTTGCGGTGCGCGGCCTGCGGATGTGGGAGACGCCTTCGAACAAGGTCTGGTGTCTGCCGGTCAAGAGCATTCTCGATTATGACAAAATGCTGCGTCCCGAGGAGCAGCCCGAATACCTGGATTTCGCGCGGCGGCTGCTGGCGATGCGCGTGAACCGTCTCAGCCTCTTTGCGCAGTACGCGGCCAAGGGCTCGCAGTTCGAGCGCTGGCTGGCGCGCGCCGAGCCGGTCGAGTGTTTTGCCCGTTTCCTGGACCGTTTTGGGGTGACCGTCGGGCTCTCGCTCCACTATGCCGAGCCTGACGAGAACGGGGTCTACGCCGACGTCTGTCCCTTCTCGGAGGTCGTTCGCGACCAGTGGCACAGTTTCACGGCGCGGCTGGCTGCCGACATGCCGAGCGTGCGCAGTGCGATCGTGTGGGGCGCGGGTGAGAACGCGCCCGGCCCGCACGAGGACGACTGCGAGCGGTGCCGCGGGCTGCCGGTACGCGAACGTGTCCTGGCCGGTATGCGCCTGGTCAGCGATGCGCTGGCCGCGATCGACGGCGAGCTGCTGTGGCCCGCGGTCACCGACCAGGCCGCGTATGCCAAGGCGGAGACGGAGATGTTCGGAGAATGGGGGGATGAGATACCGCAGAATGTGCGGATCGCGCCCTGCCATCTCTACTGGGACTTTCGCCCGCCCTATCCGCCGCATCCGATCTGGGGCCATATCGGCAACCGGCCGGGCGAGCGCTCGCCTTACGTATTCGAACTGGCGCTGGTGGGCGATACGGCGGGTCTGAACTTTCTGCCGTGCTCGATGGCGCACCGCTGGCAGGAGGCGTTTCGCAAGGCGGCGGCCAAGGGCTGTGAGGGCTTTGACGCCAACTTGGGCGTGCACCCCGAGTATGTGGACCATCCGCTCAATCTCTCCAACTGGTATGCCTACGGCCGGCTGTGCTGGGACCCGCAACTCGACCCGGACGAGATTCTGTCGGAGTGGCTGACGATGGAGTACGGCGCGGCCGCGGTCGCGTTTCTGCCCGGGCTGAAGGAGACCTATCCCGCCGCGATCGGCGCGCTGTTCAGCCGCTGCGGCCTGACCCAGTGTCACAGCTACGTTGCCCGTTACAGCTATCTGGACACACGTCTGAACGGGCCGTGGCGCATCTGGACCGACTACCTGCATCCGGGGATGGACCGCGCGGGTGAAGACGTTCTCGGCCTGGAGCTGCCGCTGGACGCCTATCCTGAGGAGGAGCGGGAGTCGCTGCGCAGCGATCCGCGCTATCAGCTCATTTTCAACCGGGTGCCGCTGACGCCTGCCTATGCCGACGAGCTGATGGCGGAGAAGCGGCCGTCGATCGAGCGGATGGAGGAGGTGCTGGCGGCGTGGCGGCGGCTGGAGGGCGAGGTAGAGCCGGCCGCCTTTGCCCGCGTGGCCGGGCTGCTGGAAGGCAACGTCAACGACGTGCGCATCTTTGTGGACTGTTTCGGGCTGTACCTGGACTACAAGCTGGGACGGCTGGAGGCAGGGCAGATCGAAGCGGTGCGCGCGCGTTACGCCGGCGTTCCCAAGGGGGAGGCCACGGCCGGCTCGCCGTATGACGGTTGGTTCTGGGACCACTTTGGCTGGCAGGGCACCTACCTGGAGTTCCTGGAGGATCTGGAGAAGCTGCTGCGCGGCGAGACGCTGGGCCCGTTTCTGGCCGCGGGCGCGACGGAGAGCCAGATGGAGTAGGCGCCTGTTCTGCGTGTTGCGCAGGGCGAGCGGGACATTCTCGTACTGGAAGGGGGGGGTCCATGTCGGACAACGGGAAGACCCCAGAGTGGCAGGAGGCGGGCGTGGTGTCGACCGTCGCCAGTCCATATGCCGCGCTCAGGCCTGTTCCGCTGCAGGCGGTCAGGATGGGCGACGGTTTCTGGAAGGCGCGCATCGATGCCGGCCGGCGCAACGGCATCGCGGCGTTCCTGGCCTGGCTGGACGTAGACGACCAGACCGCGCCGTTCCGGGCGTATGCGGCGGGCGACAGGGCGGGCATCCGGGCCGGCCTGGAGACGCTCGAGGCCAATCCGACGGGGATGAACCGCACGCGCAACGGGCATTCGTGGCGGGCGAATTTCCAGAAGTGGCTGGAGGCGTGCGCCTTTTTCATCCAGTCCGGGCACGATGCGGGTACGCGCGCGTTGCTCGACCTGTTTGTGCGCGGCGTTGTGCGGGCGCACGAGGACGATGCCTTCTGGGCGGTCTACTACGGCGATGGGTTCGAGAGATCGTACGGACTGGGCAATCCGGGGCATCTGATCCAAGCGGCGATCGCGCACCATCGGGCGACCGGCTCGACCGAGTTCCTGGAGTGCGCGCAGCGCGTTGCCGACGCGATCTGCCAGAAGTTCGGGGGTGAGGATTTCGCCGGGCACAGCGTGATCGAGATGGCGCTGGTCGAGCTCTACCGCACGACCGGCCAGGAGCGGTACCTCGCCGGCGCGCGCCATTTCCTCACGCCGCTGCTGCGGCAGCCGCCGGTCGTGGGCTCCCCTTTCCGCGGCTCTGCGAGCAGGCACGTCGTGCGCCAGACCTACCTCCTGTGCGGCGGCGCCGACTATTATGCCGAGACCGGTGACCGCGAATTCCTGGACAAGCTGACGGCGATCTGGGAAGACATGGCCGGCGGCAAGCTGCATCTGACGGGCCAGCTGGCTGTGGATGGGGAGAACATCGAGATGACCTGCAAGGAGGCGTTCGAGCTGCATACGGGTGTCTTCCGGTTTTTGCTCGGCACCGGTCTGGAGACGTGCGAAGCGGTCGGCAACGCGACCTGGAACTGGCGGATGCTGGCGGTGACGGGCGCGGCCGGCTACGCCGACCTGATGGAGAGGACGCTCTACAACGGCTTCCTGGCGCACGTGTCGCTCGACGGCGCCAAATTTCACTATCTGTGTCCGCTCTCTTCGGACGGCAACCACTGGCAGCGTACGGCCTGGGCCTCGACGTCGACGGGCTGCTGCCCGCCGAACGCGCTGCGCATGCTGGCGTCGCTGCCGGGTTATATCTTCAGCACGTCGCAGGACGGCGTGTGGGTCCACCTGTACGACGGCTGCAGGATGGACTGGCGGCTGCCGGACGGGACCGGGCTCCGCCTGACGCAGGAGACGGCGTATCCTTGGGACGGCGAGGTTGCTATCAGGCTTGAGCCTGAGCGGCCGGTCGCGTTCGCGCTGAACCTGCGCATTCCGGCGTGGTGCCGCGCCGCGTCGCTGCAGGTGAACGGTGAGGCGTTCGAGGGCGATATTGTCCCCGGCGCCTACTGCCGCATCGACAGGGTGTGGCGCAGCGGCGATCTTGTCGTTCTGCGGCTGCCGATGCCGGTCGTGGCGGTGACGGCCGATGCGCGTGCCCGGTACTACGAGGGCAAGGTCGCGTTGTGTCGCGGCCCGCTTGTCTATAGTGTCGAGAGTACGGACAATCCCGGTGTCGGTATGTGGGGCGCGTGGGTTGGGTTGCCTGCGGGGGATGGGCCGGGCGGCCGCGAGCTGACGGGGCATTACCGGCAGGCGGCGCTGCTGGACGAGTTTGCGGTGGATTACAGGCAGGACCTGCTGGGCGGCGTTGTCGCTTTGCAGGGAGCCGGGGGTTCGTACGATGAACCGGCCGGCAAGCTGACATTCATTCCCTACTATGCCTGGGGGAACCGGGAGAGCAGGTCGTCGCTGCGGACGTGGATCGACGGCAGGGCGCAGGGAGAGGAAGGGGAAGATGCGAGCCAGACGCCTGGTGTGTAAGGCCGTTGGCCGGGTCGAGTGGGAGAGCTTCGAGATCGCGGCGCAGCCGGCCCCGCACGAGGTGGTCGTCAGGTCGGTCTGCTCGTTGATCAGCGCGGGCACGGAGACCGCGTTGTACAGCGGTACGCACATCGGCTTTTCGCAGGATAGCCCGCCGATGCTCCCACAAGAGCTGGGCTACGCCCTGGCCGGTGTTGTGCAGGCGGTTGGCGGCGCGGTGACGGCGTGGGCGCCGGGCGACTGGGTGGTGGCCTACGCAGCGCACGGCGACTGGGCGGTGTGCGACGTACGCACAGCCAAGATTTGGCGTCTGCCGCCGCTGGTATCGTTCGAACAGGGGGCCCTGGCAGTGATGGGCGGCATCAGTGCGGTGGGTGTACGCCAGGGCCAGGTCGCGCTGGGCGAGACGGTGGTCGTATTGGGCCTGGGGCTGGTCGGTCAGTTTGCCGCGCGGCTTGCGCGCGCGGCGGGCGCGCGGCCGGTGATCGGGGTCGATTTCATTCCCAAACGGGTGGAGGTCGCGGCAGAGGCGTCTGTGCGGGCGTTCAATCCGGACGAGATAGACGTCGGGCGGATGGTGGGCGATCTGACCGATGGGCGCATGGCGGAGGTTGTGATCGAGGCGACCGGCAATCCTGCGGTGATCCCGCAGGCGCTGGAGTTGGCGGGCGACGGCGGGCGGGTGGTGCTGCTGGGCAGCCCGCGCGGCACGGTCGAAATCGATCCGTACGCGGTCCACCAAAAGGGAGTCTCGCTGATCGGTGCGCACGCCCGCGTCTCCGGACATGCGCAGACGATACGCGATCCGTGGACGCGTGAGCGCAATCTCGAGCTGGTCCTGCATCTGTTTGCGGACGGTTCGCTGTCGGACGGCGGGCTGATCAGCCACCGTATTCAGCCGGACGCGGTTGGCGAGATATACGAGAGGCTGGTTGAGCGCCCGCGCGATTTTCTCGGCGTGTTGATCGAATGGGCGGGGATGAACGCGTAATTGTCTGCGGGCGTATAGATTATCTGTACTCAGACCTTGGCCTGATTCGATGCCTTGCGGATGCCGCTGAGTCCAGAGGTCTGGACAGTTAGCGACAATCCAGGTGTTGCCAAGTGCACCTCGATCTATGCCGCCTCAATATCGGTATGGGTAAAGTCCTGACCTTTGAAGAGGAGCGGTTCACGGCTTGTTGCCGCGAGCGCGTAGACAAAGCAGTCGCCAAAGTTTAGCCCGGCTGGATGATTGCCTTTTCCAAAGCGCCGCCAAGCGCGGCGAGCAACGTCAGCCTATTCGGTCGTAACAGGGACCAGTTCGATGGATGCTGCCTCCAGAAGCAGGTCCAGTTCATGCCCGGCGGCGGTTCCGCCTCTGCTCTCGACCACCATCGCGGCTTCAAGTAACGCGGTCACCGACACACGTCTGGGCCAAGCCATCGCGATCGCCTCTGCGTTAGCGAGCAGCGTCCGGCTCGCCGAAAAGAATGGCGAGGATTGCCGACGTGTCGATAATCATTTGGGCAGGCCTCGCTCGTCGTAGAGCAGATTACCGTGCTCGACAGCAGCCGGCCCTGGCTTGAGATGAGCGGCGCAGCGCCGGCCAATGGCATGCAATTCCTGCGCCAAGGCAGTTGCACCTCGTCTGGCCCTCTCGCGTTCCAAACGTTCGCGTAGCGCAACCGCAATTGCGCCGTTCGTCGTTTCGCCAGTCAGTCGGGCCAGTTCAGCAGCCAGCCGGCAGGTCTCGGCATTATCGATTTGCAGGCTCATCAGTTGCCTCCAGGTAAAATATCGCGCCCGAGGCGTACCCTACACTATCGCGACATGGCTGGCAAGACCTCCGGGTCGATTGGACTTTTGGCGGACAGAAACGCGACGCCACGGGCCTGATGTACTATAACGCCCAGCACTACGACCTTGCTTTGGGCGCCTTCTTTTCGTCGGATACGAGCGCGCCCAATGCGGCATGCGCGGTAGACTGCGACGGGCGTACCTTTGGCAGTTTGAAGCCCCTGGCGATTCGCGACGCACCATAGCAATGGATTGCCGCCTCACAGTTCTCCTCCGCCTTCCTGCTCATCGCGGTCGGGCTCGGCAATAGTCTGTACCATTCGCGGCTCCAGCGCAGAGGCTCGCTGCGGTCTCATGTTTCGTCATTGCGGCCGCGGTCATACCGCGCGCCGCGTGCCGTCCTCGGTTTCGAAAAGTTGGTTCGTGCTACCCGGTCCAACGCAGCCGCCGCACGATTTCATTCAGCACCGGTCTCAGCGCGGCGATTTCGTCGCTATGGATGCTGAACGCGAGCGCGGCCAGGGTCTCTCCGTCCGGCGAGAGGAGCCAGGCCTGCCATACTTCGCTGTTGGTCTCGTTTTCGCGGTAGCGGACCAATACCACCTCTTCGCCTGACGGCCTCAGGCCGACGGATGTTCTGACGCGGGCGGGTGTGATGCTGTAGGTGTGCGCGGCGGCTGCCTGCGCGTAGTCCTCCAGGGTCTGGCCGTTGGCTGCGAAGGTGAAGAGAAGGACGAAGTTGCTGGCCTCGCGGCCGGCCGGGCCGGTGTGCAGGCCAAGCCCGGTCACGGCATCGTCGCGGCGGTAGGTCATTGTCGACACCATCTGGCCCAGCCCTGCGACGTCGAACTGCTCGCTGTCGTAGCGTACGGCTGCGGAGAAGAGGGCGAGGTCGGCCGCGGTGGGCCGCGCGGGGTCGAAGTAGCGCCATGTTGACGGAAAGGAGATCGACAGACCGGATGCGTCATCGTCATATTTGAGCCAGCCGGTCCCGTCCGCCAGGGGCACATCGTCGGCATCCGCGGACGCGGTCACATAGTCGTTGTGCAGCCAGGCCAGCCGGCCGTCGAAGACGATTTGCCACCAGTCGCCGCTGGCATTTCTGCTGATGGCGGCGAACTGTTGATCGGCGGCCGCGCCACCGATGACGGGATGGTCGGTGCCCGGCCCTCTGCGCACGTTCATACTGTGATTGGACGCCACTGTCGGCCCGGTGTGGGGCTTCAAGGCGGCGTCCTCCAGCCACTGGACGCGCCGCACGACCTCGTGCAGCAGCCCTTCCACCCATTCGGAATGCTCGCCCCAAAGGTCGTAGGTAACGGTCAGAAAGGTGCCGCCGTCGGGAGAGAGCAGGACGACCTGTCGGCCGTCGACGTTGGGGCGGGGGACGGTGACGACCCGGTCGCGGAAGGCGCGCACGCCGTCTATGCGGTAGCGGATTGTTGCGACCTGCTCGCCCCAGGGCCGCAGACCGGGCCCGATTTCGATGCTCCTGACCAAAGCCAGCCCGGAGGCTTGCAGCTGTGCGGCCAGCTCGCGTGCATAGGTCTCCAGGCTCCGGCCCTCGCTGGGGACGGCGAGGAGGTGGAAGCCGTTGGTCTCCAGCGGCGGGGAATGTGGGTCGAAGGGGAAACCGGTACCGGCGAAGAGCTGCTCCTGCCCGGCCGGCGTCAGCGAATCGACATAGCTCTCCCTCTCCGTGAGCAAGGCATCGGCCATCTCGGCTTCGTCAAGCTGCGGACGTAGCGCGCGCAGCTGCTCCTGTGAGGATGCGAAGAGCCACCCGTGCGGATGGAAGATCTTCAGGCCGTGCCTCTCGACCTCGACCCCTGGCCAGCCCTGGAACGGTCCTCCTGAAGACAGGGGCGTATCTCCCACCGGCAGCACGAGGGGGTTGTGGATCGAAATCAGGGGGGTCCCGGGCGCGGGCGCGCTGATAGGCATCTCCGATCCCGCAGTGGCGGGAATGCAGGCGGTCAGCAGGAAAGAAACAATCGCGGCGATCGCCCAGCGGGGGGTGCGATGTTTTGCAGCCATGATATTTCCTTTCAGATTTCCACAGTCGGCTCGGAGCGCACGGTCTAAGTGCGCCTGAGCTCTCGAAAGTGTCGGGGAGGCTTTCTGGATTCGTCCGTCTCTGATATTGCCGTCATGCCGGAGGCCTGCAGCAGTCTCGGGGTACCGGCCCAAGCATAGGCCCACGTATCGGCCTCAACCAAGGGTGTTCTCTTCCGGCCTGATTGCGGCGCGATTTCATGGTCGACGGTTTCATGCAGTGTTCAGGTGGTCATGGCTATGCGGCGGGCCGGGCTGGCGCCGATAGCGGGCCATCGCCTGTTCGACTGCCTCGCCGCCGCCGACGGGGCAGATTTCGCCGGCTTAGCTGAATGTCAGAACTGCGGGCTTTTCTCTGCCCGCCTCAGATGACGCATCACAAAACATCTTGACGACCGTCGGATGGCAGGTGAAGACCAGGACCTGGTTGGTGTCGGACAGTTCCGTGAAAGCGGCGGCGGCGCGGAGCGCCCGTGCGGGGTCGAAGTTTACGAGAACTTCATCGACAATGACGGGGAGAGGCTCCGTTCTCTGTCCAAGTTCGCGGATCAGTCCGAAGCGAAGGGCCAGGAA
Source organism: Caldilineaceae bacterium (assembly GCA_034428395.1). Lineage (GTDB taxonomy): Bacteria > Chloroflexota > Anaerolineae > Caldilineales > Caldilineaceae > Bin5. The sequence goes on from DAOUHX010000050.1 coordinate 15,355, forward strand.
AAGCTGCTCGCGTGTGCCGCGGCTCAGTTCGGACGGCTGCTTGCTCTGCCTATCGGCGTCCATCACCGCGACCGTTTGCTCACCGAGGGGGGCGTACACCTGCCGGTAGCGTTCTTCGGTGATGGCGGCGAAGACTTTCTCGGCATGACGGATGACTTGCGGCTGCCGCTCGCGCTCGAACTTTGCGCGCGCCTCGTTGAGCAGATTCTGGGCGAGGGTGAGCCGGGACCAGTTGCGGGCGTGGCCCCTTAGCTGTTCCAGGAGGACGTTGCGCTGCATGCGCAGCCGCGACGACTCCTCCTCACCCTCGAGGTTGGCGAGCTCGGCCTGGATGGAACCGCGCTCGGTCAAGAGTTCACCATGTCGGGCGTCGACGCCGGCCTGTTCTTCCTCTAGCGCGGCTATCTCGTCGGTGATCGTCTGGCGGTCTGTACCTTTGAGGTCGGTCTTAAGAGACTCCAGCGGTTTGCCCGGGCCGCTGAGACGCTGGAGCTGGTCCAGGGCGGAGCGGGCGTTGCTGTCGAGTTTTGCCCGCTCTTCTGTCTGCCTCGCTCGCTGGCGGAACTCATCGACGTTGCCGGCGCCACCGCTGCGGAACAGCTGCTCCAGTTCACTCTGCGCCGCCTGAAGTTCGCCTTTGCGTCTTTCCAACTGGCGATCAGCGGTCTCCAACTCCGTTTTGGCGTCGCCTAGGCGGCGGACGCTTTCTTGAACTTCTTCATGCAGCTCGACGAGCCTGTCAGCCGCCGCGACTACCGAGCGTTGGTCGTTGCGGTCGAAGGTAACGTTGTAGGATGACGCAAGCGGCGCAACGATTTCGACATAATTGGCGATGTCGTTCTCGATATCCTGGATGCGCTGTCGAAAGCTGAGAAGCTCGCGGAGCTGGCTGCGCCCGAGCTCGATCTGTTTCTGCAGAACGTCAGCGGTCTCCGGCGTGTAGGTATCGAGCAGGCCGCGTGTCACCAGCCAGTTCTGCCAGTCACTTTGCGCCGAGTCACGTTGTTGACGAGCAGAGTCGACAGTAGCAGCGGACTCCTCGACGCGAGTTCGCCGCTGGTCTTTCAGTTCCTTTGCATTGTCAAGTGCGTCGGAGAGACGGGCCCATTCTTGCAGCCTGCGCTCCTCTTCGTCTATCAGTTCTTCTGCTTCAAGGATAGACGACTCATCGATCGTATCGAGCTCAAGGGGCGCCGCTTCGTGCATCATCGTGGAGTGGAGACTCTGCATATTCGCTTCTTCGCGTTGAAGGGACTGCTGAAGGGGGGAGACATGAGGCAGTTCCCCGGCACTCGCAAGACGGGCATTGCCGGAAATGAACAGGTATATGGCCAGAGCGCTGAGCGCAACAGCGGCCGCGATGCCAATGTAGAGTGCCGTTTCGCCGAGAACCGCTCCTCCCACCACTAGGGCTATGCCAGCTATCAGAGCGGCGGCGGCAATGGCTCTGCTATGGTCTGACTTGCTTGGCGGGCGTTCCGTGCTTTTCAGGCTGTCCAGCTGGGTTTGTAGATTTCTTATATCCTGGCGCTGGCGGTCGAGTTCGTTGAGTCGCGACCTTGTCGTGCGAATCAGGTTGCGGCGCAGCCGTATCTGTTCGATATCAAGGGGCGGCCTGTCTATGGACTGAAACTGACTGTCAGCCTTTTCCTCGCCGGCGATTGCCTCCTGCAATGCGAGTTCGTTCTGGTCATGGGATGATCTGCGCGTCGAAAGCGCGTCCAAGAGATCGCGTTTTCTGTCGCGGTGCTCGGCGATCTCCTGCCGCACAGCCATGGAGAAGTCGAACGCTTGCAGCCTGGTCTCATCCCAGTCCGGTCCCAGATCTCTGAGTGTTTCGGCGAGGGCCTTTTCGCGTTCATTCAGTTCAGCTCGCCGCTCGGGGTAGTCTCTGATTAAGCCGCTGAAATCGGTTCGTCCTTCCTGCAGACGTCTGATGTCGGTGGCGTGCTGAAGAATGGCCCCGTGTTCAATCTGAATTTCGGCTGCTTGTCTTGCTTCTGCAGCCTGTTCTTGCGCAGTTGCAGACTCGCGTTGAGCGTTTCTGACGCGCTCCTCCAACGTTTCAAGACGGGTTATGCCGTCCAAGGGGAAATTTTCAATCGCTGGCAAAGAGGCTATCTCATGGCGTGTCGATGCCAAGTCGTTCCATGGGTCCCAAGCGCTCTGGAGTGTCGTCTGGTGAGAAAGCCGCGATTGAATCTCGCGCCGGCAGGCGACCAGGCCTTCGAGTTCGGTCTTGACCTGCTGTTGACGGGTAATGAGGTCCCCGTATCTGCCTGCCTTTTCTTCGATTTCTTTCAGCTTTTGGTCCAGCGTCTGGAGCTCTTTGTGGACATGATAGATTTCCTGGCTGCTTCCCCCTTTTCGAAACAGCTTTCCTCGCCCCGCCTCGATAGATTTCACGGCATTGGGAAGCGAGGTCACACCCATGCCAGCAACGGAAAGTTGGCTGTTGACGTTTGCATCTTTGAGCAGGTCGCTGTGAAGCTCGTTGATGGTGAAGGCGAAGACCTGTTTGAAAACATCCCTGGAACTGTTGCCCAGCATCTGGGGGAGAATCGTCTCATCCAGCGGCGCCCCCGTTTCTGACGTAACTGTGACCCCCGCTGAAGGGCCCCCCTTGAACCGGCTGACATCGGTCCGAAGGCCGTCTTTGTTGATAAGGGTCAGACGTCCTCCGTGGCGCCCGCCTGCCAGCGGCGGGTAGTCATCGGGTGAGCGAGGGAAGCCGAACAGGACTGCACGAATGAACTCCAGCAGTGTGCTTTTGCCCGCTTCGTTCGGCCCGTAGAAAACGGTTACGGGCTGTTCCAGCGGCCCGAAATCCCTGGCGGCGAACTGCCCGAATCCGTCGACGTAGATTTCACGAATTCTCATTCGTCATCTCCGGCGATCTGCTCAACGACGATCGCCTCGGCCTCGTCGATCAAGGTGGCAAAACTGTCTTCGTCGAAGCCATCGCCGGACAGGTACTTTCTGTACTGGCGATGTTGGTAAAGTTCAGAAAGATTGTTATTCAGACGCTCTTGCAGTTCGGGGTCGTTCTTTGCTCGATCCACTGTCTTCAGCAGTTCGGACATAAAATCGGAACCCTCGATACGTTCCTGCCGGTTGAAGGGAGCGCCCGTTTCGTCTTCGATGCGCTCGCACCAGACGAACGGCGAACGCTGAGCCCTTTCACCGTTCAGGTTATCTAGCAGACTCTCGATGAAGTTCGGCCGCTGCAGAGCGCTGTACAGGCCGCCCCGCCCGGTCAAAGTCACTTGCAAGACGACCGACCGGCCGCCGGCTTCTCCCTGCGCATCGGTCATGGTCTGGTCAAGGTTGTCCAGTAACTCCTGCTCGGTTTCCAGTGGGGAAATGTCGAGGACAGAACGCTGCCAGCGCACGGTGTCCACGGCTCTGAAGTCCAGCTGCAGGTTTTTGGCTCCGTCCACCTCGACAAGGTAGACGCCGCGTGGGCCGCTCTCATTCGGATGTCTGCCCTGGGAATTGCCCGGGTAAACCACAGCAGGGGACTGCTCGCTGAGTATCTGTTGCGTATGTACGTGGCCCAGTGCCCAGTAGTCGATTGCGGACGATCTGAGATCGTCCAGCGAGCACGGGGCGTAGGAGGCGTGCCCCGTGTTGCCGTCAACGTTGGTGTGCAGCAGCCCGATGGAAAAGGCGCTGGAATTGACTTCGTCGAGGTCTCGCACCAGGTTGTGATGGATGTCGCGCGTCGGGTAACTGATGCCGTGTACGACCGCGCGTCCGGGGTCGTCGTCAAAGACCGGTGCGGCCTCGAACTGCGGGCCAAAGCGAGTACAGCTTGGCGGATAGTCAAGGCGCGCCTGCCAGCCGTCGAGGGGATCGTGGTTGCCGTGGCAGACAAAGGAGCGGATGCCAGCCTCGTGCAGCTGCTCCAGACCGGCAACGAACTTGAGTTGGGCGCGCAGGCTCCGGTCGGACGAATCGTAGACATCACCGGCAACGAGCAGGGCGTCGACGCGTTCGTCGATGCAGAGCTTGACGATGCCGTCATAGGCGTTGAAGGTCGCGTCGCGCAGCGCGCTTGCTACGTGTTCGGGAGCAACGGCTTTTATGCCGACAAAGGGGCTGTCGAGATGCAGATCAGCCGCATGTACGAAGCGGAGAAGGGTCATGTGGGTCTGACAGCTCCGGTTGGATGGATCGGCAATTATAGCTGATCGCACCCTGCATCACTAATCGGCCGTTCCGAGCGGAAAACTCGCAACGGCACTGGATGGGCCGCCTTTCAGCAGGCCTAGGGCCGCCTCTTCCGCCTCTTGCATGGCGGCGGGCAGGTTGTCGATGGTGCTGATTTGGTCCGGCGCCAGGAAGAGGAAGGAGACCTCCTTCACTTTGACGCCGGTTGCTTTTGTCAGGGCGAGCGCG
>DAOUHX010000051.1:0-5212 GCA_034428395.1 Caldilineaceae bacterium
CAGAGGGGAGTTCTACAACCGGTCCATGCAGAGAGGCACAGGCAAATGACGCTGCGAAATTGGTCCGAGAACGTTCGATTCTCGGCCGCAAACGTATACGCGCCGAGGACGGTGGAGGAGCTGCAGGAGTTGGTGCGGGTAAGCCGCAAGGTAAGCGTGCTCGGTTCGCGCCACTCGTTCAACGACATCGCCGCGATCGACGCGCAAATTGAAACCGGCAGGGAAGGGGAAGAGGCGGCGCAGCAGCCGCCCGATCCGGCGACCAGTGCGTACATTTCGCTGGAGCGCCTGGATCTTCCAGTGACTCTAGATCAAGAGCGAAACACAGTGACCTGCGGCGCAAGCGTCACATACGGAGAGCTTTGCCAGCGCTTGCACGATGAAGGCGTCGCGCTCAGAAACACGGCCTCTCTCCCGCACATTTCGGTGGGTGGCGCCTGCGCTACGGCGACTCACGGATCGGGCGTTAACAACGGCAACTTGGCGAGCGAATTGGTAGGCATGGAGCTTGTCGCGGCGGACGGGGAGTTGCGGTCGCTGACGCAGGACAGCGGCGGCGAAGACTTTTCTGGCGGCGTCGTAGGCCTGGGCGGGCTGGGCGTGGTGACGAGCATCACGCTGGCGACCGTACCTGCATTTGCGATGGAACAGACAGTCTACGAAGATTTGCCCGTCGCTGACCTCTATGACAATTTCGACGAGATTATGTCCAGCGCCTACAGCGTCAGCCTGTTTACCGACTGGCTGGGGGGTACAGTCAACCAGGTCTGGTTGAAACGGCACTTGGGGGGGTGGTCGGAGCGGGAAGGTGTGGAGAGTTCAGGTGGCTATAGCAAGGGATCTTCCGCCGGGAACAGTTTTTCCGGCGCGAAGCGGGCGCCTACCCACCGCCATCCGGTCACAAGGTTTGATCCGGCCCCTTGCACGCCGCAGATGGGGATTCCGGGCCCGTGGCACGAGCGGCTGCCCCACTTTCGGGTCGACAGTACACCTGCGAGCGGCGACGAGCTCCAGACTGAATATTTCGTGCCGCGCGAGCACGCCGTTGGCGCATTGCAAGCGATGGAGGGGCTGGGGGACCGCCTCGAATCGGTCCTCTGGATATCGGAGGTGCGTTCTATCGCCGCGGACCGGCTGTGGTTGAGCCAGAGCTACGAAACGCCGACAGTTGCGCTTCACTTTTCGTGGAGAAAGGACTGGCCGTCGGTGCGTGCGCTGTTGCCAGTCGTCGAGGAGGCGCTCTCACCGTTCCGGGTCCGACCCCACTGGGGCAAGCTGTTCTCGCTTGCTCCCGCGCATTTGGCTGCGAACTTCACACGCATGGCCGACTTCCGGAGCCTCCTGCGGAGTTGGGACCCTGAAAGGAAATTCCGCAACGGCTATATTGATCGGCACATCTTCGGCCAGGGTGTTTGACCTGGGCGCAGGCGAATCAGGGAGGTTGGTCAGCCTCGCGACCGAGGTTTGAGGAAGCGGGGGGCGACGAGGAAGCGAAGTTCACAGCTGCCCCAGTGCAGCTGCCGCCAGCGCGCGATTTCAAGTTCGAAGTGGGCCATGGCGGCGGTGGGGAAGCGCAGATTGAGCCGGCTGTCGGTGCCGGCGCAAAGGCCGGACACGAGTTGGGCCACGCCGGGGTTATGACCGATGAGGAGGACATGCTGCGCGCTGTCGTGTGTCTCCTGCAGCACATTCAGCAGAGTATAGGGGGCGGCGGCGTAGATGCGGTCGTTCCAGCCGATGTTGCGGGTGTAGCCGATCAGCTCGGCAACTTTTTCGGCGGTCTGGCGGGTCCGCAGCGCGGGTGAAGCCACGATCCAGTCGGGCTGATTCTTCGCCGCTGAGAGCAGCTGGCAGACACTGGGCAGCTGCTTGAATCCGCTCTTGGCCAGCGGGCGGTCGATATCGCCGCCGGATGCGCCCGGGGGCTTGGCTCTGGCGTGCCGGAGAACTGTCAGACGTCTGTAGTCCATGATGTCGGCGTTCCTGTCGCGCAATCGCGCACCCTCAAACAGTTGTGGGAGGGGATTCCCCATTGTAGCCGGGGCCGGAGATCTTAGCAAGGCGCTGCGCGCAGCGGGTGCAGCCCAGTCTTGGGGTAGGAATCGTCCGGCGGGGATTTCATGGAGGCAGTGGCCAGTGGTCAGTGGTCAGTGGCCAGTTGTCAGTGGTCGGTTGCCAGTGGTCGGTTGCCAGTGGTCGGTTGCCAGTGGTCGGTTGCCAGTGGTCGGTTGCCAGTGGTCGGTTGCCAGTGGTCGGTTGCCAGTGGTCGGTTGCCAGTGGTCGGTTGCCGGTGGTCGGTTGCCGGTGGTCGGTTGCCAGTGGTCGGTTGCCAGTGGTCAGTCGCCAGTGGTCGGTTGCCAGGAACTGCAGGGGGCGGAAGGCGCTGGTCGAAGGCGCGATCGGCTGGCGACGCGCACGCCTGGTGGCGTCGTCCACGCTGGCATCACAGACCAGCCGGAACCACCTGTGCACGGTGGCTGTGCTCGGCTTGCTTTGACACGTCAGCTGGAATGGCGCACGCACAGTGGCATAGCTACAGGGGGGCGTTGCGGGGGGAGTCCCCCCACACAAGGGAGGGCCGGAACGGCCCGACCGTCCAAGGGCAGTGGATAGTGGGCAGTGGATAGTGGATAGTGGGCAGTGGATAGTGGATAGTGGGCAGTGGATAGTGGATAGTGGATAGTGGATAGTTGGCAGTGGATAGTGGGCAGTGGAAAGTGGATAGTGGGCAGTGGATAGTGGATAGTGGATAGTGGGCAGTGGATAGTGGGCAGTGGGCAGTGGATAGTGGGCAGTGGATAGTGGATAGTGGGCAGTGGATAGTGGAAAGCGGATAGTGGATAGTGGTCGGCAGCTGGGGACTTCAGAGGGCGGGAATGGCTCGGTTGCTGTGCGAGGGATGGGAATGTGTGGGCCAATTCTGGACTGGACGCCGCGCAGCTGTGTTTGTGCCGCTTGTGCGTGCGGATATATTGGGTCAGGCGCTGGCGGCGCGACGCGTGTCGGTTTAAGAGAAGGTCTGTACAGTCTGGTCGGAGTTCCGGCGCAATAGGAAGAGGAGGGTTGGATGAGGGACTGGAAACCGACGGTCGCAGTGGTCGGCGCGGGCGCGATGGGCTGTCTTTTCGGGGGGCTCTTGGCAGAGGGCGGGCTGGACGTGACCCTGGTCGACGTTTGGCAGGAGCACGTTGACCGCATCAACAGTGACGGGTTGCGGATGGTCGGTTACGGTGGAGACCGGTATATTCCTGTACGGGCGACTACCGACCCAAGCGGAATGGAAGCGGTCGACGTTGTTTCGGTCCAGTGCAAGGCGCCGTACACGCAGGAGGCTGTCAGCCGGGTGCGGCACATCCTGCGGGCGGATAGCGTTGCGATCAGTTTTCAGAACGGGCTGGGCAACGAAGAGAAGATAGGAGAAGTTATCGGCATGGACCGTGTCCTGGGCGGCGTGACGGCGCAGGGCGCAGCGATCGAAGGGCCGGGCGTGGTGCGGAATTTCAGCGATCTGCCCTCTCATATCGGCGAAATGGGCGGAGGTCTGAGCGAGCGCGTGCAGCGGATTGCGGCGGCATTTGAAGGGGCCGGCCTGCAGACGTCCGCCTCTGCGGACATTCGTCACACCATCTGGAAAAAGTTTTTGGCGAATATCGCCGTCAGCACCACGTCGGCCGTGGCGAACCTGACTATCAAGGAGCTCTTCGCCGTCCCCGAACTGAAGGAGACGGCGTTCGAGGCGCTGGACGAAGCGGTAGTTGTGGCGCGTGCCGAGGGCGTGGAGCTGGACTTGGCGGAGTCACGCGAGGTGATCAATCAGATCGCCGGCCCGGGGGGTAGCGGGGACAACAAGTCCAGCCTGTGTGTCGACATTCTGAACCGGCGCCCATCCGAAGTCGATGTCATCAGCGGTGCGGTGGTGCGGTTGGGCCGCAAGCACGGCATTCCAACGCCGGTCAACCGGACACTGGTCGCGGCGGTTAAGGGGCTGGAAAGCCACTATCTGAGTTGAACTGTGAAGCGAGACAAGGTGATTTCGCTGCAGGAAGCCGCCGCGCTGGTGCCCGACGGCGCGACGCTGGGTACGGTTGGCGGGGGCGGCGGGCTGGTGGAGGCCGACGCGCTGCTGGCGGCAATAGAAGAGCGTTTCATCGCGACCGGCGCGCCGACGGAGCTGCGCGTGATTCATTCGCTGGGAATCGGCGATCGCGACCGGCGCGGGTTGAACAGGCTGGCGTATGAGGGGCTGGTACGCAAGGTGATCGGCGGCCATTGGATCTGGTCGCCGCGTATGCAGGCGCTGGCCAGAGAGGAAAAGATCGAGGCATATGTGCTGCCCGCGGGCGTGACCGCGCAGCTGATGCGGGAGATCGGGGCCGGTCGGGCAGGGTTGATTACGCACGTCGGCCTGGGCACTTTCGTCGACCCGCGCCAGGACGGCGGGCGCATGAACCGGGCGGCGAGGGACAGGCTGGTCGAACTGATCGAGATTGACGGTCGCACGCTGCTGCGTTACCTGCCGTTTCCGGTTGACGTGGCCGTGTTGCGTGGGAGCTATGCCGACCGCGACGGAAACATCAGCCAGGCGGAAGAACCGGCCAACCTGGAGACGTTTGCGATGGCACTGGCGGCCCACAACAGCGGCGGCGCGGTCATCGTGCAGGTGCGAGGCCTGGTTGAGCGGGGGCAGATGGAGGCGCGGGAGGTTCGGATCCCGGGGGCGCTCGTTGACGCTGTCGTCGTCGTACCTGACCAACCGCAGTGCCATGCTTTCTTCTACGACCCTTCGATCTCCGGCCAGGGCAGTTCGGTTGCGACTTCGGAGGAAGGAGGGCTGGACGGGCAGGAAAGCCCATCCGAACCCGACGTGCGGTCGGTGATCGCCTGGAGGGCGGCCCTGGAGCTTTTTGAGAATGCGGTGATCAACTTCGGGTTTGGCATTCCGGACGCGGTTGCCAAGCTGGTGGCCGCGCGCGGCGAGACGGAGCGCTACTATCAGACGATCGAGCACGGCACTTTTGGCGGCACCTTACTGGACGGCGTGCTGTTTGGCTTCGCCCGCAATGCCAGCTGCATGATCGACTCCCCCTCCCAGTTCGACTTCTACGGCGGCGGGGGCCTGGACATCGCCTTTCTCGGCTTCGGCGAGTTGGACCGGTCCGGCAACGTCAATGTTTCGCGGCTGGCCGGAACGACGGTCGGGCCGGGCGGCTTC
>DAOUHX010000052.1:0-3761 GCA_034428395.1 Caldilineaceae bacterium
GATGCGCGACCGCTACGCGCTGTGGTCAAAGTTGAGATATCAGATAGCATCGATCCGGTTCTCCTGACAGGGCCGAAACGGTTGGTTTGGATTCAGGCAGCGAAATCTTTGCCCCTGTTCTGCTCGTACCCTATAATGTAGCATGATCTCTGGGCTTGCGTGAATCCCATCAGCAATCTGCTCTTGTCAGGCGCCGCCGACGTGAAGCGTTTCAGATTTCGCGGCAACTGCGCCATTGCAAGATGTCTGCAGGTTTGCGGCGTGGGCGCACACGAGATCCGGACCATTGTGCAAATCACCAAGAGAACAGGAGCTAGAACCAATGGCAAGGAAGTTGAACTCGCCCCCGAACGCGGAAAATGGCGCCCGTAATGTTGGCCGCCGCACTTTCCTGAAGATGATGGCGGCAGGCGCGGCTGCGTCCGCACTGGCTGCATGCGGCCCCGCTGGCGGTGCAGTCGAACAGAGCGCTGCGCCGGCCGCACCGACAGCGGTTCCCACGCCTGAAGCTGTCGCAACCGGCGCCGGCATGATGCGTCCGGGCGGCAACCCCAAGCGCGGCGGCATCCTGCGCACCGCCTTCGGCGTAACGATGAGCCACTTTGATGCTCACCAGGGCGGCGGCACCCATGTCCTGTCGCATATGTACAACAACCTAGTACGCAACAACCTGGTTGACGGCCTGCGCACGATCATCCCGGACCTGGCCGAGAGCTGGGACGTGGGAGAGGGCGGTCTGTCCTACACTTTCCATCTGCGCGAAGGCGTGCAGTACCACGATGGCGAGGCTTTCTCAGCCGCCGACGTCGTCGCCACATTCAACCGCATTCTCGATCCGCCCGAAGGCATCGTCAGCCCGCTGAAGGCCAACTTCACCTTCGTCGACTCGGTCGAAGCAGTGGACGATATGACCGTGCGCTTCAATCTGAACTCGCCGCGGCCTTTCTTCCTCAACCTGCTCACGCCCACCAATGCGCTGATCTACTCGCAGAAGTCCCTCGAAGAGAATGACTACGATATGCGCGAGGTGATCGCCCCCGGGACGGGTGCCTTCCGTTTCGTCGAGCATCTTCCGGCAGAAAAGTGGGTACTCGAGCGCAATCCCGACTACTGGGATCCGGAGCTGCCCTACGTGGACGGCATCGAGCTGCTACACGTGCCCGCATGGTCCGACCGCGGCACCGCCGTTCTGACCGACCAGGCCGATATGTCCTGGAACGTCGCCAAGGAGACGTGGGACGAGGGCATGAACCGCCCCGACAGCGTGCAGGTCAACAAGCTGGCCAACTTCGGCGCCTACTGGGTTTTCATCAACAACCGCGAAGCGCCCTTCGACGACCCGCGCGTGCGCAAGGCTATCCATCTGGCGGTCAGCAAGCAGAACTTGGCGGCGGCGTTCGGTACGCAGGAGTTGATCAACGTCACGCGCTGGGTGCCGCAGGGCGATCCCTACGCCACGACGCCTGAAGCCCTGTCGACGATGCCTGGCTACAGGGCCGAGAAGGATGAGGATATCGCGACGGCGCAGCAGCTGATGGCGGATGCCGGCTACGGCGAAGGGATCTCCGGCGTCGAGTTGCTGGCGGCAGCCGGGCCGCAGGGCGAGCTGCTGGCGCCTGCGTTCCAGGATATGCTCAAACGGCATCTCAACATCGAGACCGAGATTCGTATCGTCGAGCGTGCCTTGCTCGGCTCCGAACAGTCCACCGGTAACTACCAGCTGATGGTTCACACACGCGGTCACGCCGTCTCCGACATCTCGCCGCGCGGCAATCTGTGGTGGCACGCCGACGGCTCGCAGAACTTCGGCGCCTACACCAATGCGGAATTCGACGCCCTGCTCGCCGAGATTGACGTGGAGTTGGACGTCGAAACGCGGCAAGGGCAGATCGACGACGCCCAGAATCTGCTCGACGAGAACCCGCCCGAGTACCTGGTCGGCTATACCTTCCACCTGCCGATGTGGAACAACCGGGTCCATGGGCTGGCGCTCGACCAGCGCGCCTTCGCCGAATGGGGCCGCATGGAGACCGTCTGGATCGACCCGGACGCCTAGAAACGAGTTGGTGGTCGACGAACGACAGCCGGGCAGCGGCCAGCCTCGCGGCAACCGGGCTGGAACCATGCATAGGCGGCGTCCGGCCACAGAAAAGTGAATTCCCTTTGGGCGGCGCAACAGTCCAGCGAACGGGCCCTGTTGCGCCGCCCATTCGATGAAGCATCGCAGTTTCCCTCTGAACGCTCATGTCAAAATATATATTGAACCGCCTGCTCATCGCCATACCGACCATCATCGGCGTCACGATCCTCATCTTTCTGGCGATGCGGGTGATTCCCGGCGACCCTCTGCAGTTGATCGTTTCGGAGTCGGACGGCATCTATGTATTGAGCGAAGAGGAGTTGCAGGCGGTGCGCGCCAGCCTCGGTCTCGACAAACCGCTTCACATCCAATACCTGAACTGGATCGGACAGGTCATCAGTGGCGATATGGGCTCCTCCTTCTGGAACAAGGAGCCGATCAGCGGGATGATCCTGCGCCGAGGGCCGATTTCAGCGCAGATCGCGATCATGGCCGTCCTGCTTTCCTGGCTTATCGGGGTCCCGATTGGGATGTTGAGCGCGATGTGGCGCAACTCGATGATGGACCATCTATCGCGCGTCGGCATCACCATCTTCATCGCCGTGCCCAGCTATTGGCTGGGGTTGCTGATTATACTATTCACCGTTCTGGTGTTCACCTGGCGGCCCCCGATCACGATTATCCAGTTCTGGGAGGACCCGCTGGGCAACCTGTCAATGACGCTGCTGCCCGCCCTGGCGTTGGGGCTGGGTCTTTCGGCGGCGACGGCGCGCATGGCCCGCTCCGCCGCGCTCGAGGTCCTGTACGAGGACTATATCCGCACGGCGCGGGCCAAGGGGTTGCGCGAGTCGCTCGTCGTCTGGCGCCATGTATTCAAGAACGCGATGCTGCCGGTCGTTACAACAACGGGTCTGGCGCTGGGCGGCCTGCTGGGGGGCGCGGTTTCGGTAGAGACGGCCTTCGCGGTACCGGGCCTCGGCAAACTGCTTGTGCAGGGCATGACCGAGCGGGACTGGATGATGATCCAAAACCTTGTCCTGCTCTACGGCCTGATCTACGTATTCATCAATCTTATCGTTGATCTCAGCTACGCCTTTCTCGACCCCCGCATTCGCTACGAATCGTGAACTCCGGCAGGTTGACGAAACTCGGCGGCACCGGCCCGCAGTTCACTTGCTAAAGGAATCGAAATGGCAACGACAGGGTCCCCGCTGGCCGATTCCGGCGGACTGACGATGGAAGGTGAGAGCCGGCAGCCTAATCCGATCTTTGCATTTGGCGGCGCGGTCCGCCGTTTCGCCCAGTCATCACCGATCGGCGCGGCGGCCGTGAGCATCTGGCTGCTGATGTTCTTCATGGCGGTTTTTGCGCCGCAACTCTCGCCCTATGACCCATTGGAAGCCGACTACGGCGCTATCCGCGCCGCGCCGACCGCCAAGCACCTTCTCGGCACCGACCAGTTGGGCCGCGATCTTCTCAGCCGCATCATTTACGGTTCGCGCATCACCCTTATCGTCAGCATCACCGCCGTTTTTGTCGGTGACCTGATCGGATTCGTCTGGGGCATTGCCAGCGGCTACCTCGGTCAACGGTTCGATCTGATCAGCCAGCGGGTCGTGGATGTACTGATGTCGTTTCCCGGCCTGATTCTGGCGCTGCTGCTTCTGGTCGTGCTGGGCGC
>DAOUHX010000053.1:0-2441 GCA_034428395.1 Caldilineaceae bacterium
CAGCCCGCCGGCGGCCCAGAGGAGACGGCGGCGGGGCCCGCCGATGCGGCCGGTCTGCCAAGCGAAGCCGAGCTGGTGGATTGCAAGATAGACGATGAGGTAGTTCAGCCAGCCGAGCAGCCGCCAGCCAGCGCCCAAGGCGACCAGGTCCAGGAGCGCGGCCACGGCCACAAGCGTCCAGAAGGAGGCGTAGTTGTAACGCCGCCAGGCTCGGTAGGCGAGAGGAACGAGAAGGACAATGAGAATGTAGACGACGAGAAACCAGACAGGTACAATCGCGACGCGGGAGATAATCTTCAGCTGCTCGGTGTTGGGGTCGAGCAAGACCCAGGCCAGGCTAATCAGCGTCCAGGCCGCAAGAACTGGAAGGACCGGCAGGATGAGTCGCTGCAGCCGGTGGGCCAGCCAGGGGGCATAGCCTTTCTGCCGGTTTTGGGCAGCCTGCCAGCTGAGCCCATTGACGTAGCCACCGACGAGGAAGAAGACCGGCATGACCTGGAAGAGCCAGGTCAGCCATTGGACCCAGGGGACGGTGGTGAGGAGGTCGGTGTAAACCAGTTGGTCGTCCCGCGTATGGATGGCGACGACCAGCCAGTGGCCCAATATGACGAAGCAGATAGAGGCGGCGCGCAGGAAATCGACGTAGCGGTTGCGATCGGGCGGGGCCTGCGCGGCGCGGCGAGCGGCGTGGGTCCAGACAGGTACGTTTATGATGGCATCCCATAGTTGGTAGAGGCAAGGAAAGGCGGTTCCTTACCAAACTGCACATGACGGTTTCGATAGAAGTGTATCTCCTCCGTGTGTATCGTTAAGTATGATTGGCCCCAAAACCGGATCAAGCGCGGACTCGTTGCCATTTCGGTCGAGCCAGATCAGTGTAGAAGCAAAATGCAAGAAAGCCATGAAGCGTCGCGGGAGCTTTTCATAGCGAGTGAAAATGCGTCGATACCAGCCTAGGCACTGTTCTTGCTGAGGCCCCCCTTTTTGACCCGCCCGGTGCACACATTTGGGCGCGTACAGCCGTGCTGTCGGGCATGACCGCTGCCATGTCTGGATTCAGGGCGAACTGTCTGAACATGCCGGCTTAAACACCGTTCTTTTCCTGCAAACTACTCATCCGGCCAGCCGTCGGGAATCTCGCCGGATGCGAGTGCGGCCTCTATCGCCGCGGCGGCCTCGTCGCTGACCCAGGCGCGCCACGTCTCGGCGTTTCCGTTCAGCCACCACAGCGCGGCATCATTGGCGCTTGCCTGGTCGTTCTCCTGCTGCCACGCCGCGACCTCGCGGTAGACGCTGAGGCGGAATCCCCACGCGCGCAGCATCTCGATCACGTCGGGCGCAGCCTCCAGCAGGTCGGGATGGACCGCGACCAGGACGGTGGCGTCCTCGTAGGCGCAGGCCTTGTCCGCCGCCCAGCACTCGTCGCTGTAGGCCGGCTCCTCCAGCCGCACCAGATCCAGGAACAGCGCCGGTTCGTTCGAGCCCCACTGGTAGCCGAGCCAGGGCTCGCCCTTGGCATAGGCGCCGTAGAGGTCGGAGTTGAGTGCCGCGCCGTCGCCGGGATTGATGATGTGCACGTGCTCTTCGAGGCCGTAGCCCTCGACCTGAGCGGCGTTGGCTTCCTCGCAGGCCCAGCCAATCACGCAGGACACCAGGCGCGCCTTGCCGCCCGTTTCCGGCGTCGCAAACAGCGCCTTGAAGCGCTCCTCCTTCAGGTCCTCGACGCTGTCCAGGTCGGGATACTCCTCTTGCACGTAGGCGGGGATGACAAAGGCCGACTGCCAGTCATTTCCCAGGCTCAAGCCGACGATCACGACCTCCCCGTTGGCCTCGGCCTCATACCAGGCCTCGATCTGGTTCGGCAGCCAGATCTCCATGCTGACATCGATATCGCCCCGCCGAAGCCCCTGGAACAGCGGCAGCGTGGCGCCGAAGACGACGTCGGTCGGATAGCCGTAACCCTTTTCTACGATGTACTGCGCAATGCGGTTCTGGACCTGTGCGCTGGGCCAGTTGTAGTCGCCGAAGACGATGGTTTCGCCCGTTTGCGGCGCGGCCGCGCCGGCCGGGCCACCTTGCTGCGACGGCGCACATGCGCCGGCCAAGATGATGACGGTCAGCAGCAGAGCTACTTTGTATCGGGTTGACATAGTCGGTCCTTTTTTGGTGGGTGAACATCCGGCTGGCTGCCGGAGGTGGGCTATGGGGGCGCTTTCAGGTTGACCGCGGGGACACCCCGGTCAACGGCGGACTCGAACGGGTGCCGGACCGGCGCCGGAGCTTTCCGCCGGAGAAGGGCAGGGAATCCTGTTAGGGGCCGGTCGCCGTGTGGCAGACCGCCAGGCACAACAGGACGGTCCACAGCGGGCCTCTGGCGCTGCGCCTCTACTCGCTGCCGCCCGGCGGCAATGAAGCGTGGCAGGCGACCCATTCGGACCCCC
>DAOUHX010000054.1:0-1523 GCA_034428395.1 Caldilineaceae bacterium
TCGTAGGACGCTTTTCGGCGGGCTGGTGCTGGCAGGCGATTTAACGTTCGCCCACGCCGAGGCGGCGCTCGATGCGGCGGCTGGCGTAGGACATGGTGTAGCTGAAGATCCAGAAAAGGACGGCGACGACGACGTAGACTTCCTGATGGGTGCCGAGCCAGTCGGGGTTGGCGAGAATGGTGCGGGCGATGCCGAGCAGGTCGAAGATGCCGACGAGCGCGACCAGGGTCGTGTCTTTGAAAAGACTGATGAACTGCCCGACGAGCACCGGGATGACGGCGCGCAGGGCCTGGGGCAGGATGATGTGTATGGTCGACTGATAGGTACTGAGGCCGACGGCCTGAGCGGCCTCGTACTGGCCGCGCGGGATCGACTGCAGGCCGCCGCGCACGTTTTCGGCCGTATAGGCCGCGGAGAATAGGGTGATGGCGACGAGCGCGCGCAGGACGCGGTCGACGAGAGGGAAGCCGTCGGGCAGGAAGAGCTGGAGCATTATCTGGCCCATGAAGAGCAGGCTGATGAGCGGGACGCCGCGAATGAACTCGATATAGACGACGCTCATGACCCGGATGGCCGGCAGCTTGGACTGGCGACCAAGAGCAAGGAGGACGCCTAAAGGGAAAGAGAGGGTGATGCCGAAGAAGGCGAGCAGGAGCGAGAGCAGGAGGCCGCCCCAGACAATTGGCTGGACCGAGGGCAACGGGCCTGCTTCCCACGGGAGGCCCCTCAGCAGGACCAGCATTATGACGAGATAGGCAATCAGCAAGTAGACCGCGGCGCGGCCGCGGCGCTGGATGGGCAGGTAGCCTGCGACAAAGAAGCCGACACCGGAGGCGACGGCGGTTATGAACAGGTATAGACGGGTCCCCATGGAGAAGAAGGGGATCAACATGAGTACAAATGGAATGGCGATGAGGACGCGCGCGGCGCTGCTGAACTGGCCGCTGATGAGATTCCACGAAGCGCCCACAACGGCGCCGAGCAGGTAGAAAACCAGCCAGAGGCGCCAGGCCTCGGCGGCGGGATACTGGCCGCGCATGAGCAGGTTGAAGTTGGCGGGGATGACGCCCCACTCGGCGGAGAAGAATACCCAGCGCAAAAGGATGCGCCCAATGACGATGATGAAGACAAGGGCGGCCAGGGTTAGGGTCGAATTGAAGATGTCGCGGAAGAGGTTGCGCCGCAGCCAGCCAAGGAGGGCGTAGCGTTCGGTTATGGGGAGGACCGAGCGGTCCGATTGCGTGCCTGCCGCAGTGGTCATCTCTGGGGAAATCCTTGGGTCACTTTCTCATGGATAGAAATCGCGGTAGTCCAGGTTCCTGGCATGGCATCATCGTTCGACGAGCCGGATGCGCCGGTTGTAAATGTTCATCAGGAGAGAGGTCAGCAGACTTAGACACAGGTAGGTGCCCATGATCATGGTAAACATCTCGATCTCGCGGCCGGTCTGATTGAGGATCGTGTTGCCGGCTACGGCGAAGAGGTCTGGGTAGCCGATGGCGATGGCCAGGGATGAGTTCTTG
>DAOUHX010000055.1:0-2118 GCA_034428395.1 Caldilineaceae bacterium
GGGCGTCCTGCTCGACCTCTGCATCCACGACATCGACTACCAGCGCTGGTGCTTCGGCGAAATCGAACGCGTCTTCGCCCGCGGCATGATGTTCGCCGGCAAGGAGCCAGTCGACCACGCCCTGCTCACGCTCCGCTTCACCAGCGGCGCCGTCGGCCACATCGAAGGCAGCTGGGCCTATCCGCGCGGCCGCTTCAACCTGCGCATCGAAATTGCCGGCTCTGGAGGCATCATCGAGTGGGACTCGCGCGCACGCGCCCCGGTCGAACTTGCGCTCGCCAAAGAGGACGGTACCCTGGCAGCCTCCGGAAGCTCGCCGACCGCCCCCCAGGACGATCCCTATTACGCCGAGCTGGCCCACTTCGTCAGCTGTGTCGAGGCCAATGAGCCCTTTCTGGTCTCCCCCTACGACGGCCTCATGGCGGTCAAGATCTCACGCGCCGCCATCGAGAGTCTTGAGACCGGTAAGCCGGTTACAATCGGATGAGCAGCCGCCATGCCTCCCGCCAACCCGTAAGCACGCAGCGATGCAGAATATCGAGGTAACGAATCGAATGACTGATCGATCTAACGAAATGGGAAAGCAGAACCCTGCCGGACAAGGTGAAGTCGACCCCACCGCCGAAGTCAGGCTTGGCCTCTTCAGCTTCGCGCACATGCACGCGGCCAGTTATCTCCACTTTCTTGCGCCGATGGCGGGTGTCACGCTGGCCGGCATCTACGATGACAACCCCGAGCGCGGCCGCAGCTTTTCGAGCCAGTACGACATTCCCTACTTCGAGCAGCCCGGGGGCCTGCTGGACGAAGAGCTAGACGGCGTGGTCATCTGTTCGGAAAACGCGGCCCATGCCCCGCTCGTGCTCCAATCCGCCGGCCGCGTGCGCGCCATTCTCTGCGAGAAACCAATTGCCACAACGGCCGCCGACGGTTTGGCGATGATTGAGCGCTGTCGCGAGACCAACACCAAGCTGCAGATCGCCTTTCCCATGCGCTATTCGGCCCCCGTGATCGAGCTGAAACAGCGGCTCGACACCGGCTTGCTCGGCGAAATCTACAGTGTCAAATGCACCAACCACGGCTCCATGCCAGGCGGCTGGTTCGCTGACCCTGAGCTGGCCGGCGGTGGCGCCGTCCTCGACCATACTGTGCACGTGGTCGACCTGCTGCGCTGGCTGTGGGACACCGAAGTCGAGGAGGTCTACGCCGAGGTCGGCCATGAGCTCCTCCATCCTGGGCTCGGCATCGACGACGTCGGTCTGCTCAGCTTCCGGCTCGCAAACGGTATTTTCGGCACGCTCGACACAAGCTGGTCGCGCCCGCCAAGCTACCCCACCTGGGGCGATGTAAAGCTTGATGTTCTTGGCGAGCAAGGCCTGATCAGCGTCGACGCCTTCGAGCAGAACCTCCAGGTCAGCTCTGACAATGCGGGCAAGACCTCGTGGGTCAACTGGGGCAGTAGCGGCGACGAAGGACTGGTGGCCGATTTCGTCGCCATGATCCGTGAAGACCGCGAGCCCTTCATCAGCGGCGAGGACGGCCAAGCCGCGCTCGAGGTCGCGCTGGCGGCCTACGAGTCGGCACGTCGCGCCGCGCCGGTGCGGCTGCCTCTCTAGGGTCCGGAAAATGAACCCGAGTGCAGCCCAACGGGCACGCGAGATCCTGGAGAGCAACCCGCTTTTCTTCGACACCGAGACGACAGGTCTCGGACCCACCGACGAGATAGTCGAAGTCGGCATCGTGGACGCGCAGGGCAAGACTATACTGGATAGCCTAGTCCGCCCTGTTTCCCGCATCCCCTACGACGTCATCGCCGTGCACGGCATTACAAACGAGATGGTACGCGGCGCGCCGACCTGGGAGAGTATCTGGCCTGACGTGCAGGCACTATTCGAAGGCCGCACTGTCGGTATCTTCAACGCCGAATTCGACCTGCGCATGATGCGCCAGTCGCACGCGCGGCACAGTCTCGAATGGCAGCCGATGGGTGGAAACGCCTTCTGCGTGATGAAGCTCTACGCCCGCTTCTACGGCGAACGGCTCGGCATTCGCAACGCCAGGTGGCAGGGCCTGCAAAAGGCGGGACGGCAGTGCGGGATCCCCAGCCAGAACGCGCATCGC
>DAOUHX010000056.1:0-7972 GCA_034428395.1 Caldilineaceae bacterium
ACCGGATTCAGGTTATTTCATCCATGGAGTTTGATGACACAGAAGGACGATCAGAAAGCTGCACAAAAATGAATTATGTTTTGTTGGTTTGCAGCCTTAAATGGAGGCCGTGCCGCGCTCTCCTTCTGGCCGTCTTGATTCCTCTCGCAAGAGCAGTCCTCGCGGGCTGTGTTTCACTGCCGCCGCCAGGGCTTACGCCACATCCTCCGCTTCACAAAGTTTTACTGGCAGGAATTCAGTTTAGGTGCCGACTCATCCTATGAAGCGGATGATGTCGTCGCCAGGATTGTCAGGCCTTGGCCTGGTTCGATCGAGGCGACCGAAGTCGAGTCATATCTTGAGGAAGATGCCCGCTGCAGTTAGTGATCGCAATGGGTGCAATTGGCAGGCCGTTGCCAGAAAAGCAGCATACCTCGGCGGCCTGCGCACTGCTTTCAGAGCGCGGTACGCTATCCTCACAAAATCGGACTCTGGAGAAGAAAGTGCAAAGAGGGTCGCGGTTCGCTGCGCGGCCACTCTGAACAACCGAACTGCTAAGACAGCGGCTGGCCAACCACACACTACTCGATAACCAGGGCGTCGAGCGTTGTGCCAAGCGCGCGGGCGATGCGGGTCAGGGCGGATGTGGAGCCGGGCTTGTGTCCGCGCTCGATTTCGGATAGATAGCTGACCGAGATTCCCGTGCTTACGGAAAGCTCGCGCTGCGTGATGCCGAGGTACTCCCGGAACGCGCGGATAGGGCTCTGCCCGCGAATAATGGCCACAGCCACTTCGTGTGGAACACGGCTTCCATCTTCGGCATCGAGAGCAGCCAGTTTGTC
Source organism: Caldilineaceae bacterium (assembly GCA_034428395.1). Taxonomy (GTDB): domain Bacteria; phylum Chloroflexota; class Anaerolineae; order Caldilineales; family Caldilineaceae; genus Bin5. Next base: position 822 of record DAOUHX010000056.1, read on the forward strand.
TTCGAGCTCGCTATTGTAGTTGAGCAGGGCATCGTACTCCGCCCGCTCTAGCGTAACCGTTGATTCGCTACTCATAGGCTTCCCTCCTGTGGCGAACCCTCAGCACAGTCATGATTCCAGCGCTTTCAGCATGGAAAATCACTCGATAATTTCCGACTCTCAACCGCCTGTATCTGCTGCCAGAAAGCATAACCACCTGATTGGCCAGCGCTGACGGATCACTTGCATACTGCTCGATCTTGGCGATGATCCGCTCGCTGTCTCGTGTGTCCAAGCGACGCATGTCCCTGATCGCCCTTGTCCTCCATTCAATCTGCATTTCCGGGCCCATACAAAGAAATGTTCGCATTTAGCGAACATTTTGTCAAATATGCTATCATCCCACCGGCTGAACCTGTTCGCCGGTCGCCGCAAACTTCTCTCGGGCGTAGCCCAGCTGCTCACAACCCAGGCGGAACGCCGTAGGGCGCATCGGTAAAACGCGCCGCCGACCCGTTCAGCGGCCACGTCTGCCCGCCCTCGGTCCGATACTGCGCGTGCTTGCCGCACAGCCACAGAAACATCTCGGCCGCATGGCTGGCCGCCAGCCATATGTCGCGGTAGTAGCCGGAGTCCCTCTCTGGAAGGTAGGGCGCGTTGCCGAAGTCGAAATCGGGGTCGATGCACCAGTCACGCTGCGGCGGCGCGGTGCGAAAATAGTTGTACTTCAGATTGTTCCTCACCCCCGGCCTCTGCGCCCGTGTCGACGTCGAGCGCCGGTGCCAGATCGAGTAGACAGTGATGAAGATCGAGCCGGCCGGCCCGGCCATATACTCGCTCCCGCGCACACGGTCAAGATGTTGGAGATGGTCATTAGCCGAGTAGAGCAGGTGTGTTCCGGGGATAATCTCGGTCGGCCCCATCTCCATCGTGCAGTCCTGCGGCAGATAGAAGACCTGCAGGTTGCGCAGCTCATGCGTGAACTTCGAATTGCCGTCGCGGTGCCATGCCTGCGCCTCCGTCGGATATTCGACGCGGTGATTGCTCATCAGCAGCGGCAGCCCGAAATTGACGCCCAGCAGCGACCGCACCGCACCCGCCGCCTGCGGATTCTTGATCACACCTTCCACAAACCAGTCCTCGAATAGGATCTCGGTCGGCTCATGCGAGGTGTTCTCCACCAGAAAGGCGCGCACGCGTTCGTTGATTTCCTCCGGCACGACCGCTTCCAGCCGCAGATAACCCCGTTTGCACACGTCCAGCACATCGTTGTCACTCAGCGTCGGCTCACAGTCGTAGTAGCTTTTCATCACCCTATCTCCACTTCTCCAGTATGAACTCACAACCAAGGCCGGTGGGCCGGTTCTCATCCGGCACCAGCGCCAGGTTGGGAAACTGCACGATCCGCCAGCCGTCGTTCATGGCGTCCAGCACCGTCTCGTAGGGCCACGGGTCGCCCGGATGCTGTTCGACGACCTCCCCGTCCTCGACCAGCGACAGGCCGATCACCTGCGCCGCCACCGACGTATGACCGGCCTGCAGGTAGAGCAGTTCCTGCCGACCGCCGCCCCCGCGGCGCAGCGTCTCGATCACCGCCAGCAGCTGCTCTGCCGTCAGCGCGCCTTCTCGCAGCGCCTCGATACAGCCCTCAAGCTGTTGAATCGCCGTCTGCGCCATTTCCCTCTCCTGAAAGTGCGCCGGTCATGGAGGTGCACACCGCGCCCCCATGACCGGCTCTTGACAGTCCTTCTCAGCGCCGGCGCAGGCTGCCCTGCCGCCCGCCGCTCGCTACCACTTGCTCAGGTCCCACGTGCCGCCGGGATTCCGTTCCATATCGTTCTGTTCCAACTCGCGCTCGACCCAATCGAGCAGACTCTGCTGGAAGCGCTCAGCGGCTTCATCCAGCGTAATCTCACCGAGGTAGAACTCGGTGTAGATCGTCTGACGCTCGGTCTGCTGCGTGAAGTCGGTCGAGGTACCAGAGATGTCGAAAGCCATCTGCGAGGTCGGAATCGCGCCCTGGACGGCCGCGGCCAGGTCGTCGGGCAGAGTCGGCTCCAGGCCCTTGAGGATCGATATCGCGCCCAGCTTGCTCTCGTGCGCCTTACGCCAGTTCTGCGGCGCGCTGATGAACTGGAGGAAGTCGATTGCGGCATTCATCGTGCCGCGCTCCATCGTCTGCCAGTGGACGTTAAAGGTCATGCCCACACCAGCCACGCCCGGATAGGGGTTCGGATCGGCCAGATCCGACTCTTTCGGCCCGATCAGCGGGTTGGTCGCCACGCCGACCTCGAAGTCGACCTCCGGGTTAGTCAGGAAATTCTGCGCCATCCACATGCCGCTCAGGAAAACGGGCGCATTGCCGCTGATGAACTCTTCCGGGCCCGGCCGGCCATTGACCTTCCACTCCTCGGTGAAGTAGGGAGCCCACATCTTGCCCAGGCGCAGAATCTCGCGGAACTCGGGGCCGGTCGCGTCAAACAGGCCCAGGTGGACCGCCCGCGCGAACTCCTCCTTGTCGATGAAGCCCTTGACCAGCGACGGCTTATAGTCCAACACGTCCCACTCCACCATACCGACCGGCTCGAGAAGCGAATGGTCGAAGATGATGTTGTCCCATTGGGTTGCAGGCCCCAGCTGGCCGACGATCGGTTTCTCGTAACCGGCCGCGTGCAGCTGCTCAAGCAGCGCGACAAGATCGCTGTAGTAGTTGGGGAAGGGGAACTCCAACCCGAGTTCATCCAGCACCGTCTTGTTGTACCAGATCGTGATCGGGGCGGCATCGACCGGTATGCCGTAGTAGTGGCCGGCCGGGCTGCGCTCCTGCGCGATCGCGCCCGAGAAGCCGTTCTCGAAGATGTCGATCCATCGCTCGCTGCCCGGTTCACCTTCCGGCACATACGGATTCGGCTGCAACAGGTAGGCGTCCAGCGGCACCATCAGCCCCTTGTCGCCGGCCGCGCCGTTGTAGAGCGTGTGCCCATAGTAGAAGAAGATGTCCGGCCCCTGACCAGCGGGGACCTGTGTATTTACGAACCACTGAAAGGGGTCCTGCCCTGCCGGCCCAACCGGCCCCGCCACCGGCACAATATCGATGCCCGGGTTCATCGCCTCCCACTCGGCGATCAACGCTTCCAGGCCCTCATTGCCCTTCACACCGGCTGCCTTTTGGGCCTCGGTCAACGCCTCGGTCAGGTCGTAACCGGAGATAAACACCTCGAGCGTGCCCTGGTAGTCGACGTTCAGACGGCCGCTCGCCGGCACTTCGACTTCGACTTCGACTTCGACCACCGCCGGCGCGGCGCACGCACTCAAAAGGAAAACTGTAATGACGGCCAACGTTCCGACCAGCCTCCGCTGGCGGCCGCCAAAGGTCCGCTGCAGCTTATGGAAAACGTCTCGCATGGGTGCCATCCTTTTCTTCTCCCTTTCCTGATAACGGCTCGATTCCGTGAGGCCCACAGGGCGCTCCCACTTCAGAAAAACGACGTTCTTTACAGTCCTCGACTTCACCTCCTTGCTATGCTGGGCTACGCCTTGAGCGCGCCCGATGACAACCCCTTAATGAAGAGGTTACGCGTGAAAATGAAGAGAATAATAATCGGCAGCGAAGTAACCGTAAAGCCGGCGAATACCAACCCCCACTGCGTCTGCTCCGTGTAGGCGCGCACCATGCTCCACACGCCGAGCGAGACCGTGTAGAGCTCCTCGTCGTTGATGACAACCGAGGCCCAGATGATATCGTTCCACTGCCCCAGCACCAGCAAAATTGCCAGCGTAGCCATAATCGGCGTCGACAGGGGAAAAGCGAGCCAGCGGTATGTTTGCAGTTCGCCCGCGCCGTCGATGCGCGCCGCCTCAAAGAGCTCCTCCGGCAGGCTCGCCATGAATGGCCGCAGCAAAAATACGCCGAACGCCGCACCGCCCGCGGCATAGGGAAAAATCAAGGCCCAACGCGTGTTCGTCAGACCCAGCCGCAACACCAGCATGTACTGCGGAATCAGGCTGAGGACGAACGGTATCATCATCAGGCCGATAATCGCATAGAAGAGATACTCCTTACCGGGAAAGGAAAAACGGGCAAAGATGTAGGATGTATAGCTTGCCAGCATTACCGCCATGCCGGTCGCAACCGCGCTCACGATTATCGTATTCGTGATGTAGCCGGTCACCGCGCGGCCAATCCTGGAATAGTTGTCAAAGTGATAGGGCAGCATAATTCCCCAGGGATTGGCATCGAACTGATGACCCGTCTTGCCGCCCTGGATGAGCAACATCCCGACCGGGACCAGTGACAGGAACAGCAGCACGGCCAGCGCCGCATTCGCGGTCAGGTCGCCGCCGCGCACGAGTGCTATAGTCTTCGCGACGCGTTGCGTATTCGCGGTCACAGTGCTCACCTCACCCAGCGTCCGGCTCGTATTCTACGTCCGAGCGCACAAAACGCAGGTTCAGAAACGTTGCACCCAGCACCACCAAGAACAGAACGACCCCAATCGCCGAAGCATAGCCGAAACGGGAGTTGAAAAACGCTTCGCGATACATATAGTAGGCCGGCACCATCGTGGCGTTCCCCGGCCCGCCGCCCGTCAACGCAAACTGCAGCGTCAGCCCTTGCAGCGTATTGATGATCGCCAGCACGACAACCAGCCGCACCGCGCCCAGAATCAACGGCAGATCAATGTGCCAGATCCTGCGAATCCCCCAACCGGCATCCAGGCGGTACGAATCGAGGACTTCGCCAGGGATGTTGAGCAGGGCGGCCAGCAGGATCAGCAGCGACGCGCCATGGATCCACGGAAAGCCAAAAAACATCAGCGACAGCAGCGCAGTGTCGAAGCTGCCCAGCCAGTCAGTCTGCAGGAAATCGAGGCCAATCGCGGAGAGGAACGTGTTGATTAGACCGTAGCGGGCGTGATAGATGTAACGCCAGGTCAGGATCACCACCATGGCCGGCACCAGTGTTGGAATCAGGAACATGGTGCGATAGAAATTGGCCGCGCGCTGGCTGCGAATGTAAAAGAGAAGCTCCGCCGCCAACAACGGCGGGAGCAGCCCGGTGAGCACATTCGCGACCAGCAGCTTGAGCACGTTGCCCGTCGACGTGAGAAAGAGCCGATCCTGGAACAGGTCGATGAAATTGTCCAACCCGATGACCCGGAGCTGCACGCCGTTGAAATTGCTGATCGAATAGTAGAGCGCCATCAGTGGCGGGTAGTAGGAGAAGACACCCAGCAGCACGAAGATCGGCACGAGGTACAGGTAGTACCGCTTCGCCTGCCATATCCTCCGCAGCAGGGAAGCCTCACCCGCGCTCTGCATTCGGATGCTGCCCGCGCCAGCCTGTGGAGTGTGGGCGATATCGACCATGTACTCTGCCTGTGGGCTGAAAAGGGGAGGCCATGCAGCCAAGACCAGCAACAGTATATCATTGGCTCTTTTGCCCCGACAACACCCCGAAATAAGGGCATTTGCCGCTTGAGGCTGCCTGCTAAGGGTGCTTTGCTTCTCTTCTACCTCAGCGGAAAAGTCTTAGAGCCGGCCTCATTTTCCGGCCACCGGGACATGCGCCGCGGATCAGCTCGCTTCAGGCCGGACCTAAGGAGCGCAGGAATCAGGTACAAGCGAGGTCTTTCGGGGCTGCCCGCGCGGCCTGCTTGAGCCATCGTCGAAAGGTTTGCTATACTTATGGGCACCTGTTTCGTTGGAGAAAGGACTCAGCATGAGCGAGGTCTATCGGGTCTGCCCCGGATGCGGCCAGGATGTGGCGATGGCCGCGCGCCACTGCAGCGCTTGCGGCTACAATACAGAGGACGGCTATCCGCTTGAGCGGCGCAACAACCTGCCGGAGGTGGTGACGAAGGTCGGGCTTCCGGTTGCAGTCGGTCTGGCGGGGCTGGCGCTGCGGGCCGGGCTGCAGCTGCTGCAGAATCAGCTGCCGACGCTGGCATCGAACGCGCTGAACCGCAGCGCGCCGCGGCAACCCGCCCAACCCCGCAAAAGACGGGGTGGGCGCGTCATCCATATCCGCTCAAAATGGGCTGTCGGGGATCGGAACGGCGTGTGGCGCTCCGGCGAAGAGGAGCACACGATCGAGGTCGACGAATAGGGACAGCGGTCGGCGGCAGTGCAGCAGCTACGCAATCGCCGATTGCTTACGACCGCCGGGCTCAATACTCGTCGACGACCTGCCAGCCGGCTGCCGCGTTGCGCTGCCGCCGGGAGAGCCGCCAGCCCCAGCCCGTGACGCTGAATCCGACCGCAATGAATAGCCCCGCCACCATGTAGGCCAACAGCTCCGGCCACAGCAGGATCGCCAGACCGAAGAGGACCAATGACAGTCCCGGGGCGATGAGCAGCCAGCGGCTTAACCCGCCGGCCTGTTGGGACATTCGCTGCCCCGTGCGAAAGAAGCGCACTGCGCTTTGTTGTCCGGTAAACATAGTTCAGGCTCCGTTCGAACGGCAGGCCGCGTCTGCGAGAAACCAGGCGCCGCCTGCCGCCTCATCTTCTCCCCCGCGGGAATCGGCCCGCTCAGTCGCGGCGGGCAAACAGGATGAAAGCATAGTACAGCAGCGTCGTGATCGCCTGGATCGCGGCGGCCACGTAGGTCAACGCCGCGGCATTCAGCACCGCGTTGACACCCTGCAACTCCTGCTGGCCGACGAAGCCCTGCGCCACAAGGACCTCCTTGGCCCGCGTGCTGGCGTTGAACTCGACCGGTAGCGTCACCAGGGTAAACACTGCGACCGCGGCGAACAGGATCAGGCCCAGCAATGAGACCGTGAACCCCAGCCCCGGCCCCAAAAACATGCCAATGATGAAGATGATCGGGCCCAGCCAGCTACCGATCTGCACGCCGGGGACGATCGCGCTGCGCAGCGTGAGGGGGGCATAATTGGTGCTGTGCTGCAGCGCGTGGCCCGCCTCATGCGCGGCCACGCCGACCGCGGCCACACTGTTGCTCTGATAGACCTGCGGGCTCAGGCGCAGCGTTCTCGACCGCGGGTCATAGTGGTCGGAGAGAAAGCCGCGCGTCTCTTCAACGTTCACGTGCCCCAAGCCGTTTGCATCGAGGATGCGCCGCGCCACCTGCGCGCCGGACGTCCCACGCCCGGCCGGCACGCGCGAATACTTGTTGAACGCGGACTTGACCTTCATCTGCGCCCACA